>CAZJOD010000181.1:0-7116 GCA_964547525.1 uncultured Clostridiaceae bacterium
AAAGAAACCACCAAAGAAACAACAAAAGAGACAACCAAAGAAGTAACTATGGAGACCACAAAAGAAACCGCACCGGAGACGAAAGAAGAAAAGTTACCGGAGTTATATGCCTATCGTGAAGGACAACTGTATGGATATATAGATTCCGAAGGTAATGTAGTGATAAAGCCTAAGTATTTGGAAGCTGAAGATTTTAAAGGTGAGAGAGCGGTTGTCAGAGTAGTAGCGCCTGAAAAAGATCAATATTACGGTATACTGGCACAAGGTGTGTACGGTTTGATTGATAGGAGCGGTAATTATGTAATAAAACCGAAAGGCATGATTTTAAGAGTAGGGCAAAAACGTTATCTTTATTCCGACCCGGTTGAATTTTGGTATGGATACGGACCGACAGGTATGTCTGTGATAAAATATCGATTTATTGATGAAAACGGAGAGAATGTAACTGATAAACAGTTTTTTGATATTCAAGGAATAACAGATAATTTATTTTTAGCTAATGACGGACTCAAGTCATATTTTATAGATGCTCAAGGTAATAAATTAGGAAAATATGCGGAGTTTAATTATTTTGCAGTTGCATATAAGAACGGTGAAAGGGTCGTAGTAGCTCCATTTGACGATATATACGATCGAATTATAACTTGCTTGTCAATTGACGGGACGATTTTAGAGGAAATAAATGATGAAAACAAATTAACAGAGTCGATAAGTTATTTTACAAAAATATACTCTCCGTATATTGCAAACAGCTACTTCTATCCTGTTTTTTATCATAAAGACAACACACTTGTGGAAAAACTCAATAATACGATATCCGATATTATGTCTGAGCTTAAAGGAAATGCATTTTCGCCTGATGAAGACAATGAGTCTGAAGATATTGAAAGCATTACCCAAATTCAACAAACCACAGTTACAGATTATTCTTTATCATTGATTAATAACATAGTCAATATCGATATTAGTTTGTACTGGTACGGTTTTGGAGCGGCACACCCGAACATGTTCATGCAATCTTATTACATGAATGTAAAAACCGGTACAAGGTATGTTTTAAAAGACTTGTTTGCAGAAGATTCCGACTGGCAAATGGCTATAGCCAAACTGATTGATGCACAATATGTGGAAAGGGGAGAATGGTTTTTATATTTAGATGAAACCGCATCGAAGGAAGAACGGATTAACGAATTTTATAAAGACGATTATTATGCCTCTGTTACTGAAACCGGATTGAGGATATATTATCAACAATATGAAATAGCTCCGTATGCAGCCGGGTTTCCCACATTTGAAATCAGTTACGAAGATTTGCTGCCCTATATGGAGACAGATGGAGAATTTTATTTAAATTTGATCGGAAACAACTAATTGCAAAAGTATATTAAAAATCATTAAAAATAATATGTTTATACTGTAAAAGAACTTATTACGGTAAAATCATCAAATATGTTTGTAAAAAAATGATAATTTCTATTATAATGTACATGTAACAATAATCAATAAAATAAAAGTAGATTTTTGTTTAACTTGTGATGTAAGCGGGTGTCATATATGTTTTTGAAATTATTTAAAGGTCTTGCCGTTATTATAACGGTAATAGTTATCATTTTTACAGTTATATTGATTCGATTGAAGTTAAATATATCAGGTATAACAAAAGAAACGGTTGATCGGCCTGTCATATACAGAGATGTCGTTTATAAAACTGTAGACGAACAGCGGTTAAAACTTGACATTTATATGCCGCAAAAGAATATTTTTAAAAAGGCTCCTGTATTGTTTTTATACCATGGCGGGGCATGGGATAGCGGCGGGAAGAGTATAAAGCAATTCGGTCCGATTGACAACATTACAAAATTAGGTTTTGCAATTGTAAGTGTTGAATATAGATTGACCGACGATGAAACGAAATTTCCCGCACACATAGAGGATTGTGCCGATTCGGTAAGGTATATAGAAAAAAATGCGGAAAAGTACGGTTTTGACATAAACAGATTCTGTGTTATGGGTGCTTCTGCCGGAGGTCACCTCGCACTGCTGCTAGCGTTAAACGGTGAAAATTATGCCGTGGATCAGAAAGATGTAGGGCTGTCTTTACCTGTGAAATGTGTGATTAGCTTGTGTTCTCCAACCGATTTATTAAATCTAAAAGGATTCACAGAAAAAGATACCGATTATTTGGATACGAAATTAAAAGCTTTTATAGGAGGTAGTCCAAATGAAAAATACGACCTTTATGCGGAAGCCTCTCCTGTAACTCATGTGAGATCCGATGCTCCCCCCGTATTTATGGCACATGGAGATAAAGATAAGACCATTTTGTTTTCTCAAGCCGAAACTTTCTATAAAGCGGCAAAAGCAATCGGTATGAAAGTTACATTTGTTCCCGTACATAATGCCGACCATGAATTTCAGGCTGTAGACGGGGAAATGTCACCTACTATTGACAAACTATTTATAAGAATAATAATATTTGTATTTTGGCATTTATTAGTGTGTTAGCCGATAAAAAGTTTAAATTCAATTTAATCTTTCGACATCATAGAGCCGACATATTATTTATTCAAAATATACCATATAAAATCATTCATATTTAAAATATAGAGCATTGTCTATTACAGATTGAAAATGTTTTGTGTTGATACTTGACCGTCAGGTTAAATAAATTTAGAATATGAAAGATGCTATCTAATTTATATTAAAAGAAAGATGACAAAACAAATGAGTTTATATGGTAAATATCTTAAAAAATATAAGTTTCCCTTTTTTATAGCCGTTTTTTGTGTTTCACTAGAAGCGGTATGTGATTTATTGGGACCGACTCTTATGTCTAATATTATAAATACGGGTATAGAAAAAGGATCTCTTTCACAAATATATTATTGGGGTTCGCTTATGTTGATAGTAACCGGTTTTGGGGCGGGTTTTGCAGTCACAAGAAACATATTGGCAAGTAGAGTTTCACAGCGTATGGGAGCGGATTTAAGATATGATTTATATAAAAAGATCATAAACTTTTCTGAACAGAGCTATGATAAACTTGAAAGCGGGTCTTTAATTACAAGAATGACTAACGATACTTCCCAAGTTATGCAGTTTGTAAACGGTATTATGAGAATATTCTTAAAAGCACCTATTATGTGTATAGGTAGTATAATTTTTGCAACTATGCTGAACTTTAAACTAAGTCTTGTTGTTTATGGTGTAGTAACGGTAGTTGCAATACTAATTGTAATAAGTATGAAGCTAAGTTATCCCAGGTTTTCCAGGTTGCAAGCGGCAATGGACAAAGTAAATTCTGTTGTTCAGGAGTATTTGATAGGAGTCAGGGTAGTTAAAGCATTCGGTACATATGACAAAGAAATTGATAAATTCAAGGATTCAAATGAAAATTTAATGAAAAAAGGTATATCTTCACAAATGGTCATCACATTCGTGTCACCGCTTATTACATTAACAGTCGGGTTTGGTACCGTGACAGTTATTTTCATAGGGAGTCGATTATTTTCCTTAAACCTTGCAAATCCCGGAGATATCACAGCTTTTACAATTTATATGGCACAGATTTTATCTTCTTTAATTATGATAACAAATATATTTAATATTTTTGTACGTACAAAAGCCTCTGCAGCCCGTATAAAGGAAGTTTTCGACTGCGGAGAAGATTTTGATTCAAACGGAATAATCAAGGAATTAAACGGAGACATTGAATTTAAAAATGTAACCTTCGCATATCCAAATGGAAGCGGCGTTCCAGCAATTAAAAATTTATCGTTTTCTGTTGAAAACGGGCGGCACTTAGCGATAATCGGACCTACTGGCAGTGGAAAATCCACGATTGCATGGTTACTTATGAGGTTTTATGATGTAAACGAAGGACAAATACTAATAAACGGTTATAATATTAAGTCTTTAAATATTAATAGTGTGCGGGAAAATACGGCTATAGTTCCTCAAAAACCAATGCTTTTCTCGGGATTAATTGCAGAAAACATAAGATGGGGGAATAAGGAGGCTACCGATGAAACACTTCAACAGGCTGTGGACAAAGCTCAAGCCGGATTTGTTTACACAATGCCTGACGGATTGGACAGCTTATTAGGAAGTGGGGGAGTAAATGTATCAGGAGGCCAAAAACAAAGAATTTCAATAGCGAGGGGTATACTTAAAAATTCTTCGGTATTAATATTGGATGATGCGACAAGCGCGCTAGACGCTGTAACCGAAGCTAAAGTGCGGGAGAATTTAAACACCGGGGCGGGAAATCAAACGGTAATTACAATTACACAAAGATGCGGTACCGCTATGTTTGCAGACAGGATATTAGTTATGGACAACGGTGAGAAAGTTGGTTACGGTACACACGATCAATTAATGAAAAATTGTGATGTATACAAAGATATTTATAAAATACAAATAGAAGGCGGTAAGGAGGTGTAAGTATGGCCGAACAGCATGGAAAACAGACTGTAAGTATGCCGGGTATCACCGGAAGACCTGTCGGTGGGGGAGGTGCCAATCGTTTTGCTCCGGCTGCAAAACCCAAAAACGCTAAAGGAACATTGTTACGTGTTGTAAAAATATATATGCGTTGGGCAAAAACAATTATTGCGGCTATTACGCTTACTGTTGTTTCATCTGCAATCTCTGTGGGTATCCCTTATTTTACCGGTAAAACATTTAATACATTCGATATTATTAACAGGACGGTTGATACAGGTATGCTTATACGGCTTCTATTGATTGTTGCATCTTTACATACAGCCAATTGGTTGATAGTGACCTTAAACGGTGTAATTATGGTCAAAGTGTCACAAAAACTTGTTTATACGCTACGTAAAGATTTTTTTGATAAGATGCAAAAAATTCCTTTGGGTTTTTACGATACCCGTTCTCACGGAGATACAATGAGCAGAATCACAAATGACATTGACAATGTGAGTTCGACAATCGCTCAGACAACCACTCACTTAGTTTCAAGCGTTTTAACTTTGATCGGTTCGTTAACCGTAATGATAGCGTTAAATATACCGCTAACGCTTGTGGTTTTATTATGTGTTCCTCTTGTGGCTATTTTAACACGTGCAATTGCATCCAGGAGCCGAAAATATTTTTCCGCCCAAGCTAAGAACTTAGGTTCTCTTAATGGTGTTATTGAAGAAAATATACTTGGTTTAAAAATGGTAAAAGCATTTGGCAAGCAACAGGATGTTCTTGATCAGTTTAGTGAAATAAATGAAAAACTTTATGAGACGGGAAAAAAAGCTCAGATATGGTCCGGGTATATGATGCCCCTTTTAAATGTTATAAACAATATGATCTTCACAATAGTGGCTATTGTAGGAGGTGTATTAACGGTAGGATATGGTGTTGCTATCGGAACGGTTGTAAGTTTTTTAAGCTATTCTAAGCAATTCGCACATCCTCTAAATTCCATAGCAGGTATGTTTAATACAATACAATCGGCACTTGCAGGAGCGGAACGTGTTTTTGAAATATTAGATAATAATGAAGAACCGGCTGATCCTGAAAACGCTATTGAAATGGAGAAGCCTAGTGGTGAGGTTGTTTTTGATAATGTATGTTTTTCATATGATAAATTAACTCCCGTTTTAAAAAATGTGAGTTTCAGAGTGAAACCCGGTGAAGTTGTCGCTTTAGTAGGAGAAACAGGGGCAGGGAAAACTACAGTGGTCAACCTTCTCACGAGATTTTATGATGCCGACACCGGTGAAATATTGATAGATAATACACCGATAATAAATATAAAGCGAAAAAGCCTTAGGAAATGTTTTTCTGTGGTTTTACAGGATACATGCCTTTTTACCGGCACTATAATGGACAATATACGATATTCGCAATACGATGCAACGGATGAAGAGGTAATTAATGCTGCAAAAATAGCTCATGCTCATGATTTTATAGAGAAATTACCTAGAGGTTATAATACAATGATGTCAGGAACAGCAGATAATCTAAGCCAAGGGCAACGCCAACTGATATCGATCGCTCGAGCGGTTTTATGCGACAGTCCAATATTGATTTTAGACGAAGCGACAAGTAGTGTCGACACTAAAACGGAAAAAGATATACAAAATGCATTATTAAATTTAATGAAAAACCGAACGAGTTTTTTGATAGCTCATCGATTATCTACAATAAGAGATGCTGACCACATTATGGTAATTGGTGACGGTAAAATATTAGAAAGCGGAAATCATAAAGAATTGATGCAAAGACAAGGATATTATTATAATATGGTAATAAGCCAAATGGGGAAATTACCGGAGTTTTAACAGATTAGGTTCTGTTTCTCCATAAAAATAGATATAGAATGTATACACTTATGATCATAATTGTTAAAATGGCATATGAATGAGTTGAGGTGAGATATATGACTGAAAATTATCAAGAACATTATACGGAAAAAGGGTTTTGGGAAAAGGTTAAGGAATCGGGGAAAACAGCAGGTTCAACATTGTTATATAAAGCATTTTTACTATATTATGTTTTGATAAGTAAAAATGTACCGGCAAAAGAAATGGCATTAATTATAGCCGCTTTAGGATATTTTATTCTACCATTTGATGTTATTCCGGATTTTGTTCCGGCTGTTGGGTTTACCGATGATATGGATGTGCTCATTGAGGCTTTGAAACACATATCAAAATTTGTAGATGATGATGTATGTACTAAAGCCACAAAAGCTGTATGTAACATTTTTCCGGAGTATCGACAAGGAACTTATTAAAGTCTTGTAATCCGTAATCACATGTTTAAGTTACAATTCGCATATTTCTTTTAGCTTAAAATGCAAAAAAAATTTTGGCACAGTTCTCAATTTGCTGTCATATACTTACATGATGTGTAGGATTGATAGTAGACTTGAATTGAGTTTGTATAGCAGCTGTTGCCGTATGTATTTCTTTTAATTTTTTTAATATTAAGAAATAATGAGAATTAACAATGTATCAGTACCATATAAATTTATGGTAGACAACACCGGTTTTCTATTAAAAAAAATATCAACATACGGTAGGTACCGAATGAACATGTCTCAACATGTTGGGGATTACCAATAAATACATTGTGTAAAACTCTTGACACCGAATC
>CAZJOD010000182.1:0-6909 GCA_964547525.1 uncultured Clostridiaceae bacterium
TGTGAATGGTCAGACATATAACGTATTTAATGCTGCAACAGAAACAATCGACTTGACCGGTATATGCGGTGAAGTCCAAATTGAAGTGCACTACACCGATATTGGTATATAAAGAACTTGAGAAAGAAGGGGGTCTAATATGGAGAAAACATATTCGAAAATATTATTCTGTCCTGCATAAATGTACTCGGGGACACATCTCAACTAATCCGCTTTTAGATTAATTAAACCATAAACAATATATGATTTCACTGCAAAAACTCATAAACTGAACTGTAATTGAAATCTATAACAGGCTCAACTTGCATTTTAACTGTCGTGGTCAATGCGACGTCCTATATAACTAAGCAAAGTAATGAACACTTGCTGTGAGTTACACATTAAAACCAACGTGCTCTATGCTCGTTGGTTTTAATAAAAAATATTGAACAGCAATTGATTGATTGCATTTTTGCCAACAGATTTTGCAATTACTGTCTAATATTTATTCGTTCTATTGTAGTAAAAATAGTTATTACAGTAGAATCAATATATATTTTTTTATTCGGTAAAAATGAAAAAAGCTTATCACCATTCCTCTCAATCGTGTTGATTATAGTAATCGATAATATCCTGGATTCCATCTTCCTTCAATCCCTCCACCATCTTAATATAATCATTGTAATCTGCACCGGAATTTAGAAACTCATTCGTAAAACGTGCCACACTTTCGGCTACCGCTAGCACCTTTTCATTGATCTTGTCATCAATAAAATAATAGGATATCAGCTTGTAATACTGCTGATTATTATGATTAAGTTCATTCAAATCCACCCAAGCCTGAAACGATGTGTTGTGAGCGGTGGTACTCCAATCCGGATAACTCAATGCAAAATAATGATCCAGCCCGTATGTTTCAAAGCGATAAGGTAGGCTTTTGCTTTGAGTATTGGTAAAAATAGGGCATATGGATTTATTTATGGGCTGTTTATATGCGATTTTTCCATCTTTATTGATTTCGAATGTTTTTCCCTCTTCGCCAAAGTAGACCCGCTCAATACCTTCTGCCGTGGTCAAAAAGTCCAGTATTTCGATAATCTTTGCCGTCACGTCATCTTCACAATAGTTAGAAACGGCGATATGTTGGTAAACTTTATTCATTACAGCCACAGAAGCTGCTTTGTCCACCGTGTCGGATTTGATATTTACTGCCGGTACCGTCCATACTCTGTTTAAATTATCTGTTCTCATTGATGAGGATACACCATATGTAAAAATACATTTGTTATCCAAATTATTATATGCAGACCAATTGTATTCACTATACCAAACAAGGTTATTTCTTAGGAATAAATGATACATACGCAATGCATCAAACCATCTTTCATCCAAAACAGGAGAAATGAAATTGCCGTCAACATCATGTGCAAATAGAAAGGACGTGGTACCATATGCCGTTGCAATTCCTTCAAAAAGATCGTCGGTGAACGCATTGTTTCCATACACATTGATAGCGATGGGCGCATCCCCGGTCTTTTCTTTATGTGCTACAGCCAAATCATACAGTTCCTCAATCGTACCGGGTACTTCATACTCATAATCTTCGAATAAAGAATTGTACTGCCATCCACCATAGGGCCGGCTATAAATACAGGGAATTAACACATAATATGAATCGGATCCTTTTTTTGTGATGCTACTCATTAAAAGTTCTTTCTCCAGTTGATTATCCCATAACCCCAAGTAATTAGGCAGCTGGTTTTCAACGGTTTTAAAATCCAAGAGGGCACCGTTTTCACCTAACTCATAACCTGTAGATACAAGCATATCAAGCACCAAATCCGGACGATCTACGCTTTCCATAATTTTTTTGATATTGCCCTCATCTACTTCTTTGTAATAAACAAACTCCGGCTCAACATTAAACTGATCTTTGAAGTATTGTACCACTCCGCTGCCATATTCGAATGTGGAAGGAGTGACCGGATGCATAATGCCGATGCGAATCTTTATGGGTTGATCCTTTCGTATCGTTTCTGTTTCATTTGATGTCTTGTCGGTGGAATCCACTGTTTTTTTCGTGGTATCCCCCTTAATGTCCGTTTCATCGCCGGAGCCTACAGACTGAACACCGCATCCAATCAACAAACAAATAATTAGGGTCATAACAACCACCATCATGATGATCATACCTTTTTTAAAACCTGTTATACTTATCTTTTTCAGCATAATGTGTGTTGAATTAAATGATTTATAATTCGCTCCTTTTTATAATTGTGTTTATAACTTTTTAAATGCTACTTTTCAACGAGCATTCTAGCTTCTACTGTAATCTTACCAAATCTTTACTCAAATCACAATGTGAAATGTTTAAACATACCAACTTTTTCTATATTTATGCAGGCTGCCCCCTTACACCCAATCAGTCCTTAACAATAAAGGTTTCCACCTCATACAGAAACCTAAGTGCAAAGAGCTTTTACCTCAACTTTTATAATCTTTTTTTTGCCGAAATTTTATTTAGCAGCCACCTGATCGAAGGCAAAATTATTTCAGTTCACCTAACCCATTATTTACTGCTTGACCAGACGTCGAACAGGCATTAACATAAGTGTATAATCAGATAATTGGCATTACCGATATTTAATTATTTAACTTTCAGGGGGAAAGATGAAAATAAAAAAAATTTTAGCTGCAATTTTGACCATCATACTTATATTGACCGCTTTTCCGTCAAGTGCTTTTGCCTGGGCAAGCGGGACACGATTGTCCCTGCCTGACTCATTGGTCACCAATCCGCTGCTTGAAAATATATCTACCACCCCGTCAGTCGTATCAATCAAGAGCGACAGCAATATTTCAGTTACCATCCGTTTCACGCTGAAGAGGCCCGCGGAAGTGGAGGTCGCCCTCGTAAATAAGTACCAAAGCAATTATAACAAAAATGATAATTTGTTCACCGGTACGCGCATAACTCTAAAACCGGGCGTACATGAAGTAACATGGAACGGCAGGGATTCTAAAGGTATGATTCCGCCCAAAGGCATATATCGCGTTGTTTTCATGTCATATGAGCTCAGTGGTCCTCCGGACGAATTCGTCCAGGCATACACGACTGATGCCACTTTGACAATCAAGGATTCTGAATGGGGAATGCCGAAGGAAGAAATTGAGAAGATAGTAACGAGCGCCTCATTTGACAGTCCTGTGGTCTCACCTGACGGAGACGGACTCAATGATATGGTTACGGGTACTTTCACTCTTACGAAAGCAATGAAGCATGTTTCGGTATTTATCTGTGATTCAATGGGATATCCCACCGGAAATCCCCGGCTAACCTTAGAGAATGCAAAACCGGGAACGTATACCTTTACATGGGACGGTAAGAACAGCGGGTACGACATGTACGGTAACTATTATGGATTCGACCTGTACAACGGTGACTATTATATATCGGTTTATGCGTACAATGACGTAAATTATACCGGTCGCATCATGATGAAGTCCGCAAAGGTGCACCTCACTGGCAGTACTCAGCTGGTAGTGCCTCAGCCAGTGCAAAAGGTGAGGGTGACAGCAGACAGTGTTGTACTGGGCGTAAACCCTTCAGGGTCAGGATATATAGCGGTTAAAGGCGAAGAATTTACAGTACTCGCTAACGAGACTCAATATGGACAATACAGGGTTTTGATAAGCGGTAATACGACAACCCAAATCCCGGTTAAGGATGTTGAATTAGTACCGCATAAGCAATCCCCGGTACTGGACATTACAGATAAGGCAGGCTCCATAAAAGACATCGAATCCAGTTCGGATTACGCCAGACAGTCTATCCTCAATCTGGCCGCGCATAATATCATCTCGGGTGACGGTAACGGATACTTCAATCCACACCGGGTTATAAACCGTGCTGAAATGATAAAGATGATTGTGCATACTTTGGATATCGATATGACTGATTTACCAGACATTCCGACTTTTAAGGATGTCCCGAAGAGCCACTGGGCATACCCTTATGTCGAAGCCGCCTACCGGGCCGGAATCATCAGCGGTATCTCGAACGACCTGTTCGGTGCCGGACAATTATGCACCAGGGAACAAATGGCGGCGATGTTTGTTCGCTCTCTCGACACTGCGGGTGCAGGCATTGCAGGTAGTTCCGATGACAACGACAGATTCGTTTATGTAAACAACCTGGATGATAAGGATAAAATATCCCCATGGGCTATGGTCTATGTTGAATACGCACTGTCCAGTGGCTTGATGAAAGGCACCGCAAGCACGACCTTTGACGCCAAAGGGTCAGCAGAACGCCAGCAGGCGGCCGTGCTCACCGACAGGTACATGGTCCTTGTTTTACAAAGGAGTTCATAATTAGCTTAAATATTTGGCTTAATAAACCCCCAAACGTCGATAAGCGTTGTTATAAAATAGCGCTTAATGATGTTGGGGTAAACGCATGAATAAATAAAGGAGAAAAATCGTCTTCTTCAAAAGTAAACCGCACCATGTTCTTTTTTTATTATTTAAAACATTCAATTCGTAAAAATCTCATTTTTACATCAGAATCACTATAAAAATGCAAAAAATCTCTTAGTATAATATGTCTAACCAAACGGATTGTACTTTAATAATGCAACCTAAATGGGTTGCACTTTAATAATGCAACCTAAATGGGTTGCACTTTAGTATTCTTTTAATTCTTTTCGTGATTATTTTTCATATTAATTTCTTTAATAGAATGGTAGTTATAAATGCAATTGCTACACTTGATAGGGTACCAACCAGATATTTTTCTGCAAAATTTCTATCTTCAAGTTGTTTATAGCGAGCTATGCTCTTCGCGGTTAATACAAATCCAATAGCTCCAAATTGATTACATAACACTAAAGAAGATATTATTAAACGTTCAAGTTTCCCAATAATTCTACCAACTTGTGGGTCATTTTCTTCGTTTACACATTCATCTTTATTAAAAATATAGGCGAACAATTTTTTTATAAAAACAGCAGCTGCATCCCATATTATAACGTATATTAAAGCATAAATGATTATATTTTTTAAATACCCCCATTTAAACAGATGATCATATAGATGGTTCGTTTTTGTGTTTAAATTAAAGATATAAACTAAGAATACCAATATAGTGATGTGCAATATTTGATTAATTAGAAAGGAAGCAAACACAACGCCTTTCTTACAAAAAAATTTATCAACAATATTTCTGACCCAATCAATCAAAAAATGGGATACTATTATTAATATAAATGGTAAAATAGCATTTTTTAGACTTATAAAAGTAAAAATGGCTACAGAGAATGCCACCGCATATATAATTGAATGAATAATAAGAAAATTTAAATTGTTCTTGCTTTTTCTGGGCTAATTCTGCTGATTGTAAAGTAAAATCAGCAATTAAATGAGTAAGTATGTACATAAATATAATCATATTTGTCCCCTTATAAGTATTTGTCCATTAGTTTTAATGCAACTAAGGTAGAATTCCGCGCTTCATATACTTTTGCTGTTTTATAAGTCTTCTCTATGCTTTGCCTACTTATTCCAAGTGCATCGGATAGGTGCATAGTCATACCCCTTTTCTTTCCACTATTAACATAAAAAGTATTATCATCATTAATTGCATCTATTTGATATGGATCTATGATTATATGTTTAATATCATCGAAAGGATATTTTTTGACTGATTTTCTCATCTTAAAGTAGGTATAATAATTCAGTTTGTTTTTTAATTTGACAAGTTCAGAAAGATGATGCATTTTCCTTCCGTCAATTACATTATGAGAATTAATTGGATATAGTAATTCTGTAAGCAACATTATTTCATTCTGATACTCACTATGGTTGCTTGTTAATATAAAAGGTGTGTTAATAGCGGAATTTATAAAAATATCATTTTCTTTCCCAGAAAAAAGAAGCACTGAATATCCAACAGAATCTTTCACATTTTCAATAGCATAACGAGCATTATGGTATACAGGTCCATCTTGAGCGGTGGTACTGGCATTTTCTATTTTAATACTCCATTCGCCAACACCAATTCCCGCTCTTAATTCAACTGGAGAAACGAGCATATTAAACAGTCTTAAATACAAATATGCTGCTTCCGGGGAGCTGAATAATCCTTGCACTTCATCACCAGCACTAAATTCAACCTCGCGAAGAATAGTATTCATGAACGTTTCATTTAATTTCTGAATAACTGCAATAATATAATTTTGAATAGAATTTCTATCTTCGATTGAATATGATCGAGATTTCTTTAAATCTATGACTAACACAGTAAATTTTTCCATGTCGCACCACCTCAATCTTATTATAATACATCAGTGATCAATTGCAACCCAATATGGTTGCAATTGATCATTTAAGCAACCCCAATTTCGACAACAAAACAAAGTCCGAACATCGGACTATTAAACCTATTATCAGTTAATTTGAGATTACTTAAAATCATCGTCGCGCCCCTTTTCATTAATAATTTTAAGTAATTATTTCACAAAATTTCCTTTTTGTCAAATCCTTAAAAAAGTCAATAATTTTGCTGCTGGAGTTCCAATAATTAATCTGGCACACCAGCAGTTTACCTCATAACACCATAAAAATGCAATACAAAGTCATTATACGATTAAATACAGGACTGGAGGACTGGATTGTCTCACTCCGTCATTTTGTCACATTTTCAGGCATACCGGTAGTTTTGAGCTTGAATAGGTACTCGTCTTTGGTTAGCTCATAATCCTCTGATGATTGCAGTTCACCCAACTGATTTTTCCATAATCATGGTTAACAGCTACAAACTATAATAAAAACTGTTACAGATACTTTTAACATTTCAGTTCCTGATTTCGTGAAACTTAAATACAATCGTTCCACATCCGATATAAAAGCCATATCGGTATTTCTTATGAG
>CAZJOD010000183.1:0-6907 GCA_964547525.1 uncultured Clostridiaceae bacterium
GTATCGTCTTCACCATTGCCGTCAGGATCTTCTTCGGTGAACTTTTTCATGATATCCATCATATCTTCGAAAGAAAAATCCAAATCTCCGAAAAATATGTTGCTATTCATGAATTCATAGCCTTCTGTAGTGATTTTTACAGGTTTCAAATTGCTTTCGTCAACTTTGTACCCTATCGCATCCAACCAGTCCAGATTTACACATGTTGTATCATAAAAGTATTGAGCGGTGCCTATACCTATGTGAGTCAAGCCGAGGTATTCATCTGTTGTGCCCGGAACAAGATTATATGTAAAGCCTATAGGCATAAACTCCATAAGCTTATATTGCCCCGGCAGATAGCTCTTCATCATCTGAAGGGGTAAAGATCGGGTCAATCCTTCTTTTAACATGTCACCGGGTTCTCTAGGTGATGCAGGCATGAAAAAGAAATCCGGTATTTCTCCGGCTGCCACCAAAGCCGCCATCTGATCCGCTTTTAAGGTATCATAATGCCATACTTGAAGGTCGACATTAAACTTTTCTTCTAATTCGGCTTCATCCCATCTTCCGTCTACATGCCTGTCACCGTATTGGGTCATCCATGTTATTTCGAAAAACTCTTCGAAAGGATTCTCTTCCGGCTGTGTTGTTACATCCTTAGGAGAATCTTTGCCTTCTTTGTTAGCACATGCGCCCATGAGAGCGAATAATGCAATCACAAGAAGCACACTTATCCATTTACTCATATATTTACCTCCTCTGTTTTAATTATACTAATTTCATTATATCATATAGTTTTCCATTTATTTATATATTTTTACTTTTTTATTATTTAGTTATATTCTCTATTTAGCCTTTGTCTTTTTTAACATTATTTACTTAATACTACATGTTTTAATGATTTCACATCACTAACATTTCTCTAAAAATTTTGCATTTGTTATAAATCAGCTATAAATACAGATAATAAAAAACCCGATGGGTGTATATGTGCACATCGGGTTTTTATGTTGTTATTATATTAGTATTAACAATGATTTTGTTTGCTTTCAATCAAGATCCGGCTTTATTGACAAATCTATGTGACAATATCCTTGCGGATTCTTATCAAGATAATTCCGGTGATATTCCTCAGCCGGATAGAAGTTTTGTAAGCGTAAAGTTTCGGTCACTATAGGATTTGTATATTTATTCTGTTCATTTTTTATGGCTTGTTTAATAACCGATAAATCCTCTTCATCTTTGTAATAGATACCCGTCCTGTACTGGGTCCCCTTGTCCGGTCCTTGCCTGTTCAATAATGTGGGATCGATTATTGTGAAATAATATTTAAGCAATGTTTCTAAATTTATTTTCACCGGATCATATATCACATGAACGGTTTCGGAATGTCCTGTACGGGGTATGTCATAATATCCGGGAGTCAAAGTATTACCGTTTGCATATCCGACAGTTGTATTTATAACACCCTCTATTTTTTTTAAATATGCCTCTACACCCCAAAAACATCCTCCTGCAAGCCATATTTCTTTTTGTTCAGATTTACGGTTTTCCATATAAATTTACTCCTTATACCTGTTGTTATATTTTATGATTTTAATACAATAAATCACTTGCTTCGAACCTAAGCATGATTATTGAAAATTCCTTCACCGATTGATTTTACAGCTTAGGTTAAGGTTCGTATGTCAATTACAATAATATAAAGTTTATAAAGTAGAATCTTTTTATACATACCTTGTATTGTTTCTAACTTTTTCTATATTATCATATATGAATTGCATGATTTTCAAGTAGAGTATATCTCCTAAAACCAAATCTTCTATTCCTGCGTCGATACTCGGGTTGTCATTGACTTCAATAAGGTATACTTGTCCGTTAATTTCTTTAATATCAACTCCATAGAGCCCGTTTCCTATTTGAGATGCGGCTTTTAAAGCCAAATCCAATACCGGCTCAGGCACTTTTTCCACCGGTAGAGTTTCGAAGTCACCGGAATCAATCGAGACGGTATCCCAATTTATGATCTGCCAGTGATTTTTTGCCATGAAATATTTACAAGCATAAAGCGGTTTATTATCTAAAACACCGATTCTCCAGTCAAAATCCGATTTCAGGAATTCTTGTGCCACAACCATTTCGGATGTTTTGAACAGTTCTTTTAATTTAATTTCCAACTCGTTGCGGTTATCCACTTTGTGCACTCCTTTTGAGAAGGCACTGTCCGGTTGTTTTAGCACAATAGGAAACATAAAGCGTTCAACTTGGTTCATAGGATCGGAACCCTTAATTAAAATACAAGATTTCGGCATAAGCACTTTTGCTTTTGTCATTTTTTCGTATAAAAAAAGCTTATTGGAACAACGCAAAATGGACCACGGATCGTCTATTACCACTAAACCTTCCGCGTATGCATACCTTGAAAACTCATAAGTATGGTCGTTTACTTTTGTAGTTTCTCTTATAAACAAAGCGTCATACTCGTTCATACGGTGATAATCTTTTTTTGTTATAAATTCAACATAAAAACCCGTATCTTCTCCCGCCTTTTTAAACTTTTTAAGTGCAATGGGACATGAGGGAGGCATTTTTTCATTTGGATCTATTAAAACGGCCAGATCATACTTGAAATTTTTAAGGCGTCTTCTGTTAAATCTCTTGGATTTAAAATAATCGCATGCAAAATTTTTAACCACTTCAATTTCATCCTCCGTAACCGCGTTTATAGATAAGGTGACAATTGAATCTATGATCCATCTATCATTTTTCAAAAAGCTTATTTTTAAAAAAGGTGCTTCAAAAAGTGCATAAAGTCTGCGTGCAAGCTTCTCATACTTTTTATCTGCAATCCTGCCGAAATATACTTTTATGGCAAAACGTTTTTCTTTTATATTTCTCAATGAGTTCTGGATTTCTTCGTCTTCCTCCTGTGAAATACTTTGTATTATAGTTTTATCGGTTAAATCACGCATTGTAGCTACATTAGGTATTACACGCCGGTCACGGGCCGAAGCTAGAAGAGATACATAATACCCTGTACTTTGATATTTATATGAGCAACATAAATTAAAAACTCTACAATTCATATCGTGATATTTTATATCGGTAATATAATCCTTTGCTTTTATAATTTCTATGGTTTCTATACCTTCCAACCATTTTACCGGTTTATCCACCACAACCAAATTTTTAATTTTATACTCGTAACTGTGTTTTAATAAGTCGTCACCTAACGGAAAAACCATTTTGACCGCATTTTTTCCTGTGGCATAATAATCCGGTATTATACCGGTTACGATAAAACCGAAAGATTCGTACCAGCTAATAAGCTTACCGTTTCCGGCATCGGCTTCTAATGTTATTTGATTACATCGTAGACTTTTTGCCATATTTTCTATGTGAGTCATTAATTTTCTACCGTATCCCAGATGCTGCCGGTCGGGCAACACCGAAACCGAATATACCCTAAGAGTTTTAGTATAAATTTGCAACACCGCAGCCCCTACAGGGATATGTGAATCATCCAAAGTAGCCTCTTCTATTATTAGCACTTCCTGGAACGGGCTGTTGATACTAAGTCTTAAGGATCTCCTAGACGATTGCATATATTCCGGAAATGTGTTTTTTTCTAACATAGTTAAAAAGTCAAGATCATTTATATCGGCATTTCTTATCATCAATTCCTCCATAATTTTTTATCGGTTAACGGCTTTATTATTTTTAAAATACACTTTGATAAAATACCGACTTCACATTGTAGTTCAAATATTCAATTAAAGCAAATGTTCAGACCTGAAAAGACGCCGTTTATAAATAAAATTATACCGAAATGCTAAAAATATTCAAGTCACAACTTTAAGAAATAATTGCCGTCATAAAGAATATATAATTGATTTCAATGCAAAAACTCATAAACTTAACTGTAAACCGGTAAATTAGTTATTGTGGTGAAATCATATTTTTGTATATATTTTTATACAAACTTATAAATAAATACTTTTAAAGTATAATTAAAAGTGATACAATTGGTATAAAATCAGGGATAATTTTAAAGGTGCTAAATTATGAGTAAAGGTGTTAACATATGAGTTTTTTGCTGGGGACAATAACTACATATTTATTTATATCTATAATTTTAATGATATTTTACACAACTTATTTAATGCACAAAAGAAAAACATACAAATCAGGTATGTTTATGTTATTCTCAGTTTCAGTGGTATTGTATTTATTCGGTTACATGATGGAGCTAAATAGCACTTCCTTCCGGCAAATGCTCTTTTGGAACATAATACAATATTTAGGTATTCCGTTTACATCACTTTTTTGGTTAATATTTTCATTACAATATGTTAAAAAGTATAACCGGTTAAAAACTTGGGTTAAAGCGCTATTATTCGTTATACCCGTTGGCACGGTAATCATGCGGTTTACAAACCGATTTCATTATTTATTTTACATAGGTTACGAATTTATACAAAACGAATTATTTCCCGTTTTGTACCTGGAGAAAGGCCCTTGGTATTATGTTCAAACGTTATATACCATTTTATGTATATCAACAATTGTATATTTATATATATCAAGATACAAAATCTCACCTAAAGTTGAAAAAAAAGGCTTGAAATATATGATTGCCGCGGTCTTTCCTCCTGTGATAGGCCTTATGATGAATATAACATTGACACGGTTTTTAGCAATTGATTATTCCGCTCTGGCAATACCGATATCAATTTTCTTTATGTCCATACCTGTAAACATATTCGTAGGTCAATATAACGGAGTAAAAAGAATAAAAATACCCAAGGTTATTGATATGGTACGACAAGTTGCTAACAAAAAAATGCTGGAAAAAGCTTTATTGTTCAACCTCCAACAGCATTTTTCAGATTCCGGCAAAACCTATTTCGATGATGCGGTCAAGTTTATTTCAGGTATGTTGGATATGGATTATGTTTGTATTTGTAGATTATCGGAAGATGGTAAAACTTGTCAAACCATGTCCATATACGGTAACAATAGATATGCGGAAAACTGTGAAACTCCCTTCGAAAATACAATTTGCGGTTTAGGCGGAGACATCTCCAAGCCTGTTGTTTCTTTTAGAAAGGATGTTTATAAAATATTTCCCGAAAACAAATTAGTTCAGGAAATTAAAGCACACAGTTATGTACGGATGTCTTTATCAAACAATTCCGGTGTTCTTGTAGGATTTATTACAATGATAAGCAAAAGTCCTAAAGTCAATATCCGGTCGGTTGAATTAATTGTACGCATGATTGGTATACGAGTAGTGGGAGAATTAGAAGGAATCAAGGCAAAACAAGCTGTTAAAGAGAGCGAAGAGAAATACCGTCTGCTAGTTACTCGTATGCACCAAAGTCTGGTTGTATGTGAATTTAATGAACGTCAAAACGAAAGACCAATATGCAGATTGATCGATGTTAATCCAAGCTTTGAAAAGCTTACCGGTTTGTCAAAAGAAGAGATTTTAAATAGAGATCTTTACGATATATTACCGGATATGAAAAACTGTGATACTCAGCATTTGATAGATGCCGTGGTGCATGGTAACAACGTAAAAACAGAATTGTTTTTCCCAAGTTTTGATAAGTTCTATGAGATTATTCTTTATTCACCTAAAGCCAATCAAATGGCTGCTATATTTTCAAATATCACATCAAG
This sequence comes from uncultured Clostridiaceae bacterium, assembly GCA_964547525.1. Taxonomy (GTDB): domain Bacteria; phylum Bacillota; class Clostridia; order JAAYHZ01; family JAAYHZ01; genus CAZJOD01. Next base: position 5,668 of record CAZJOD010000183.1, read on the forward strand.
AAAAAAACGTGAAGCCGAAATGCTTTATAAAAGCAATCACGATTCCATTACCGGCCTTTATAACCGGGCATTATTCGAAGCTGAAAAGAAACGAATAAATACAGCCGCACAATTACCTTTATCTATAATTATAGGTGATGTAAACGGATTGAAATTAACTAACGATATATTCGGACACGATGAAGGCGATAAATTATTGGTTGTAATTGCAAATATTCTAAAAAGAAACTGTCGTAAGGGTGATATCGTAGCAAGAATAGGCGGTGACGAATTCGGCATACTGATGCCTTTAACCGACGGTGCCACCGCTCGTATGATTTGTAAAAAAGTATATGACGAAGTAAACGAATATATGAACGACTCGGATCAAACATCCATATATCCGGGTATTTCATTAGGATATGCAGTTAAAACAAAAGAAGAAGAATCAATAGAAAAGACTGTTAGAAATGCAGAAGCAAACATGTATAAGAAGAAATTGATTGACAAAAAAAAGAATAACGCCTTATTGATGTCCTCAATCAAAAACATAATGCTTGAAAGAACTATCGAACCTAAAGAGCATATTGATCGTTTAATTGAGTTATCGGCTAAATTCGGTGAAGTGCTGAAACTTCCTCGCGAGTCGAAAGATGCGTTAGAGCTTGTGGCGGTTTTCCACGACATAGGAAAAATGAATATAGACGATAATATTTTATCAAAAAAAGGTCAATTAACCGAGCAAGAATTGACAGAATTAAAAAAATATCCGGAAGCGGGATATAGGATTGCTTTGGCGACACCCGAACTCTACCCTGTAGCCGATTACATATTGTGTTCCCATGAACGCTGGGACGGCAAAGGTTACCCTCAAGGTTTAACAGGCGAAAACATACCCTTGTTATCCAGAATTTTTGCAGTTATAAACGCATACGAAGCTATGACTCAGGACCGGCCTTATCGAAAAGCTTTATCTAAAAAGGATGCTTTGGACGAGATAAAAAGTCTTTCCGGAACTTGGTATGACCCCAATATAGCCAATGCTTTTTTCGACATGATGTCAAATACCGGCGGCTAGAAAATTTTTGTTGTTCTATCTATATGTAAAAGTATTTCACAATTGAACCGATACACTCCGGTTTACAGTAACTAAATTATTTCAGTGAAATCATTAACACTTATTTACTTTTTTTATCAAAATCACTCCTCACCTTAACGGGTGATTAAAGAAAAACACCCTGAAAATCACCTTCAAGTGGAA
>CAZJOD010000184.1:0-6796 GCA_964547525.1 uncultured Clostridiaceae bacterium
AATTGAGGTTTATACAGGAGCAAAATAGATAATCAGGTAAAAAACCACTATTACAAGCATTTAGAAAGCATTTCAAGACATAAAAAAAGAGAGGAAATTTGCCTATACGAGAGCGTTTTTTAGAATATTTTGCTTGTTGTGATCGGGTATATTGTGATTTGGGGCGGGGTGTGTGGGAAAAAATCTTTGTACCCGATCTATATTCAAAAAAAATGATTCGATATTTAGAAAGAATGCTAATTTGATACACTGCTGTAACCGGGTAAAATATTTAAGATGCTAATGCTTTTATGTAGATTTTAAATGCGGAATTACTACATTATCACCGCATTTTATTTAGGCCTGTTTTCTTATGAATCAGTTTTTCTATTAAAACAATGCCTTGAACATTATTACCATCACCGATACTGTGACTTTGTATATCTTTTACTATCCAACCGTCTTCTAAATAATTATTTACAACATCGAAGCTTTCCTGCCACATTCCTTGAATGTTCAGCAGTTTCTGAATTTTACAAACTTCAGTTATTCCAAGAAGGCCTTCAATAGAAGTTTCAAAGTAACTAGCTATTTGAGGTAGAATTGTTATATCAGGATATGTTGAAACGTTTTCCCACCTACTTACTGCTTGTGGAGATACTCCTAAAATTTCGGCAATCTGTTCTTGTGTTAATTGTTTTTCCTTCCTTAAAGTTCTAAAAATTTCACCAAATTCATTAACCATAACAGCCTCCAATGATTTATTTATATAGTTAAAGTAACATATTTTTTAATCAATTAAAATATTAAATTGTGAGAAATGAACTCAATTAAAGTGAAAAAAGCTCATATTATGTTAGAATAACACAGTATATTTATTTATAACCCGATTCCTAATGTATCTGATAAAATAATTCTTTTCAATAACCGGTATTTATTTTTACATTTTACCATGTGCCTTGATAAGATGGCAACCTTAATTTTTACACGCTCCAATCCTCCCCAGCTTCTGTACCAGTATTGTAGCAACCCATACAGGGTCATCCTTATACGAGAGCGTTTTTTAGAATATTTTGCTTGCTGTAACCGGGTATATTGGGATTTATGGCGGGTGTGGTGTGTAAAAAGTTAAGAATAATCATATATTCAATAACTGAAAATTTCTTAATAACCATAAATATCGTAGATTCAAAGGTTTTCAGAGTACAGTTGTTAGATTGTTGCTCACCTATTAGTTTATTTAATATAATAATTAATAATATTTTATCTAGAATGAACCTTTTAATATAAAATTCCGTCTTGTATGGTGAAGCCGGTTTCAAGTAAGTAAAAGAATGGAGGTGATGGTATGGATAAGAAAAAAGAGTTTGAAACATTGCTAAGTACATGTATAAACATGCTTGAGCGCTTGGTGTTTTATAAGGTAAATAATAAAGCTGATGGAGAGGATGCTCTACAAGCAATATATTTCACAGCTTTTTTAAAGTTTGACACTCTTAGCGATAAAGAAAAATTTAAGGCTTGGATAATTGCTATCGCTCGAAACAAAATTAATGACTTTTATAGAGTCAAAGCTAAAACACTTGAGTTACCACTTGATGAAAACATCCACTATGAAACCACGTATTCACGGATGGGCGTGACCGTGAACGAAGTTGTTAATGAAACCTTGTTGAACCTTAATGATAAAGAAAAACAAATTTTATATCTTTATTATATTAGGCAAAAGCCACAAAACGAAATTGCAAAAGCACTTAGTATACCGCTAGGTACAGTGAAAAGCCGTCTACATACAGCAAAGCAAAGTTTCAGAGAAAAGTATCCATATAACCCTATATCGAAAGGAGAAAAAGATATGAGCAAATTTCCAAATATAATGCCAGATGTTAAGGTTGTCAAGATTGATAAGCCAACATTTAATGTTGTCTGGGAAGAAGCAGCAGGTTGGTTTATAACCCCAAAACTAGGAGAAAAGATATCATGGGCAATGTATGATTATCCTCAGAAAACGTGTAGTGAAACAGTTGACCTTGCAGTAGTTGGTAAAGCAGTGGTGCATGGAATTGAAGGTGTTGAAATTGTTGCAGTAGAAAACAATCCAAAAGAATTTAATATAATTGATTCAACAGTAAAAGCAGACCGCACCTTTGTTATGCAGCTTACCGAAACATATAGCCGTATTCTGCTTGAATCACATTATGTAGGTGAAGTTAAACACACTTCTACCTTTTTTGATGAAGAATTTCTTAAAAACTGGGGTTATGGTGAAGATAATTGTGGGAATGAAACACATATCAAACCAAAAGGCTTAATTACTATTGACGGCAACAATTTAACTTGTAAAGAAAAAAACGTGCTTGACATTGTCGGCCGCTATGATGTTAAAATTGGCAATAAAACTTATGATACAGTTCTTATAGTTGATATTCAAAGCTATAACGGTGGTATAATAAGTGAAACCTATCTTGATAGAAATGGCAAGACAGTTTATTGGCGCAGATTCAATAAGGATGAATGGGCTTTCAATCGATACCAACAAAAATGGAGTGAAAAATTACCTCAAAACAAAAGACTCTGTGTTAATGGCGAAACCTATGTCCACTGGTATGATTGTATAACAGATTATGTTTTGTAAAAAGACGGCACTAAAGGTTTCATCCTTTGGTGCAATCATTTTCAACTTCCGTTCCGGTGGTGTTGCTATAAAATTATTGGCCATCGCCTCAGATCGTACCCTTGACCTTGCCATCCTGCACTAAAGTCTCAGCGGACGAGATGAACTTAAGGATTGACGACATGAGCACGTTCCTTCGAGAGCAACCCACCTTCATAACCGAATATGATTAGGTGCCTTGTTTATAGTGTTATGCAAAAATATCTCAAAGTTCAGCAGCATGAATACTATTTCGTGTTTTTGAATTATAAGTGAAATATAAACAATATATATATATATAAGTTACAGGTATTACTCCAGTGTAATACTTGTTTTTTATGTTACTTTAGTTAGTATGAAGATCTATGAAGCTTTTATGGATTAGATTCAATTCATTTTTTATTTGACAGTGTAGAAACTCAGCTCCCCCTTATGCTTATTGGTTGCAATCATTGATATATCCGCAAACAATTTTATATACAATATCTGATAATTCGTTCATCATATTTTTCGTTATTTCCTTTGGCTTATCTTCGGGAGAGTTAAACCAATAATTACTGTCCGTTAGTTTTCTTAGCCATTCTTCTACATTTGTTTCACTTATATCATTTACACTAACTGGAACTGCCATTTTTAAAGCGGGCAAAACTTCGCTAATCCACCATTCTTCTTTACATTGCTCTTGGTTAAAACGCTTCCAATCGTCCCTGTTTATATAATTAAAATGCCTGTCATAAGCAGCATCAGTGATGTTGTGGATGATATATCCCAATAAAAAATCCTCATTTATCTTACCTGTGTTTTGACGATAAAATATATTGTTGTTTTCATACCACTCATCTATATCCTTTGACCTTAAATGTGCAGGATAGCGAATTTCTGACGATACAGAGCCAAAAGCGTTTACGCTGTCGGGATATAGACAGCCCAAATAATATTGCGGCAAATCCCTAATTTTCTTATATTTATCTTTAATATATTTACCTACATACAAATGCATTAATATTGTAGCCATAAAATTTCTCCTGTCCAAATATGGATTTCCTGCAGTTGCATAATTTATAAATATACTGTAGCAGTTTTGGTAATGAAAATGCTTGTTTTGTGCGGTATTCGATTTAAGGGTGACGAGTTAATAATTCATGTTCTCCTTTATTGGCATATAAATCCCACGCACTCCACATACTCCGTCCACGGAAACATATCAACCCATCTGTTTTAAATATGTGTACAAGGTCATACTTCCGATTATTACCTTTATTTTACTCTATTACTTTCATATATTCAATATTAAAAACAATAATATCCATAATTATATATACCCCACCCCACCTTCTGTAGCAACCCATACAGGATCATCCCTATACGAGAGCGTTTTTTAGAATATTTGGATTGCAACAACCTACTACATTGGAATTTTGCCGGGTGTGTGAAAATTAAGTTCGTTGTTCTCGTTATAATTCAGCATTGCACAGTGTTATAATGGCTGGAAAATATAAATCACACATTTTACTTACCTCTTTTCTCCAAGATGGCTCTATTGCCCATAGATATGTGTGCTTCTTTAAATAGATTTCCGGTGTAGCTTCAATAATGTCATCCTTGAAAATCCAATCCTTTAAGGCCTGATCAACATAGCATTCTTTTTGCACGTTTTGTAAACCTCTCATCCACCATGCAAAATCAATCGGATTATCTTTAAACTCATCAATGCTTTTAACTTCATCCGATCATGCCAGTTAATATTAAACGGTCCTACCAAGTGTCCGCAGTTTATGTAAATACAGCCAACGTGATAAGCTTTCATTATATTTTTACAATGGTTATATGACTTTTCGAACATTAAAAGATTTTCAGCACTTCGCCACGAGGATGTTCGGTTCAATAGACTTAAATGATTTCCTGCCGGAAATGACGTGTTTTTTATATAATATCTGACTTTTTGTCCCTTAAAAGAACATTCATTAGTAAAATCGTTAATATCATTATGTTTCAATGCACATCTGAACGCGGAAAGGGCAATATTAATTTGCTCTTGAATGTGAGGTGTATTTTCATCGCACCCTAAACTAAGCATTAACTCCGCTATGATTGCTTTAATACCCCCACGTCCATGTTCATCCATCTGTTTTCCGCCATGTTTTATATATCGCGCATGACCCTGTACTTTATATTTGCACTTGCGTTTTCTAGCAAAAAATCTATAATTTGGTCTTTATTTATTTTATAACCTCCGTTAGTTTAAAAGACGTAATTATATTTTTATATCAGCATTTAAGAGTGAAATTGCTGACATTGTCGTCCAGTGACTCTTTATATTAACTTAGAGAATATCCTTCAGTCCTATATGTTGAGCAGTTCATTCAATATCGTAATAATAATACTTTTGTATCTCACCAACACCTGTTGTCAACTCGACGCAATTAAAATTGCATTTTTCCAATGTTTTGGTGTCAGACACATTTTACAACGGCGGAGCCCGTAACCCGCTTAAACACTGGCTTTTTCTTTATCTCGTTGTTTTTGGTGTCAGACACTGGTGGTGTTTTTTTGGTGATATACTACGCCGGTACCTATTTTTCGTATCACATAAAATAAGTATATCATATTAGTGGTATACTTTTATAATATCATTGGTATGATTTTTGGTATACTACGAACGTAGCGTATCCAACCATAACCTACCATATTTTACATTTGACTATTGGTAAGCTTGTTAGGGGGTTTACTTTTTTACGCTTTTTAAGGCTTATACCTCTTGTTTCTTTTAAATTTTTTTCCAGTTGGGTCTTGACATATTACCGCTGGACTTTTCATGACTAAATAATCACGTCAAATTCTGTTCAATTTCTAATAACTCTTGTTCTTTCTCAAGTTCCTGTATCAGTTCTTCTTCTGATGGCATATATAACTTATATTTCGAAGCAAAAATCTGATTATTGCCGTCTGGTAATGTGTATTTAACAACCGACTCGCTTTTATCTGCACAAAGGATAATACCGATAGGTAGATTGTCGCCCTCATTCATAAGCTCTCTTGTAAAGTAATTGACATACATCTGCATTTGTCCAATGTCCTGGTGTTTTAGCTTGCCAACTTTTAAATCAATGATGACAAAGCACTTAAGGATATAATTATAAAAAACTAAGTCAATAAAATAATGCTCCCCATCAAATGTAATTCTCTTCTGTCTTGAAACAAAGGAAAATCCTCTTCCTAATTCGAGAAGAAACTTCTGTAAATGGTCAATTAATCCTTGTTCTATATCTTTTTCATAGAGATTCGGCGGTCTGCTCAAGTCCTAAAAATTCAAGTACATAAGGATCTCTTATAATGTCTTTAACATCCACACCTCTTTCAAGTGTTTGAATTTCGTTTCTTACACTATCCTTATCTTGACTTGATAAAAGCCGTTGAAAATAAAAAGAATTAATCTGACGTTCAAGTTGCCTTGTACTCCAATTGGATTTTGCACATTCGTCAAGATAAAATTGTCTTGCTTTTACTTCTTCAACTTTTAATAACATCCTATAATGTGTCCAGCTCAATTCATCACGCAGTGCGTGATAATTTGGAAATGCTATGTAAAACTGACGCATATAGCTCAAATTTGTCACTGTGAAGCCTTTTCCAAATTCATCAGTTAATTTTTCAGAAAGGTATTTCAATAAACCTTTACCATATTCAGCACGATCATTATCTCCTTGTGCTTCGCAAATTTGTTTGCCAATATTCCAGTAGGTTTCAACCATCACAAAATTAACAGTTGAATAAACCTTTTTCTTTGCTTCCGATACAGTAGTTCTTATATTTTCATAAATATTTATTTCAGATAAATTTGTCATTGTCACACCTCCAATGTATTTTCAAATATGCTCAAACATGAGTTGGATTTAAAAACATTTCCAATTACTATTTTATTCGTTTATTCGTACTCAGTCAATGATTACTGATTTTTATTTTCATAAAGCTAAATTGGTAATTGGTCATGCAGTGCGTGATCAATTTGATTAAAATTCTAATCTTGTTTATTAGCAATATTCACAGCCACTTCACTACCGTTTCTCACACTCTTATTTTTAACCCTTTCCAGTCTCAAAATACACTCCACGTGCCTTGTTGCTGTGATTCTGATGACCATCGAGCCTGGTACCCCCTTGGCGT
>CAZJOD010000185.1:0-6781 GCA_964547525.1 uncultured Clostridiaceae bacterium
TCCTTTGTTATCAGTAAATGGTAAAGAAAGGATATCACCTATGGAAGCTGTAAAAGCAATCTGTGAGGAATTTGACGATGCTATTATTACTACTGATGTAGGTCAACATCAAATGTGGACGGCGCAATTCGGTACTTTTAAAAAACCCGGTTCGCTAATTACTTCCGGCGGACTGGGAACAATGGGTTTCGGACTTCCGGCGGCGATTGGTGCACAAATGGGCAATATTCATAAAAAAGTGGTATGTATATCGGGAGACGGAGGTTTCCAAATGAATGTACAAGAATTGGCAACGGCCGTTTTGAATGAACTGCCGTTAATTTGCATTATTTTTAATAACGAATATCTGGGAATGGTCCGACAGTGGCAAGGTTTTTTTTACGATAAACGATATTCAGGAACATGTATGAAACGACGACGGGACTGTCCTTTGCAATGTGACGGTCAAATTGTGAGCTGTCCGGTTTATATACCCGACTTTATTAAATTGGCCGAAGCATACGGTGTGAAAGGGATTCGTGTATTAAAAAAAGAAGATCTTAGGACAGCTTTGAAAATGGCAAATGATTATAAGAAAGGACCGGTACTCATAGAGCTTCTTATTGAACGCGAATCAAATGTTTTACCTATGGTTCCGTCCGGAGCGGCTACCACTCAAATGATTACGGAAGGAGTGATTTAATTGTTAAGAATATTGACATTGACCGTAGAAAATAATCCGGGTGTTCTTGCCAGGATATCGGGTATGTTTTCCGGCAAAGGATACAATCTGGAAAGTTTAACGGTAGGCCCGACAATTGACAGATCCATATCAAGAATAACATTGGCTTGTGACACAAATGACGAGGAATTTGAGCAAATTAAAAAACAGCTTAATCGTTTGATCGATGTAATTAAAGTTATGGAGTTGACAAAAAGACCTGCTGTTTCAAAAGAGCTGGTATTATTAAAGGTTTTAACAAAGGTATATTCAATTAACGATATAGATCATATAACACGGATTTTTGATTGTAGGATAATAGACAGGTCTGATAGGGAAGTTATACTACAAATATGTGATACATCAACCAATATAGAAAAGATATTTAATATAATACCGTGTCATGCAATATCGGAAGTGGCAAGAAGCGGGTTGGTAGGAATGTTGGAATGTTAATTTAATCAATTATGTATAATTGTTGTATGTTATTAGTGTTATAATATAATTAAAGAGCTAGGATACTAAAATATTTTGAGGTGAAGTTATGGATAGAAAACTAACGTTAATGGTCATAGGAGCTCATCCTGACGATTGTGAGATTCAGACCGGAGGGCTTGCTATAAAATACACAAAAACAGGTCATAATGTAATTTATATGTCTGCAACAAACGGTGAAACCGGACATCATGAAATGAGTAGAGAAGATGTGGCACAAACACGAAAAAAAGAATTTGAAACGTCATGTGCAAAAGCCGGAATACAATGTATAGTAACTGATATACCAAGTAATAAAATACAACCGGATATTATAACACGGGAAAAATTCATTTCGATAATAAGAAAATGTAAACCCGATATTATTATTACACACAGATTGAATGACTACCATCCTGATCATAGGATAACTTCACAATTGGTCCAAGATTCATCTTATGCCGTTAAAGTTCCTAAAGTATGCGAGGATACTGAAGTGCTTAGGTATAGCCCGGTTATAATGTATATGTGCGATAATTTTAAAAAACCGTATGAGTTTAAGCCTAACATTGTATTAGATATTGATGACGAGATAGAACTGAAGATGCAAATGATTGCATGTCATGAATCACAACTTTATGAGTGGCTGCCTTGGGTTGACGGTATTTTAGACTCGGTTCCTTCGGATAAGGATGAGAGATACTTATGGATGAAGGAAAGAAGGGTAAAAAAAGATAAGGCCATTGCAGACAGATTCAGAGATCTTTTATGCAAGCGTTACGGTATAAAAAAGGGAATGAAGATACAATATGCTGAAGCATATGAGTTATGTGAATACGGGAGATCCGTATCAAATGAAGAGTTGGAAAAGTATATACCTCTTTGATAATTTAAATTCTATCGCAAAAAAAGAGGGCAAGTGCCCTCTTTTTTTGCAATATTTATATTATTCTGTATAATTATCAAAATAACCTTGTATGAATACGATGGGTGTTCCTTTGTCTCCGCTGCCTGAAGTTAAATCTGCCAAAGAACCTATAAGGTCTGTAAGTCTTCGTGGTGTCGTACCTTGAGATTCCATAACACCTACAAGATTTGCCTTTTTTGTTTTTATATATTCGGATATGGCATTCTTTAATTCCTGCCCGCGTAAATTAGAAAAATTATTGTCAGCCAAGTATTTTAACTTAACTTCATTAGGAGTTCCCTCAAGACCGGGGGTATATCCGGGGGATACAACAGGATCAGCTAACTCCCATATTTTGCCGATAGGATCTTTGAACGCGCCGTCTCCATAGATCATAACCTCAGTTGTTTTTCCGGTAGCTTCCTTTATTAAATTTTGAATATTTAACACAATTGGCCGGCATTCCCTAGGAAATAGTTTTATACTGTTTTCAGTTGCCTTATTTGAGCCTAAAAGACCGAAATCTTCGTTAAAACCGCTTCCGTCTATAGATTGTGATAAAATATCATCCAATCCGAAAACATTTTCCGCTCCGTTTTCTTTTAGTATTCGTTTGGTACGGGTTCTGGTATGAATATCACAAGTTAAAATGTTTTTTGTATAATTCAATATGGATTTTGGGTCGTTAGAAAATATTATTTCGCAGCTTGTTCCATATTCGTTTATTATGGATTTATAATATTCTATATAGTCCACACCGGTAAAAGGATGCTTGTGATATCCGAAAAGTTCTCTGAATCGCTCTTCGTTTAAGACATCCGTCCAAGGATTTATACCTTTTTCATCAAGCATATCATTATCGATTAAATGGTTACCAACTTCATCGGAGGGATAACTGAGCATAAGATAAATTTTATCTGTTCCTTTAGCTATACCTCTTAAACAAACTGCAAATCTGTTTCTGCTAAGTATAGGAAAAATAACTCCTATAGGACTATTTTTAAACTTATTTCGCACATCCTTTGCAATTGCATCAATATGAGCGTAGTTTCCTTGGGTTCGAGCAACTACCGATTCGGTTATTGCAATAATATCTTTATCCCTTATTTTAAAATCCTCTGTTTTTGCAGCATTTAATACGGTATCGGCTACAATTCGGCCGATATCGTCTCCCTTATTGAAAATCGGTGCTCTAAGACCTCTTACAACGGTACCGACAGCTCTTTCCATATTGAATAAACTCCTTATAATCTTTATTTTTATTAGTTGCATATTTTTTTTACGTTATACATTATATCTAATATTAAGGTATAAGTAAAATAAATAATGTTTATTACAGATATAACGTGTAATTATATGTATACCATGTAGTGTTATTCTCCCGTGTTAAAAAAACATAGCAAAACAATGAAATTTAAACTATTATTTGCATATTTTAATGTTATTATATATTATAAACAAAATTCGCACTTGACATATAGAAATATAGGCATATAATGTCCGAATAACTATGTAATTAAGATATTGTTTTTTACGTGTAAGTTCTAGTGATGATAATACCTAATTATAAAAGGATGGAAATTAGATGGATAATATTATAAAAAATTTGATTGATATAGATTCTAAAGCACATAGCATGGTTCTTAAAAATGATAAGGCCATTAAAGAATTAGAGGAAAAAAGTAAGCTTGAATTGTCTGAGTATAAAAAGAATACTGAAAAATACTACGGCGATAAAGTGGAGCGAATTACTATTTCCACTAAGGATGAAATAAAAAAGGAATTAAAAAAGATAAAAGACTCTATGGAAGCTGAATGTAAAAGGCTTGACATTGAATATGAGAATAAAAAAAAGTTTCTACCGGATATGATTTTTAAAAATATTCTTAAAGAAGAATTAAAATGAGAGGCTGTTAAAAATATGTCAAGATTTACAACAGTTAATACAAAAATAAGAGTGCTTGAAAGTAGGCTTTTAACCGATCAGGATTTTGACAGCTTAATTAATATGAACAGTGTAACCGAGGTTGCCGCTTATTTAAAGTATAACACCCATTATGATAATATATTAAACCATATTGACGAGAAAGAGATACATCGGGGACAACTTGAAGGTTATATCAAAAAGGATCGAGCTGAAGAAATTCGAAAAATAACATATTACTTTAAAGACGGATATAAAAAATTCTTTCAGTTTGTATTTATGAAACTTGAAATAGAAGATCTGAAAAAAATATTGAGAATTATAAAAACCGGGAATATTAGTGATCCGGACAAAGAATCTTTAATCAATATAGGTTTATATTGTAAGGTAGATAAGGAAGTATTATTAAACGTAAAAACAGTATCGGAATTCATAAAAGTTTTACGGTACACTCTATACTACAAGTATTTAAAGCCCTTTGAAGCGGATATGGATAATAAAACATCCTTTATGGGGGAGATGGTTTTAGATCTTGCATACTTTGAAATATTTTTTCACGCCTTTCAAAAGCTTGATTTGCATGATAAGCGGCTAATGTACCGTTTACAGGGTAACATTACGGATTTATTAAATGTACAATGGATATATAGAGGATTAAAATATTATAGTTTTTCAAGGGAGTTATTATTTAACTATACCATACCCAGAGGATATCGTCTAAACATTAAGGAAATAAGAAAATTATGTTATTGTGAAAATATTTATGTTTTTAAAGACGAATTATCAAAGTATAAATATGATTTCCTATTTGAGGAGGAAGACATATATATGGAGAGACGATATCTTAGGTATATATATAAAAAAGTGAAGAGACTAAAATCGGTTCACGGGATGGACATATCTGAAGCCATAGCGTTTGATATGCTTTTAGACTTTGAAATAAGAGATATTATTACGGTTATTGAAGGAATACGGTACGGGTTAAGCCCGGAGCAAACAAAAAGATTCTTGATTAGAGAGTTATAGGGGATGATTTTATGGCGGTTGAAAGGATGGAACTGACCTATACAACAGGTCTGAAAAATAATATACGAAAGACAGCTCAGATTTTTGTGGAGTGCGGATGTTTGCATCCGGAAGATGCGGTAAAGCAAATAAACAGACATATGCCTTTATCCGGTGAGCAAATTAACGGGTTTACACAAAATGAAGATGTTTATACCTATAATGACGCTTATTCAAAAAGAGTGGAAGAGTTATTGACTACTTTAGGAATAGACAAATCTTTTGGGTTTGATACTTTAGACAAGGCGGAGTTTCCGGAGAATCCCGAAGCTGAAATTGAACACCTGTACAATGAAATATCGGAATATAAAAGCTCTCTTGAAAACTGCATCAGAGATTTAAATGATATAAAAGATCTTCAGACAAAGATCAGAGATATAAAAGAGTTAAAATTTCCTTTGAATGAATTAAAGAACCTGCATTATTTTAATTTTAAAATCGGACGAGTCAGAAAAAACAGTTATGTCAAAATTAAAGAAAATTTTGAAAACATTCCGTCAATTATATACAGAATAAATACTTTAAAAGAATATATTGTAATAGCTGCATTCACACCTGTCGAGTCCTTACATGAAACAGAAACCATTTTAAGATCCTTAGGTTTTGAAGAGATCAATTTACCGGGTAACATAGGCGGTGTTCCATGGGACATTCTTCAAAATACCAAAAATTCTATCGATGATATTATACAAAGAAAAGAACATCTTGAAAAAAGAATTGCTTCTTTCAAAATAGAACATGAAGAATATATAAAAAGATGTAATGTAATCGTACAAATGCATAAGAAGCAAAACCTATTGGTACAAAAAGCGGCTTTTACAGCCGACCATTACTATATAGTGGGATGGGTACCAAAACGTTGTTTGGATCAATTAAAACAAAGAATTAACGAAATTTCCGGTAATTCTTTAATTGTAATGAGTTATCAAACAATAAGAGAAAAAGAAGAACCTCCTACTAAGCTTAGGAATCATGGTTTTGCAAGACCTTTTGAATATTTCGTAAGAATGTACGGATTACCGGTTTACAGTGAAATAGATCCTACTTTGTTTGTTGCAATAACATACATGCTAATGTTCGGTATGATGTTCGGTGATATCGGGCAAGGTTTTATATTGCTATGTGGGGGACTATTGATAAATCGTCGAAAAAAAGGATCTGATTTTGGAGGCATTTTAGTTAGGATAGGTGCAAGCTCAATGTTCTTCGGAGTATTATACGGTAGTATATTTGGGAACGAAAGTTTATTGCATCCTGTATTGATAAGACCTTTAGACAATATTAATACGATGTTGATTGCAGGCATATCCACAGGAATTGTTTTATCAATTGTCAGTTATATATTTAATTTGGTCAATATGAAACGAAGAAGAAACATAGAAGAAGGGCTTTTCGGAAGTGAAGGTGCAGCCGGGTTTTTACTTTATTTAATATTGTTAATAAGTGCAGTAAGCTTCATATACAAAGGAAAATGGCCATTGCCGGTACCTTTTATGGCGGTGATAATCATCGTACTCTTTGCGGCCATAATTTTTCGAGAACCTCTTACAAGGCTGATTCAAGGTAGAAAACCTGTTCCGGCCGGAAAAGTATCGGATTATTATGTAGAAAGTGTTTTTGGGTTGGTGGAAATGCTTCTAGGTCTTTTTAGCAAAACAGTTTCTTTTGTCAGGTTAGGTGCGTTTGCTCTAAACCATGGAGGATTGTTTCT
>CAZJOD010000186.1:0-6670 GCA_964547525.1 uncultured Clostridiaceae bacterium
TACATACTTTAACGAAATTAATTCAAAGATAAAGGATGATGGACTATTTAAAGAGGAAAGGGTTATAACTACACCCCAATGTGCTCATATTGACGTAACTGTACAAAAAGGTTTATTAAATATGTGTGCAAATAACTATCTGGGATTGGCCGATAATGAGGAAGTTATAAAAACCGCCAAAGAAAGCTTTAGCAGATATGGATACGGCCTTTCATCCGTGCGTTTTATTTGTGGAACACAAACCATACATAAAGAACTCGAAAATAAAATTAGTAATTTTTTACAAACCGAAGATACAATTTTATATTCGTCTTGTTTTGATGCCAATACAGGCTTATTCGAAACTCTTTTAACTAAAGATGACGCTATATTAAGTGATGAACTAAATCATGCAAGCATTATAGACGGTGTGCGTTTATGTAAGGCTGTCAGATACAGATATAAAAACAATGATATGAGTGACTTGGAAGCAAAACTTTTAGAGGCAAAAGATGCAAGAATAAAACTTATTGCTACTGACGGAGTGTTTTCTATGGACGGAATTATAGCAAATTTAAAAGCAATATGCGACCTTGCAGAAAAATATGACGCTTTAGTTATGGTAGATGACAGTCATGCAGTAGGTTTTGTTGGAAAAACCGGTAAAGGCACTCCGGAATACTGTGGTGTAACAGGTAGAATAGATATAATAACAGGGACCTTGGGAAAAGCTTTAGGTGGAGCAAGTGGTGGATATACAAGTGGAAAAACAGAAATAATTGATCTTTTAAGACAGCGGTCGAGACCATATTTATTTTCAAATACATTGGCACCGGTCATAGCGGCTTCTTCATGCAAAGTTTTAGATATGATATCTGCAAATACGAAACATAGAGATAAGCTCGAAGCAAATACAAAATATTTTAGAGAACATATAAAAAATGCCGGTTTTGATATAACAGACGGAACACATCCAATTGTACCTATAATGCTATATGATGCAAAAATTGCAAAAGAAATGGCTGACAGAATGTTGAAAAAGGGTGTATATGTAATCGGCTTTGTATATCCTGTTGTTCCACTGGGAAAAGCAAGGATTAGAACGCAAATTTCCGCTGCACATTCAATCGATGATTTAGATTTTGCCGTAAAAGCTTTTAAAGAATGTCGTCAAGAAATGGGATTATAACTTTAAAAAGAGTAGATTTAACAAAGTGAAAAAAGACCCGCGGCCGCATCGAGCGTTCCCGGGTCGACGTACATTTTTAAAAACAAGTTTTAAAAAACGTATCCTATTTAATAAAAAACAAAGGAGCGGAAATACCCGTTCCTTTTATACTATAACTTATGTATTAAGATTTCTAATAAAGTATTTAAATATAAATACAGCTTTAATATAATACTAAAATTAATTTAGCATATGATTATGCTTGTTCTAATATACCTCTTGCCATATTCAATGAAATCTCGGTTCCTTGTTCACAGATTTCCATTCCTTCAAATTCAAGAGAAACATATCCTTTGAAACATGAATTTTTAATCATACGAGCAATGGCCCATATATCCAAATCTCCTTGCCCTAAAATCGATCCTCTTAGCATTTTCCCTCCAAGAGTTTCAAACCAACTACCGTTATTGCAATTAAACATTTCAGTTTGACCGGGAAGCTTTGATTTGTCTCTGATATAAAAATCTTTAAGATGTATAATTTCTGTATAAGGTAGACACTTCTTAACCGCACCTTCACTAAATTCGTCAACGCACAAAAAATTACCCACATCCATAGTCAACCTCATAAAGGGTCTGTCAACAGCCTCTAATATTCTTAAAATACGATCCGATCCGTTGCAGAAGAAACCATGGTTTTCTAATGTTGTATGTATACCGAATGTGGCTGCATAATCACTTAATATTCTAGTGTTTTCCACCATCAATGGAAATTCTTTTTCAAAATTATGAAGAGTGTTTGTTGAAAACGGACGCCTGAAAGAAGCGATATCATGTCTCATTCTACTGATTCCCAAACGATTTGCAGCTTGTATATGTAGCATAATACGTTCAATTTCAGATTCCCTTATTTTGGGATCTTCATTAATAATATCTGCATTAACCGAGTAAGTCGAAATCTCCAAATTGACAGATCTGCATTTATCACGGACACTGTCAATTAAATTGTAATTTAATGTTTTGTTTGCTTCATCGACAAAAGGTAAATAAAACGGAACAAACTCGATGTGTTTACATCCGTTCTTCACTGCAAAATCAATAACATCGTAAATTGATTTACGTCCTTCTTTCATAGCCGGTGTTAAACAATAGCTACTCATTCCAAGCTTCATTAAATATTCCTCCCTGAATTTGGCTTACTTTAAAAAAATAATAAATATAAAATATCACAGGAAGAGATATTAATCAACCTGTTTAGCATTTTAATTAAGTATTCAATAATACAAGTAATTTAACAATGTGCTTCAGACTTTTTTGTTAATCAAAAAGCTAATAAATAAGTCATAAAAAAGTTTTTACATAGTTATGTTTTTCTATATAAAATAGTCCTGTCTTTCATAAAATGTAAAACATCTTCGTAACGAGGCATAACTTTTAAAGCCCCTTTCTTTGTAACAATCAATGCAGCGGCACTATTTGCCATAATACCCATATTTATGAGATCTTCTTTTGTTAAATTGTCCAAGTCATGATCTAATATATAGTTCAAAATGCATGCACAAAAGGTATCTCCCGCCCCTGTAGTATCTATAACCGGACTTATCTCATAACCTTTATTTTCTATCATTTGGTTTTTATAAAATATAATGCTACCTTTTTTCCCTCGGGTAACACATAGCAACCGAATAGAAAATTTTTGTTTCAGAGCGCAAACTCCTTCTGAAATTACATTTTTGCCTGTAATAAACTCTAATTCTTCCTCAGATATTTTTAAGATATCACAAAAAGCCAATCCGTATAGTATTTGCTCTTTAGCCATATCCAAGCTTTCCCAAAGGGGTTCCCTTAAATTTGGATCGAAAGATATTATTATGTTTTGTTGTTTGGCAATATTTAAAGCATATAAAGTTGCTTCTCTTACCTTTTCATGAGTCATGGAAAGTGAACCAAAATGGAATATCCGTGTGTTTTTCAACATTTCTATATCAATATCTTCCTTAGTATACATCATATCGGCACCGGGATTTCTATAAAAAGAAAAATCTCTGTCACCATCCGCCTTTTTATGGATAAAGGCTAATGTTGTCGGTATTTTTTGATCAGTTTTCAAATTGCAAGTGTCAATACCTATTTCACACAATACATTCTTTAAGTGTAGCCCAAGAAAATCAGAACCTATTTTACCCATGAAAGCCGTTTTTTTATTAAAGTTTCTTAACATAGATAATACATTGCACGGAGCGCCACCCGGATTAGCTTCAAACATCATATTTCCTTGTTCGCTATATCCGTTATGTGTAAAATCAATCAACAATTCACCCATTGCAACTACATCATATTTTTTACTTGTCATTTTAATTACCTCCATTGTATCAAAGCTTGATTTAAAGCGTCTTCAACTCGTCTTCGAGGTTTGTTATGATAAATCATACCATGTCCCGGAAGCATCATATCAGAATCGAATTTTGCGAACTTTTTTAGTGACTGTAAGTATATTTTTTTATCAAAATCAATCGAACCGTTCCATCCGAAAAAACCGTCTAACAATGTCCCGATAATGTCACCGCTTATCACTATCATCTTTCCTTCATAAACAAAAGTATATGCCGTGCAACCCATGGTGTGACCGGGTAAATGCATCGCATTAATTTTCACACCGGACATATCGATAACTTCATTATCATTTAAACTAACATCTATCTTGCATGTGATAATCTTCTTATGATATAGATACCCACAACACCTTTCATCTCCCGTTTGTATAGCATCAGCCGTTTCATGATGAGCGTAAAGCTTTACACCCTGTTTTGCCATGTGACTTGCGGCACCTGAATGGTCTAAATGAGGATGTGTTATAAAACATGCTTTTATATCATTAGGATCAAGCCCCCAATATTTGATATTTTTATATATTTGAGAAAAGGTATCTCCGCAACCACAATCGAACATAATTAAACCGTCACATGTATTTAAAATGTATGTGTTACAATCACTATAATCGGCATCATCGGTAACTGTCGTAATTCCATTCAAACTGCCGCCTACTTGAAACAAATTCTTTAGGATTTGCATTGAATTATCTCCTTGTTATATGGAATATAAAGTTAAAAAAATACTTACATTCTCATATAAGTATACCATGAAATATATGATTTAAATACTGTTTCCTTTAGTGCTTTTAATTCTAAATGTATGGTAAAATATATCTTGTGATTGCTTATATTAGATCGGAGGCTATGTAATGAATAAAGAAGAAATGATATTAAAAAAGCTTGCATATGAATATGTTGGTATTGCAAACAGTGAAAAAAACAATGAAAATATAAAACTGCACAAAGCGGTTAATGACTTAAAACCCATTCGTCCCGTAGTTCTAATAAATGAGCTTCCGTGGCATGAAATGAATATTAACGGTGAATTGTCTTTATTATGCAATGATCCTTATTTAAGAACAGTTGAATGGTTTTTAAGGAGTAATATATATAAAAATAAATATATGCCTGCGGACATGGTTGTCCCCCCCTTTATACCCGTAAATAAAGTGGTTCATTCAACGGGAATAGGAATAACTGTCAACGAGGAAATATTACATACCGACAAAGATAATAATATCGTAGCTCATCGATATATTGACATATTAAAAACCGAAGATGATTTACAAAAATTGAAAAATCCGATTATATCGTATGATAAACAAGAGACCTTGCGAAGATACAATTTAGTCGGAGAAATACTTGGGGATATAATACCTGTAAAAATTACCGGTTCCGGATATTTCGGAATAGCTACATGGGATGACATATCCAGGTATCGAGGGGTAGAAAATCTATTGACCGATTTAGCTTTGCGTCCTGATTTCATGCATAAAATTGTCAGAAGAATAACAGATATTAAATTGTCGGTCCTTGAACAAATGGAAACACTTAATTTATTTGATAACAACCCATATGATCTGCATTGTACTCCGATTCATACCAACGATTTACCGGGATCTCATTTTGACGGAGTAAATTATACGAGAAAAAATATCTGGGGACGTGGTACAGCTCAGATATTTGCGTCGGTCTCCGCATCTATGCATGATGAATTTGATATAGAATATATGAAAGAATCTATCGGACAATGTGGTTTATCCTATTACGGATGCTGTGAACCTTTAGATAAAAAGATAGATATACTTAAAAAATTAGATAATTTAAGGAAAATTTCTATAACACCTTGGGCGGATGTCAGAATAGCCGCTGAAGCTATACAAAACCGTTATGTTTTATCCGCAAAACCCAATCCTGCTTCTGTTGCCGTACCAAATACCGATAAAGAATATCTTCAAAAGGAAATAAAAACGATTCTGGATGCATGTCAAAAAAACAATTGCCCCTGTGATATCGTTTTAAAAGATATAAGTACTTGTCGTAAAAGACCTGAAAATATATTCGATTGGGAAAAAGTTGTTATGAATATGGTGACACATTACTAAATGAATACGCAATTAATCTGCACATTTGTAAATCTCACCGCTCTAAGCGTTAGTATAGGTGTTCGAAAATATGTTATATATTAAGTTAGCCTACCATCATCAGTACCGGATAGCTATCCCGGTAGACGGGGGATATCCCCGGAGGACTTCCCCACTTACACTCAAACTTTCTACACATGCAGTCACTTCCACCCCGCCAAAGATGTATAGCCAATCGGTAGACATGCTATCCATTGCCGTCTTTGTCCAACAACCAAAGACTCGACCTTTGGGGTCATGTTAATTTCGGGGCTACTAAGGTATTCATTTTCATTACAGCCTGTGCTAGCCGAAAATTTGAGCCATATAAAGGATATAGTGAGGAAAATAGGCTTAAAATGCACAAACAATTGTAAAAATCAAGTAAACCCACAGAAAACATGACTTTGTTCCATATAATGTTTTTGTTTTTTCTGAGAAGGCTTTTGAGCATTTTAAAAAAGTTTTTGAAGTAAAATCATATTATTTATATATTATATAAATTGCTGAATTAATTAAATCTTATATATTCAATAATTTTTATTATCATATAGCCATAAACCAACATAAAAAAAATTATATGTATCATATACCTGTAACAATATTTTGGGTCATTTATCACAACTTTCTCAGGATACTTTGACCAATATACCACTTTTATAGTCGATCCTATTTTGTGTGATCGTCCTATATATACTTCATCATTTTGATTTTAATCTATATGACGTTCCACCTATAGCGTTTTCGGGATCTTGCCAAGCTTATATTACTTATAAAAGGCACAGGTACAAAATGCAGTGCTGCTCCGACAAACAATTCGTAATCATGAACTTGTCTTACTGTATATTCATTTCCATTTTGAATTACATAGTACCTATCAGTAGGGTCGCTAAACATTATCGGATTATTACCACAATACACATACAAATTCAAACTCAGCGGATCTTTAAGGTCACCTGTGTAACTATCCTCGGTTATGAACCTACCTATCGCAGGATCATAATACGGTGTGAATTAACACATATTTTT
>CAZJOD010000187.1:0-6664 GCA_964547525.1 uncultured Clostridiaceae bacterium
CTTTCAAATCTGAAATCCGGATGAAGCTTCCTCGCTTCGGCGAGAGTGATAACGGCAGTGACACTGTCATGACGAGAAGCTTGTACCATGCGCAAATATAATGGAAGATCACATTTTAATTTTTCATTATAAACTGAGACTCAGTATAACCGTAAAACCATTACTCGTGATAGCTGTCCCAACCCCAACGGGCATAGGTGACATTGGGTACTGGGGAAGCATATATCTGGTCCAGTAAAGCATCAGATGATGCATTGTTAAAAGGTGCGATTAAAATTAAATGTCGTCCTAGGGTTACATAGCATGGGGGAAATACAAAGACAGCTATTGAAAGTTAATAGAAAAAAATAAGAATAATGGGATCGTTCTTTCTGAATATCCTCCTGATACAAAACCGTTATCATATAATTTTCCACCGAGAAATCGTATTATAAGCGGTTTATCCAAAGCTATAGCCGTAATTGAAGCCGGAGAAAAAAGTGGTACTCTTATCACAGTAGATTATGCTTTAGCTCAAGGCAGAGAAGTCTTTGCATTGCCCGGAAATATTTATAGCCTTCAAAGTAAGGGAACAAACCGTTTAATTTATCAAAGTGCAATTCCATTGATTAATAATAACGATATTTTTCAGCTTTATAATATTGAACGCAAAAAAGATTCTACAGTTATTGAAAATATTTTAGACGAACAAGAGAAGGCAATATATGATTTGATATGTCAAGACACATCCGATATTGATACCATTAGTATAGTAACCGGTATAAAACCCAATATCGTAATGGCCGTTTTATTATCGTTAGAATTAAAACTATTAATAAAACACAAAAACGAAGGTGGTTATATGCCTTTCAAGTAATAAATGGATAAATTTATATGGATTTTATTAAAAAATACCGGTAATATTATTATTAGCTTATTTTATACGTATAATGTATGGAATTTAGTACTAAAATGATAATTAAAGCAAGTAAATGTTGGAGGAATATATGTCTAAAAACCTGGTTATTGTAGAATCAGCCGCTAAGGCAGCCACAATAAAAAAGTATTTAGGAAGAAATTACCAAGTCGAAGCTTCGGTAGGGCATATCAGGGATTTACCAAAAAGTCAGATGGGTATTGATTTGGAAAATAATTATGAACCTAAATATATTACTATAAGAGGGAAAGGCAATGTAATCGCAAAATTAAAAAAAGAAGCTAAAAATGCCGATCACATTTATCTGGCAACCGACCCTGATAGGGAAGGAGAAGCTATATCTTGGCATTTGGCTAATATATTAAATATTGATACTAATAAAAAAGCAAGAATTACATTTAATGAAATCACAAAAAATGCCGTAATTAATTCTATAAAAAACCCTAGAACTATTGATATGAATTTAGTTGACGCACAACAATCAAGACGTTTTATAGACCGTATTGTTGGATATACTATAAGTCCTATACTATGGAAAAAAGTGAAAAAGGGGTTGTCTGCCGGTCGTGTACAATCTGTCGCAGTTCGAATGATATGTGACAGAGAAAATGAAATTAATACATTTACACAGGAAGAATACTGGACTTTGTCTATGAAAGGCCAAGTTATTAAAAGTGGTGATACATTTGAGGCAAAGTTTTACGGAAAAGACGGTAAAAAAATTGATTTAAAAACAAAACAACAAACGGATGATATCATCAAAGATATGTTAGTTTCAAAGTTTGTAGTTTCATCTGTTAAAAAAGGTAAAAAAAATCAAAGTCCTGCCGCACCTTTTACAACAAGCACACTACAGCAAGACGCATCTAGAAAAATGTCTTTCTCGGTTAAGAAAACAATGATGTTAGCTCAACAATTATATGAAGGTGTAAATATCCAAGGTTTCGGTAGTACCGGTCTTATAACATACATAAGAACCGATTCCAAAAGAATATCAACGGAAGCTGCCGAATCGGCAAAATTATATATATCGGAAAAGTATGGTGCCGAATACTTACCTGACAGTCCCAGAATATATAAAAACAAATCGTCTTCACAAGATGCTCATGAAGCGATAAGACCTGTAAATCTTGAGTTAACACCTGAAACGATAAAAGAATCTTTAACCAAAGATCAATATAGGTTATATAAGCTAATATGGGAAAGGTTTATTGCAAGTCAAATGGCAAATGCAATTTATGATACTATAAATGCCAATATAACAGATGATAAAGGTTACATCTTTAAAGCAAGCGGATTAAAAATTGATTTCAAAGGATTTATGAGAATTTATACCGAGAGTTATGACGAAGCGGATGAACAAGATAAAGAATCTGATCTACCGGATTTAAATGAAGGTGATTTAATAAAGGTTTTAAAATTCTTGCCAAAGCAAAACTTTACACAACCGCCCGCAAGATACACCGAAGCATCACTTGTAAAAGCATTAGAGGAAAAAGGTATAGGACGTCCGAGTACATATTCTCCGACTATTTCAACAATCATATCAAGGGGATATGTAAGTAAAGAAAAGAAATCATTATTTCCGACGGAATTAGGAAATATAGTTAATGATATTATGTTAAAACATTTTCCTGAAGTTGTGAATTTAGAATTTACAGCCTCATTAGAAGAACGCTTCGATGATGTGGAAGATGGGAGAACAGTTTGGAAAAAAGTTATAGATGACTTTTATAAGCCGTTTTCACAAGTATTGGATGAAGCTCAAAAATCTATTGATAAAGTTGAAATTCCGGATGAAGTAAGTAATGTTATATGCGAGAAATGCGGCAGAAATATGGTTGTCAAAATTTCTAAAACCGGTAAATTTTTAGCTTGCCCCGGTTTTCCCGAATGTAGAAATACAAAGTCCATAATTATAGAAACAGATGTTCATTGTCCTAAATGTAACGGTAAAATACTAGTTAAGAAATCAAAAAAGGGTAGAGTATATTATGGATGTGAAAATTATCCGGATTGTGATTATTTCCTATTTGATAAACCTGTTAATGAAAAATGCCCGAAATGTAATAGCATACTGATAAATAAATATTCAAACATAAAATGTTCAAACACAGAATGTGATTATAGCAGAAAAGCAGATAAAACAATTACTGAAAAGGATGAATAAGTTTGGTTGACAATAATGTTTTACAATCGAGTATAAGTATAATAAAAGGTTTAGGTAAAATACGAATCGGATCTTTTGCCAAAATGGGTATTTCCGTAATAGATGATTTATTGCGTCATTATCCAAGGAGATATGAAGATCGCGCCAATATAAAAAATATTATTGATATACTTGACGAGGATACATGTTCGATTTTAGGAACTGTCCGATATCCTGTTAAAGATAGGAAAAGCCAAAGAGGTCAATTTATAACCGGAACTTTAATACAAGATAGGACAGGAGTTGTTGATGCCATATGGTTTAATCAACCTTATATATCGTCAAAAATATTACAAGGTAAAAGCTATATATTTTTTGGTAAGGTTAAAAAAAATCAATCAAAATTACAAATTATAAATCCTATTATAATTGATTTAAAAGACAAGGAAAAAGAATGTGTACTTGTACCGGTTTATCCTACTGTTTCGTCTTTATCACAATACTATATAAGACAAGCTATAAAACAAGCTTTAGTACTAGCAAAGGATTTGGCCGACACACTTCCTGAAAGTATTCGAACAATATATAGTTTGGAAAAATTTGATTTTGCAATCCATAATATACATTATCCTTTTGCTTATCAACATATGACCCAAGCACGATATCGTCTGGTATTCGATGAATTGTTAGAGTTTCAACTTGCTTTGTTGGCTATTAGAAATCAAGGTCAAAACATGACAGGAATTCAATTCGAAAGATGTAGCCTAATCGATAGGTTTACCAAGAAGTTACCTTTTGAGTTGACACAAGCACAAATCAAGGTTTTTAATGATGTGTATACGGACATGACATCTCCTTTAGTAATGAACCGTTTAGTTCAAGGCGATGTAGGTTCAGGGAAAACGGTTATAGCTGTAATGGCTATGTTAACGGCATACGAAAGCGGTTACCAAACCGCTATGATGGCTCCTACCGAAATTTTAGCTCAACAACACTTTAACACAGTATCAAAATTATTAGACGGATTCGATTGCAAAATAGGGTTATTAACCGGAAGTACCCCTTTAAAACGGGCAACAGAGATATTAACTGAACTTAAAAGCGGGAAAATAGATATCATAATAGGAACACACGCTTTAATAGAAGAAAAAGTCGAGTATCGCAATCTAGGTTTAGTGGTAACCGACGAACAACATAGATTCGGGGTTAAACAAAGAGCACGTCTATCTGAAAAAGGTAAAAACCCAGATACGCTTGTAATGACTGCAACACCAATACCCAGAACATTAGCAATGATTTTATACGGAGATTTGGATATATCCGTTATAGATGAAATGCCTCCGGGTAGAAAAAAAGTAAAGACATATGTTGTAACAGAAGATATGAGGGATAGAATTGACAGTTTTATTATAAAGGAAGTGAAAGAAGGCAGGCAAGTATATATAATCTGTCCGTTAGTTGATGATTCCGATGCTATAGATGCTTCTTCGGCAGTAAAAACCGCAGAAGAAGCGGCCGTTAAATTTTCGATGTTTAAAGTGGGTATAATCCACGGAAAAATGAAACCTTTAGAAAAAGAATTAATAATGAAAGGTTTTTCCGAGGGTACCGTTAATATTCTCGTATCCACTACTGTAGTGGAAGTCGGTGTTGATGTTCCTAACGCTTCGGTAATGATTGTAGAAAACGCGGAAAGATTCGGATTGGCACAGTTACATCAATTAAGGGGGAGAGTCGGAAGAGGAAAAAATCAATCTTACTGCATATTGTATAACCAAAGCGATTCAAAGATATCTAAAGAGCGGCTTGAGGTAATGGCCGGATCTACAGACGGTTTTTATATTTCCGAGCAAGACTTGAAGTTAAGAGGTCCGGGAGATTTTTTTGGCACACGACAACACGGGTTACCGGATATGAAGATATCTAATTTATACACTGATATGGAAATTTTAATTAAAGCACAAGAATGTGCTCAATATATCTATGATAATAAACTACTGGAAACAAATGAGTTTTCTTATTTAAAAGAAAAAATACATGATTTATGTTTAAAAAAATTCGGAGGTCAATTATGATTAAAAAATATTTATTTGATACTAATGCTATCCAAGTAAGCAATCACTCCCAACCATTTTGGTATGCATCAAACACATTCGGCCCATTTTTTATTAATACTCATTACTTATTCGGTTCGGAAAGTGAAGCAAAAAAATTTCTAAAGACTATTGATGACAATATAACCGATAAAACATCCGCACCGGCTTTATACGAAGATATTGTTAAGAAACAATATGAATGTAACAATATTTATAGAAGCGTTATAGACAATTTGGTCGGTGAAATTAAGAAATCTATAGATATAGATTATATTGACATTATATCAGGTGGTGAACGTCGAGATTGGTTTTTTTCATACATTATTGCTAGACTATTGAAAAAACCCCATTTAACGATATATAAAGACTGTTCGTATAATATTTTATTAAACGGATCGATAATAGTAAACCCGGACATAAAAGGAAAATCCGTATTGCATATTAGTGATTTGGTTACAATGGCTTCAAGCTATATAAATACATGGATACCTGCAATAAGATCCTCTAATGCCGTTATAAACGATACCTTCACGATAATAGATAGATGTCAAGGTGGGAAAGAAATTCTACAAAATAACAATGTACGCTTAAAAGCTTTGTTTAACATAGACAGGGACCTTTTTGACCAAGCATTAAAGCAATCGGTAATAAATCATGCTCAATATGAGATGATTATTTCTTTCACCGGAGATCCTAATCATTTTATGAAAGAGTTTATTGAACAGAATCCGCATTTTATCCAAGATTCAATTGAAAAAGGCGGTAAAGACGGTGAGCGAGCAGCCGCATTCCTAACAAATCTAAATAAAGAGAGATGAACAATCATGCACGAAGGACACAGGGAACGTATAAAAGAACGTTTTTTAAAAGAAGGACTTGATTCATTTCAATCACACGAAATATTGGAAATGATCTTGTTTTATTCAATTCCACGAAAAGATACCAATGCTATTGCACATACTTTAATTAACGAGTATGGAAGTCTGTCTAATGTTTTAGAAGCACCTGTTGAAAAATTAACAGAAACTCAGGGCATTACACAAAACACCGCCATACTCCTTACATTATTACCGCAGGTATCCAGGTGCTATTTAAAGGACAGGTGGGGAGTTCGACCTATTTTAAACAGCTCAAAGAAAGCAGGTGAGTATGTACTGGCTTTGTTAACAGGCAAGACCTATGAAGAATTCCTTGTTATATGTTTAGATTCACAAAACAAAGTTATACAAGTTGAAAACGTACATAAAGGAACTGTTAACGAGGCTGTCGTGTACCCCCGTATAGTGCTGGAAACAGCATTAAAATATAAATCTAACAGTGTTATTTTCGCACATAATCATCCCGGCGGAAGTTTAAAACCTTCTTCCGCCGATATAGAT
Source organism: uncultured Clostridiaceae bacterium (assembly GCA_964547525.1). GTDB lineage: Bacteria > Bacillota > Clostridia > JAAYHZ01 > JAAYHZ01 > CAZJOD01. The sequence goes on from CAZJOD010000187.1 coordinate 6,541, forward strand.
CTTACTGCAAAACTAAAGCATTTGTTAAACGGTATATCGATACAGGTAAACGACCACATTATTTCTGCAGGTATGGAATTCTTTAGTTTTGCAGAAAACGGTATGATATAAGCTCTTCCAATTC
>CAZJOD010000188.1:0-6653 GCA_964547525.1 uncultured Clostridiaceae bacterium
CGGCGCACCTTTGGAAAAAGGACAGGAAGATGTAGCTTGGCCTTGTGCACCCATGGAACAAAAGTACATCAGTCACTTCCCGGAGGAAAGAACAATTTGGTCTTTCGGTTCGGGTTACGGTGGAAACGCTTTGTTGGGTAAAAAATGTTTTGCATTACGTATCGCATCTGTACAGGCACGTGACGAAGGCTGGTTAGCCGAACATATGTTAATACTAGGATTGACCGATCCACATGGAAACAAAAAATATGTAACAGGTGCATTCCCCAGCGCATGCGGTAAAACAAACCTGGCTATGCTTGTTCCTTCTATTCCCGGTTGGAAAGTGGATACTGTCGGTGATGATATCGCTTGGATGAAATTCGGTCCGGACGGTCGTTTGTATGCGATTAATCCTGAAGCAGGCTTCTTTGGCGTTGCACCGGGTACATCAATGGATTCTAATCCAAATGCTATGCTAACCATAGAGAAAAATACAATTTTTACAAATGTTGCTTTGACTGATGACGGTGATGTATGGTGGGAAGGCATAGGATATGATGCTCCCGATCATTTAATAGACTGGAAAGGTCAGGATTGGACGCCTGAATCTAAAACTCCGGCCGCTCATCCCAATGCACGTTTTACAGCTCCTGCGAGCCAATGTCCGGTTATTGCACCCGAATGGGAAGATCCTGCCGGTGTTCCGATTTCGGCATTCTTGATCGGTGGACGTCGTCCGAGTACAATACCTTTGGTTCACGAAAGCATGAATTGGCAACATGGTGTGTTCATGGGTTCAATCATGGGCTCTGAAATAACAGCCGCAGCAATTTCCGATAAAATAGGTCAAGTTCGTCGTGATCCGTTTGCAATGCTTCCTTTTACAGGTTATCATGTTTGTGATTATCTACAACATTGGCTAAATATAGGCAATGCAACAACTCCTGATAAACTACCTAAAATTTTCTATGTTAATTGGTTTAGAAAAGATCATAACGGTAAATGGCTCTGGCCCGGATTCGGTGAAAACAGCCGTGTATTAAAATGGATTTTCGAGCAAGTCTCCGGAAAAGGTAATTCGATTAATTCTCCTATAGGTTTAATGCCTGCGGCAGATGCCATTGATTTAACTGGTCTGAATAATGTATCCGAAGCTGATATGAACGAGTTACTTGAAGTTGATAAAGAAAAATGGTTACAAGAAGTTGAATCTATTAAAGAACATTATGCAAAATTCGGTAACAAAATTCCTAAGGAATTGGTTGATGAGTTACAAGCTCTTGAGAATCGTTTGAAAGCATAATAAATAAAAATAAACAAACAAAAAAGGGTGTATGCCCTTTTTTTGTTTGTTTATTTTAAACGTTATCGCTTCTTCCGTGTCTTCTGCAATTACGTCTGCAAAATCTCATCTTATCGTTACGTGCACATGCAATGTCTTGAGAATTACAATCGGGGCAGTTATACTCACCGTTTAATACCGCCTCAAAGTTCTCATAACTTTCCTGCCATTCTTTTCCACAATTAAGGCACTTCACAGGGCATATATTCCTGGTGTAATTTCCCCCTTCTATTCTTATGGCTTTACCGTTTATTAGACTATCCGCCACTTTACTCCTGGCTACACTTAATATACGTTGGAAAGTTTGTCGTGACACTTCCATCCTTTCCGCACAATCTTCCTGTTCCATACCCTCAAGATCCTTAAGTCTTAAGGCTTCTAATTCTTCAATCCGTAAAACATTTTCCTGAAGGAGTTTTGTATTGGAATCAGCAGGTGCAAAATATTGAATATCAGGTATAAACTCAACTTTTCTCCACTTGGTAGGCCTTGCCATTTTCCTTCCCCTTTCTATACTGTTAAACTCATATTACTTCTTAATATAAAATTTATATATTACTATAATAACATATATGTCGGGTTGATAACAATTAATATAAGCACTCTGTAAAGTTAGGGCATACATTAATAATTATTTACCATTATTATAATAAACGGAATCTAAAATGAGACTGAAAAATAAGACCCGCGGCCGCATCGAGCGTCCCCGGGCCGACGTACATTTTAAAACCAAGTTTTAAAAATGTATCCTATGCATTTATACATTATCATTTGATATTGATTTGCAGATAGTCGCATTATACCTGAAATAATGTCTATTTTTATATTAGTAAAAATATTAAAGGCAAACTAAATTATATTTATGCTAATAATTACGAACTAAAACCTCCCCCCATCTGCTATCTGTGGGTAAGGCTTTATCATATCTGTATACAATTTTTCCTCCTAACAGAACATATTCGATGCCTGCAGGATATTGTTCCGGTTCGTCATATGTAGCCATATCATATATACTGTCAGGGTCAAAGATGGCAATGTCAGCTGTATAGCCGATTTTTATCAAACCCCTTTTATTTAGTTTAAACTTTTCAGCCGGAAAAGAAGTTGCTTTTCGTACAGCTTCTTCAAGTGATAAAATCTTTTTTTCTCTGACATAATGTGAAAACACTCTTGGGAAAGTACCGTATAATCTCGGATGAGGTTTTCCCTTCGTTTTATATATTGAATCGGAAGCTATCATGGTATACTCCCATTTTATTAATTTCTCAACATCCGAATCAGACATATGAAAGAAAATAATACCCGTTTGCCCTTCATCTTTTATATATAAGTTTAGCGCAAATTGGGCCGGATCAATTCCGTAATTTTGTGCTAATTCTAAAATTGAGTGTCCTATGTAAAATTTATTATCATCTTTGAAAACGGATGATATATATACACTATCCCATCCTGTCGAACATACGAGATTATCCCATGTGTCCTGCTCCTCACTCAGTTCTTTTAATACTAAGCTCCGGATATTACTATCTTTTAACCTTTCTGCAGCTTTGTGAAATCCTCCTTCTAAAATACCGGGTGGGAATAATGACGCTAAAGTGCTTGATCCTGCCGTATAGGGGTATATGTCACAAGTTACCTGAACACCTCTGTCTCTTGCTCTTTCAATCATATCCATGACAACATCCACATTGCCCCAATTACTCTTTCCGGCAGCTTTTATATGCGATATTTCAAGAGGTATGTCAGTCTTTTCAGCAATTGTTAAAACTTCTTTGATTGAAGGGATCAAACTATTTCCCTCTCCCCTTATATGAGAAGTTAATATTGCGGAATATTTGTTTAATATTTTGCAAATGCTAATAAGTTCATCGGTTTTGTAGAAATTTTCGGGAGCATACATAAGTCCTAAAGATAACCCGAGTGCTCCCGCATCCAATCCTTCTTCAATAAAATACTCTATTTGCTTGAATTCATCCGCTGTTACAACACTTTTTTCAAATCCTTTGACACCTATTCGTAAGGCGCCATTTCCCATTAAAACACCAATATTATTGGGTAAGTCACTTGACTTAAGTTCGTTAATGTATTCACCGGTTGTTTTCCAAACGGTTTTTTCTCGGTTATTACCTATAATGGGCTCAATAAAGTTTATTAAACCGGAAATGTTTACATCCAATGTAGGTGCCGGTGAAAAGCCACAGTTCCCAACAACCTCGGAAGTTACTCCTTGTCGTATTTTAATATCCCTGCCGGCCTTTTTAAGAACCATTAAATCTGAATGGCTGTGTACATCGATAAATCCCGGACAAACACATTTTTTATTAGCGTTTATTACCACTTCAGCGTCCACATCAAGATTGCCAATGTCAACAATACATTTACTTTTTATCCCGATATCTCCGAAAAACCAAGGTTTTCCCGAGCCATCGATTATTTTACCGTTTTTTATTAAAATATCAAGCATATATCAATACCCTTTTTTAATAATATGATGTTTATCAAATTCACCTTGAAATTTACATATTTAAATAACCGTAATATTGCTTGTTAATATACCATACCTCTGGCTTCAACTTTTACCTTGTCAATCAAAATATCGTTTTTTGTAAAATATACATAGTTTTGTAAGTTAATAGCCGTACATACATGATTAGGTATTATCCGAAGCGTATCGCCGGTCTTTAACCCCGGTACGGCTCCTTTTACAGCTAACATACCGTGTTCTTCGGTCAACCGTTCCGGAATCAAATTGTCATAACCTATAACCTTTCCATATCCTTCAAGATAATAGGGAAAAGCCCCGGGTATAACATCGGCAGACAACGTTTTACTTCCGCCATCAATAATAATCAATTTATCTGAGGGTCTGCTGACAACTGTAGTTAGTATTGAGGCAGCACAATCTTCCCAAGAACAACTACCTACTTTTACCTGCATCACATCATTAAATACATATGTACCCGGTCTTATTTCGGTAATACCGGGAACACGGGCTACAAATTCGGCGGTTGGAGTTGAGCCTACACTTACATCATCAATTTCCATTCCCGCTTTTCGTAGGGAATCAGCTACTTCTACCATCATCTGTCCTTCTTCCAAACCGGCTCTTTCTCTGTCTTCCGTCCCCTTACCTTGGAACATCAAACCTTTGAATGTATAAATACCTGTAATCTTCAGTCCTTTGAACCCGGATATTTCTTTGGCTGTTTTTTGAACTTGATCATAGGGTATACCTGTTCGTTTTAAACCGGTATCAATTTCCAGTCTTACCTCGATTGCTTTACCAACCCCGGTTGCTGCGTCCGATAAAGCTCTTGCTCCTGCAATACTGTCGATACCTACTATTATGCGAACTTTTTCATTTAACTTCAATAATCTGGCTATTTTACTTTCACCTATTACAGGGTAAGCCATGAAAATATCTTTTATACCCGCTTCTGCCATTATTTCCGCTTCAGACAATTTTGCCACGGTTATTCCTTTTGCACCGGCATCAATTTGCATCTTTGCGATTTGAGGTATTTTATGTGTTTTTATATGAGGACGCAAGGACACATTAAAATCTTTTGCAAGTCTTGCCATTTTTATTATGTTTCTATCCAGCTTGTCAATATCTATTAAAATACAAGGTGTTTCCAAATTCATTGACATTACCTTTTCCCCTTATATGAAGCTATAACATCGACCTCTACTCGTATGTCCATTGGGAGTCTTCCCGCTTGTATGGTTGTTCTAGCCGGGTAATCAGGTCCGAAATAACCTTTATATATCTCATTCACTTTAGCAAAGTCATTCATATCGTTTAAGTAAAGAGTTACTTTTAGAGCATCATTCATGCAGCCTCCCAACTCTTCCAATATGATTTTCACATTTTGAAAAGCCCTATGGGCTTCATCTTCCACTGAAGTACGTACAAATTCATTTCTATCGGGGTCTATAGGCCCCATACCCGATATATACACAACATCACCATGTATTACCGCCGTTGAATAAGGCCCTACCGATTTCGGTCCTTTAGATGTCATAAAAGTTTTTTTTTCCATTATTATAGTCCTCCAATATATTCGATATATAATTATTAATCTACCAATTTATAAAAATTATTTTTAGGAAGCCTCATGGACCAAAAATCGGTTCCGTCACCATCTATATAATCATATAAATACAACGATCCGTCGAATAACTCAAAAAGTACAACACATCTAACATCGCCCTGTGTTCCTTTGACAATCGAAGCTCCTTCTTGTCGTTTAAAAGACCAAAATAAAGTCTTATTATATTCATCTCCCGCAGAAAATGAATTGCTTAATAATCGAACTTCACCGTTTTCACCTTTTATATCAATGTATCTTTCGCATAAATTACCTTCATCGAATATTAAAGTTCCAACGCTAACATACAGGTTACCACCGGCTGTGATATCCCTTATCCATCCGGAATTAACATTGACTTGTTCAAATAATAAATCAGAAATAGTATCTACCTGAAAGTCACTCTTATGAGTATCGGGTATTTCGTCTACAGTTTTGAATTCATACTTAAGAAAATTTAATACAGCATCTTGAATATTAATATCATATATAGAAGCAAATGCAAATGTCGCAAACGACGCCGCCAATATTACAGTTAAAAATACAGAAACTACTATACGTTTCATATAACTACTCCTTTATGTACATTTAATTCCCCTATCTATTATATATTCTCAATTTACCGGCTGTAAAGAATTTTTTATCATTTATATGCTTAGCTGCGGTAAAATAAAGTTTATACAGTAGAATATCATATGTTATATTATAAACAATCGGTATATTATCTACACCGGTTATAATGAACTATTTAACAATATCTTTTATATCAGCTTTTTTTGTATCATATAGGTTTTGTTTAATTAGTTTTTGTGATATTATTACTCCCGGAATGCTTATGGCAATTATAAAGTAAAATACCGAATTATAATTGTGAAAAACGTCTTTTAACAATCCGGATATAAACACTCCGGTGACCGCTCCTATCCCGTAAGCGGTAAATACAATACCGTAGTTTCTGCTATAATTATCCGTACCGAAAAAAGTTAGTGTTGCCGACGGAGCTATAGCCAGCCACCCTCCCACATTAAACCAAAAAATTGAAAAAGCTATTGAATAAAACACTGTATTACCTTCTTTAGCCCATATCATCAGAACTGCCGCTAATATAATCAAAACATAAGAGACCACCATAACTTTTTTATGTGGAATTTTATCGCTTAACCATCCGAATACAGGCCTTCCCAAACCGTTAAACAATGCAAATGAAGACATGTAAAACGCTACCGTTTTAGGTGATA
>CAZJOD010000189.1:0-6604 GCA_964547525.1 uncultured Clostridiaceae bacterium
ATTTAACACCCATAATATAGTTAAGTAAATTTAAATGAATATAAATCGGCGTCACTCATAGTTATTTCCATAACAACAGGTTCCCCGGATAAAAGATCCGGCACGGCTTCTTTAAATATTACATTTCTGTCAATGGAATCTCCAAATATATCATGAGACTCGATGAAACCGGTTTTACCAATGATTTTTATTTTTAGAAATCCGGCGGCCGAAGTTTTAAAGTTTATTGATAATTGTTTTCCTTGATAGACAAAAGGTTTTGTGACTAAACTACAAGGCCGGAATAAAGAATTATAAGATGAAAATCCATCTATTCTTATAGTATATCTTCTAAGTTTTGCAGGCAAACCCGACCAATGGTAATCAAAAACAAACATAGATATTTCATTGGGAGCATAGGGGATATCACTTTGGGTCTCTATCATGCCTACGGCAGGATAACAATCCCCATAAACCCAATTATACTCGGATTCGATTCCGGGAGACATAAAAGCTTCTTCAGTTATATTCCATTTTTTGCCATCACGTGAAGTCATAAATAAACAATCTGTGACTGTCAATCCGTATCTAGGATTCATTTTCATTCTGTCTTTTCGTCTTTGTACACCCGGTAATTGGTCAAAGTTTGGTGTCCATTGTTTTTTCTCAACATAACGGGAAGGAAAACCTAAATACATATGATCGGCTCTGTAATATTGTTGTATAGCGTTTGTATATAGCTCATAATCATCATCATAACCAAAATCTATTCTTACAGGGATAGACCATTCTTTGAAGTCTTTGGATGTCATTCTTCTGATATCTCTGATCCCGGACCAATCGGTACCTTTAACAACTTTACCTTTTTTACTATGGTAATCTCGAATATAGCACACATACTCACCCGCATTTGTATCCCAAAAAGCCACATTCAATGTGTCAAAAGTCCCTTTATTGGACATCCGGTGTGATTTATGAAAATTAATTCCGTTTTCGCTTGTAAAACACCATAAATAACGGTCATTATTGTCAAGACCTATACCTTTATATAATTCGGTCTTAGGACAGTAGGGATTGCTATCTTTAAAAACAAAAAAATTATCAAACCTGGCATGAGTATGATCAAGTATTATATTATTTTCTTTTGATCCATCATATTCGCAAAGGCCTAATTTAGGTTTATACCAACTAATTCCATTACAACTATTTGCATAGCATACTACAATACCGGTTTCATTCTTGGTCTTTACGTTAGGGTTCTTTGTCTTCCAACCCAAGTAATACATCCTGTAAAAGCCGTCTTCCTTTATTATACTATGGTAATTACAACCGTCTCCTTCCCAGGGTTCATCATGGTTTAACACAATATCTTTAGGCGTAAGGCTGTGTTTTTTAAATTTTGCGGTAGTCTTGCCGGTATCGATTAGGAATTCATCCCATAACAATTCACGCCTTTTTCCAATATTGATTATATTCTCCATCGCCATAATATCCCCCTGTGAAAATTTAATAATTTATCATGTGATAAGCACTACGGATTCATTAACGATACAGCCAATACAGGATTATCTAAGATACTCTTTTCGTTTTCAATGTATAATCTAATCTTTTTTAGTATATTGGCAAGACTCATTTCCTGTGACTCAAATGTTACTCCCCCTATATGAGGACTTATCAATAAATTTTCATGTGATGCGGCATATTGTATAAGAGGATGTTTTGTAATATCATCCATCCACTCCCCGTCAATAACATCAATTCCGGCTGCACTAACACGTCCTTCCTCAAGAGCTTTTACAAAAGCTGTTTCATCAATTATACCGCCCCTTGAAGTATTAATTATTACTATACCGGGTTTCATAGCGGCAAAAGCACCCTCATTTATAAGATGTCGGGTTTCATCATTTAAATGAATATGTATTGACAGCACATCCGAGCTTTTTAGCAACTCATAAAAACTCACCTGTTGTATTGACGGATCGTTTATCTTTTTAATATCACAAGCTATAATATTCATTCTTAAAGCTTTAGCATAATCCGCCATGATACTTCCTAACCTTCCATAACCCAAAATACCCATTGTTTTCCCGGAAAGTTGGTGTCCGCGATATCGGTCTCTAGCCCAGTTCCCATTTATTGCCGCATAATGCCCCCAAGGTAATTTCCGAACCGATCCTATCAGTAATCCCAATGCACATTCGGCTGTTGCAGTGACGCCGTCTAAAAATTCCCTGTCGTTTTTCATGGAAAATACTTTAATATTTTTTTGTTTTGCATATTCCAAATCTATATGATCAAGACCTGTAGAAGGTGTAAATATTGCTTTTAAATTTTCAGCCTTGTCAATAAATTCCGAATCCACTTGAATGGTAAGCGTTGCAATATATATATCATAATTTTTTATTTCATTTAAAACCAAATCTCTTTGTAAAGGCAGCTCGCATATTTGTACTATATCCCTCATTGATAATAAATCATTTTTAGATTTCTCGGTTTCAGCGGGAAACATGTTTAATACCTTATACATAGTTGGTCTCCTTTGGTTTTTCTAAATCCTGTCGTATCTTTTACCGTAACTTTCATTTCCCCGAAATCGGCATCTACAATTAGCTTTAATTTAAAACCGTCGCTTTTTCGCAATACCGTTTTAGCCCCACTGCCTTGCATGGTTATATTATCTGCCAATCTTACAGGTCCGTGTATTAAAAATGTACCTTCGTTTAAAAGCACTATACCGTTTGTCTTTCTTAGAGCATCTACGGCAAGTTGAATGGAATCGGAGTCAAAACCTTCGATATCCGCTCCGGCATCTCCAACCTTAATTATCTTTTTTATATTTGAAGACAAAACAATTTTACATCCCATTAATTTCTCCTCGCTTTTTAACTTACGGCGTTTTCTTAAGCCTCATAAAACACGTTCCAATACTTGACGACAATTTTTCGATCCGTTAGCAAGCAAAAATGTGTCACCTGTACCAATAATTAATTGATAGCCTAAATCAACAGCGATTTTTACCAAGTCCGGTGAAGTAGCGACAGTACCCGCTATTTTTCCCGCGTTTTTCGCTGTTTCAGCCAGTTTTTTCATTTCTTTTTCAAAATGCTTAGGCTTACGTAGTTCGTCCATATTCATATTATCCTGCATAGCCATATCATCCGGACTAAAAAATATAACGTCAATACCTTGAACATTTGCAATTTCATCAACATTCATAAGTCCTTCTTTGGTTTCTATCTGAGCAATAATAATTGTATCACTGTTAGCTGTATGTGAATAACCTCTTCCGTATAAATCTATCAACCTACGTGCTCCGTAACTTCTTTGTCCTACAGGTGGAAACTTTGAGGCTTTTACAATTAATTCGGCTTCTTCGGCGGTATTTACCATGGGAACCATTACTCCGCTCGCACCCGTATCAAGTGCAAGTCCTATAAATCCGTAATCATGATTAGGTACACGTATAACCGACGGTACTTTTATGTAATCACACGCTCTAACACAAGCTAATATCGAATTATATTCGAATTGACCATGTTGTGCATCTATCCAAACCCAATCCCAGTCTGCACCTATACGCTCTATGACACCTGGTACCGGATACATTATATTTATCCCCAATTTTATTTCACCATTTTTTATTTGTTTAGAAAATTCATTAAAAACCATAATTTACTTCCTTTACATATGTAAATTTATATATATTTTTCAATATTCTTTATTCAATAATATCATATATACAAATCAGAGTTAATTATTATATGTCAACCGAAAATACCGTACTGTACCGATTGCCTCATCTGTCTCCCAAAATACTCCATATATATCATCATCCGGCATCTTGATCATATGAGGAGTACCAAATCTTAATTTGGTCCAATTCTTTAGCAATTGACTTCCTCCGGAATCAATCTTGCCGGATTCATAACCCCATATCGGTATTTGTGTTTCATTTCTCCAACTATGTCCGTCCAAAGCGGACACAACAGCCCACAGACCCGGTTTATCCATCCTTCTATAAACCGACAATATTTTACCATCGTCCAGTTGTAACGGGGTAAGTGTTTGTCCGAAGAGTCCGGTTGATGCAGGATTTGAAAATGTTTTCCCACCATCGTCACTTATAGCATATTGATTCGGAAGATCAACTCCGTTTTTTTGATCATAACCCCATGCCACAGCCAGAAGTCTTCCGTCACGTAATTGTAAAATCTTAGATTCCCAATATATAATATTGTTTTGGGGATCGACCATAACATCAAAATATTCATCCCATGTATATCCCGAATCATAGGATACAAGAGCTATCATTTTCAGTCCATACGGATGAGAACCATCCCAATTCCGCCAAATTGACGTAGGAATAATCCATCTACCATCTCTTAGTACTGTCACAGGACAACACATTTCGTACGGAACCTTCATAGGTGTATTGATTATTTTAGGCTTATTCCATGTTTTTGCTCCGTCTTTGGACCTTACTATCATCAAATCCATTTCGTTATAACCTTTGGTCTGTGGATTATTAGGTCCGTAGTTTTCCCTTGTTCGTTTATTCCCTATCAGAAAAGCAATAACTTCTCCATTTATAAACGACAACCTTCCTTCATATGAAACGGATTCACTTTCATTTCTTGGGAATATAGGTTCTTCAAGATTCCAAGATTTTCCTCCGTCAGTTGAACGAGCCAAGTTGATGTGTAAATTTACAGCTTGGAAAGCTTCCCCTAACTGAAATGAGGTAAGCAGTTCACCGTTAGGAAGAATAACGATAGACGGTTTGTACGCATGTATACTTCTGATGTTAGGATACGGATTTCTATATACAATACCCGTATTCTCACAAGTCAACTTTGACATTAATCATTCCTCCTAATTTATTAATGATTTTACTGTAATAAAGTCTGTGAAGTAGAATCATTAATACAATTGTAATTTTTTATGCTAATTTTTCTTTATGTTAAACACAAATTCTTAACCTTTATTTCCCATTTAACCTTTTGATCCGGTATGCTGTATTCCTTCCACAAACTTCTTTTGTACAAAAAGATACAGGATTATTAAAGGTAATAAACACAAAATTGCTCCCGCTGAAGCTACAGCTTGATTATTCATAGTTGCATCCACAGCAAATTCGTCGGTGGTTCTTGCAATCATAGAATAAAGTGTAGGAAGCTCTTGTGGCATAATCCTTACTTTTACACTCTTTAAGTACATTCTGGGCTCAAGATAATCGTTCCAATGAAAAACCAATGACAGTATAGAAACAACCAAGATAGCCGACCTTGAGGTAGGTAGTATAACGCTAAAAAATGTCCTTATAAAACCGCATCCGTCTATATATGCCGCTTCTTCCAATTCTACAGGCATATTGAGAAAGAACTGCCTGAATATAAAGATATATAAACCTCCCTTTAAACCGTATCCGAATATAATGGGCACTAATATGGGTTTCATTGTATCATACCATTTAAATACATTGCTATATAAAATAAATACGGGAATCATCATGATTTGTAAAGGAATAATCATGGCTAAAACAAGTAATCCGAAAAATAATTTGCTACCTTTGAACTTAAATCTTGCAAATCCGTAACCTATTAAAGAACCTATGATCACATGAATGAATGTCGCCATTGTAGTTAAATAAAGGGAATTCCATAACGTTATTTTTCCGTTTAGTCTGGCGAATGCAATAGCATAATTATCTATTTTTATACCTCTTATAGGTATCCATTTAACGGTAAAATCAGATAAATCGGCCAATGTTTTAACCGAGTCCGTAAGAATGAATAAAAACGGATAAATGTATACAAACGCCATTGATATTAATAATAGGTAGGTAAAGAATCTAAGTATAATTTTTTTCCATGTCTGTACGGTTTTTAATTTTTCCCATGCGGAAATCTTATGAAAGCTAGCCATATTTATCATTTGCTCTTTGTTTTTGTTTAGACGTTTTTCTTTCATATGTATCTATCCCTTGCCTTTATTTTTATAACAAACCCACACGTGACAACAATTCGGAAAACACGCTAACCTCGCTGGTATATTATACCAAAAGGTTAGCGTGGTATGTCAATTGGTTGTGCTCAAAATATTATAAGTGTCAATTTCCACCTGATGCATAATGTACGAACGTTTTAACTTCACTGCTGTTCATTACTGCAGTCATCTCTTCTAAGCCCGCTGCATAAAGTTGTCTTACATATTGTTCCCATTCGGTATTGATATCGGCGATTTGTCCGTTTTGAATTCTTGTTATAAAATCATTACGTATTGTATTCAACTGTGGGTTGTATTTATCACTTAACGCCTTATATTGGTCAAATTTCTCAAGAGGCATTGTTGATTTATCATACATTTTATCAGGGCTGATCCAGTTGTCTTCGTTATAGAATCCCCCGTGTTTTTCCCACCATGCGATCCATTGTATAATGAAAGGAGTCCACATACGGAAAGGTATTGTATCACCTATAAAATCTCCGTTACCGAAAGTACCGAAAGGTGCCGTACCGGTACCTGCATATTTTTTAGGGATCTTTGCAGGATCGGTTCTGACTAAAGGACTTTTATACGGCTCGGATTGCCATGTATAATGTACACCTTCAATACCGTGCTTGTA
>CAZJOD010000190.1:0-6507 GCA_964547525.1 uncultured Clostridiaceae bacterium
CCTTTCAAAATCTATCTGCAACTATATTATCATTTATTTTACATTTTAAGTATATTAAAAGTAAACTTTTAATTTATAAGCTTTAATAATTTTAATACGTTGATTTTTACTACTTATCTAAAATTCTTAATCTATACCTAATTTACTTTTTATATATTTCATCCCCTTCTCATAATCACCATATTTATTCGTTCCCTGACATGCTTTCCACTCCGGTAATGTTTCAAAACCATAATCACATATGCCTTGTACGGTATGTATTTTGTTATATATCATTATTAATAAGTCCTTTGCTCGAAAACTTTCATTTGGTGAAATTCCCAAAATATTAAATATATCAAGATCTTTTTTCCTATCTCTTAAAGCTCCTTGTGAAACACACCTTTTATCAGATGCGTCAAAGTAACTACACGGCGGGCATATCATACATTTTTCACATCCCTCCGTCACTGTTATTATAATATTCGGATTATCCTTAATTTTCATCCAAAATTCGTACAAATTATCCTCATTAATAGATTTAGATTCATCACCTTTATCCATAAAACAGGTCATACAAAGAATATGATGCATACGTATATATAGTCTATCAGCCGTTTCTATTAAACTTTGGGATGATTTTTTTACCAAACTGTTGTCATACATGTATACCAAATATTTTTTTCCGCTTTTATAAGCAGTATTATCCGGTATAAAACCCATCTTTTCCGTAAAAGTATCCACATCTAAAACACTAAACAGTTCACTTATTCGTTGATTTAACAATTCAAACATAACACGCGATGTTCTTATACTACCGGGAACGTAACCAAGAACTTGTAAAATGTCTAAATCTATTTTCATCTCATATAAATTAAGTTTTGGATACATATCCGTTTTATTTCCATTATCGTCAAATGACGTAACCAACTTTATTTTTTCATCAGGATCATTTTTTAATTTATCAGCGGTTATTTTCAAGTAAGCTAACTTATCAATACCACTTCCCCCTAATAACATTTGAATATAAAGTAATTCAACCGGTCTTACTTCTATTACATGATTTCCGTGATTAACCATCTTTTCATCTTCTTTCGTCAAGATATTAAATACATACATTTTTCAATTATTAAGCGCGTCTTGTTGTTTTCCTGTATTGGCCCGGAGTAATCCCCATAATTTTTTTAAAACAACGATAAAAATATTCATACGAAGTTAAACCTATGCTATTTACAATATCCTCAATTGGCACGTTTGTGCATTCCAATAATGATTTTGCATTTTCTATCCGATCGGACATCAGCTTTTGCGAAAAAGTACAGTTGTACATCTGCTGCATTATTCTATCTAAATGCCTAGTGGTTATAAATAACATATTAGAAAGATCTGTTCTTGATGCCTCGGGATTATTACCGTTCTCTCTAAAATATGTATCAATTATATACTTTTTGTCACATTCCTTAGTTTCGCTTACCAAATAAACTTTCTTTTTAATTTCGCAATTACAACTGATATTACGAATAATTTCAATAATTACATTACCCATTAGAGTTTGTATTCTGTATTGAGACAGACAATCCCGGATAACATATTCACTGACGACATCAGCGATAATGTTTTCAAGCATAGGTAACTTAAACAAAAAATAATCATTGTTTGCAGTCAAACATGCATTTGTAATATTCTTTATATCCAATTTCGCTTTAACATACTCTTTATCATTAACAGCAAATTCAAATGAATTTGTTATTGATTCACCGGTTTCTACATAAATTCCATGATATATATTCGGACTAATAACAACAGTTTCACCTTCTTGTACCGTTACTTCATAATTTTTAAAAGATACTACAAATGAACCTTTAGAAGCAAAATGGACATCAAAAACAGGATGTGTATGTCTTGTTCCATCCATTGACTTATTGCCCAATAAAAAGTCATTATCCAAAATTATTTCAAAAGGGATACCGGGTAATGAAATATTAATAACATCACCCGGATTATTTTTTTTTACATGTAACAACTTCATATTAAACATAATTTTCCTATTAATATTAACCTGTTTCATAATAGAACGATTTATAGGCTCCTCGATATCAGCTTAACACATCCGACTTATTTAGGAAACAGTTTAAAAGATTCATCATTATAATACTCAACCAAATCTTCTAAACCTGCCGCATATAAAGTATCAATGTATTGTACCCATTCTGAATTGAAATCGGCTATTTCTCCTTTTAACATTCTGTTCCTAAAGTCGTTAATAATTGTATTCATCGAATCTTTAACCGTATTATAATGTTTATTATAATCGTCAATCTTATCACCCATATATATTCTTGAGATCAGTTTATCAGGTAGCAGTTTTAATTTGCTTAATCCGTCGGTATAATTATTAAGGAAATCATATAATCTAATATGGTACTCGTTATAACTGTATGTTGCTATAATATTATTTTGAAAATTAGTAATCCCGAATATACCAAGACTAGAAGTTCCGCCATATTTAACAGGTATCTTATCGGTAGGTGTTTTTAACATAGGGCTTTTTAACGGTTCACCCGCCCATTTATAATGAACATTCTCAATTCCGTATTGATAACGGAAACAGTTATCACCGAAACTTGTATAATTTATGATTCTTAATATTCTTTCGAGCTTATCATCCGATACGTCACAACCAAATATTAATCCACCGGTTGCTCCTGCTACGAACGGTTCAATATTATTAAAAGTGTACCCGGATCCTTTCGGTCCAACCGGAGGTAAAATTGTAACATATGAAGCATCCGAATTTTTCATTATGGTGTTTCCCGGAGGGGTAATATATTCTCCTGTCGCTGAGACATATGTAACATATTGCGAGTGAGAAACAATAAATCCGCATAAACCTTCTCCCCAAGTTTGGTATGATTCCTTATCCCAACTTGAAACTCCGGGTAAACCTCTAACATAACCTTTTTGGTAATTTTCCGATACCCATTTATAAAAGTCCCTATAGCCTGTAAACGCATAAAACGGTACATAATCCTTACTTGAGCTATCCTGATCTTTAAACAGCCAATTGTTCAAGCTCGAATAACCAAACATAGGCTCGAATGTCTGTTTCCAAGTTATATCCGGTCTTATGGCACCAAATGTGTCATCTTCCCCGTTTCCATCGGGATCATCTTCAGTAAATGCACGTAGCATCTCGTTTATATCATCCAAGGTATATTTATGATTTGTAAAGTATAACCTGTCTTTATACATTTCTGCCATGAGCTCTACCGGATAAAGGTTATCGGGTTCCATACCGATATTAGATAACCAATCCAATCTTATCATAAAGTGATTTTCAAGAAAGTTATGTCTACCGCTTAAGAAATTCATCATTAGCATCTCGTTAGGTTTATCCGGACAAGCATTGTATGTCCATCCTATAGGGGTTTTTTGCATTTCGTTATAATATTCGGGTAATACAGTTTTGAATGTCTGTATAGGAACCGTTCTTATAAATTTTTCATTGTATAGATAAACCGGATCCCTATATATATACCCAATATCAGGTATATCTCCGGCTGCAAGCATCATTGTTATCGGTTCCAAATCAGCTGTACTTACACGTATATTCCATGGTTCAAGTTCAACATTGAACAAGTCTTCCAACTCGAGTTCGTCCCATCTGCCTTCATTATATTGCCAAGTGTTCCATAACCATGATATGGTCATTTTGTCTTCAAAAGGATTTTTCTCTGATATTTGAACAGTAGTTGTCTCAATTTTGGTAGTTGTCTCAACTTTAGTTGTCACAACACTTGCCGTAGTGCCAGGTGATGTTATTGTAGACTCTATTGTCTCTTCAAGCGGAGTTACTCCCGTACTACATGATACAAGCCCGAACAATAATAATACTCCAATCAATACAGAGATGATTTTTACAACCTCTTTCATTTTAATTCAGACCTCCCCTGCATAATTTGCATAATATTCACTTTTTGTTGTAATGTATGAAAGTTTATGCATTATCATACTAATATTGTATTATAATTTGTATAAAATCATAATTGTTTAGACTGACAGAAAATGATTTTTCATGTCTTTATAGGTTATTATTTTGATATCATTACTCTGGTATCATAATCGTTAACTTTCATTTGGTGCAAAAACCACTTTTCAGCAACTTCCGGATACATCTCATGCGGACCGTCAAAAATGTCTAAAAATACACGTGCTTGTGGAAATTTACGTGACAACTCACAATAAAGATCCATACTGTGAAAATATGAAATACTCATATCAAACCTTCCGTGAAATATTTTAATATTCGCTTGTGCAATTTCGTTAATATATGATATTGGTGAACGATATAAATATTCTTGAATATTATTGTCGTTCGGAGCACCTCCACAACAAGCTTCGATGCCTTTGACATAGGATTCGGATCCGCCTGTTTCGATATAGACTTTGTATAATTCCTCATACCATCTTTTTACATCGGTTAAAGGACAGTATGAACAAACCGCTTTCCATAGCTTTGGTGCGTAACCTGCCGCAAGAAGTGCCATGTGTCCGCCGCCACTTCCCCCTATCAGTAAAATATTGTCACTATCGACTAAATAATTTTTTTTCATATAGTCAACAGCATCTAAAATATCCTGTTTAGCAGCTATTGAACCACATGCATATCTTGCATTGGAATTCGTTTTTAAATTAGGTCCTCTGAATTCGGGTAATACTAAATGCCATTCATTACGTTTGGTTATCGGCAAAAGATTTTCTATTTGATTAGTTCGATCACAACTCCAAGAGTGCAATCCGACTAATAAAGGTCTTGGCCGGTTATTATCAACTGAATACATCAAAGACGGTTGCAGTGTATTATCGTATGTACTTCTAATTAACACCTCTTTCATAAAAATCTCCTCTCAGTACATATTCTCCCGGTAGGTTTTGCTATTTAATTCTGAATTTTTATTTTTACTGTATTATTAATTTTATCTTAAAAATTTCTACAACGTTTTGTTCGTCTACAAGATGCGAATAATTTAAATCAACATCCATTTCAGATCCCCCTTCTATCAAAGGACAAACAATGTCATATGACAATCGATTGGAGTTTGAATTAACATGTACATTAATCCTATTTTCCTGGTTAAACGGACCTGTTACAAAAGCTCCGTCGGGATTACGCGAAATTATATAATGTTGTTTATTTGATCGACTTACCAAAAACATATCAAGCTTATCCTTTCCACTTCCTCTGTCCGGATAAATGAAATCATCTTGTCTTATCATATCAATTTTACTAATTTGAAAATATATAAACAATTTGTTACCGGATACTCCTATATCCGCAACACAAAATTCATTCATATCTGAACTAAGCATGTCTATATTTGTCGTACCATGACTTCCTGCTCCCGCCATATAGTCTTGGTCGGCAATATTTTTTATTTCAGTCAAGCCTGATGATATAGGTTTAACTTTTATCGTGCCACCGTTTTCTTTTAATTCCAAAGCTGTATCGAACTCATCACATATATTACAATATATTGTTTTTCTTTGACCTGTTTTATCTTCATGGTTATCATTATTTTTTCTTAAAGAGAGTAATTGTTCTTTTGTAACAGTATGCGAAGGATTAAATTCGCAACTATATGTATATTCGATTAACCTATTCATAAAATAATCACAAGCCGGATTTTCCGGAATCATATCTCCGGTGAAAACAAGAACAGAACCTCTACCTATGTTGTATTCAAACAGTATTCCTTGCTTTCTTACTTCTTTTTCAGAGCTAATAACTTGAATTAAAGGATCATATGGTATTAAATTATTAAATAATACCGCACTTGTTTTCTCAGACATGATAGGATAAAACTGCCAGCCTGCATAACCGTCATGTGGTATACAATCTGTCAAAGGATGTTTTTTAATATATGTTCCTACATTAGCTTTCTTATTGCTTGAATGTCCGGTTGCAAGAGCATATTGAATACATAAACTTTTTAGCTCCGCATCTGTCAATACTACCAGTTTTCCTCCTTCTTCCACAAACTTTATACACTCCTCATCAACTTTGGTTGTAAAGCTTATTTGTGTATGTCTATCATCTGTACAATGAGCAAACCGATTCATCAATTGTTTTGAATCATGTAAAAAATGTGCATCCAATTGCTTTCGCTTTTGCACAGGATATATGAAAAAATCCCACATATTTCTTGTTTCCCCGTTAAGCCAACATAAGGTTGCCCTAATCGTTACTTTAGTAGGTCGCTTACATGCAGGCCACTTTATAATACAAGGCGTTAAATAGCATACCTTACCATTAGGTATATAATTACAGTCTACTTCATATGATTGAAATACCGAATTGTCTATAATCATTTCTATACAAAGCTTTGCGTCGTTTATATCACTTTGTCCAAAGTGCGAAACAGTCCACATACCGTGGAAAACACTATTTTCAGAAAAACAACGAATTCTTCGATCTGTAAAATCTAATATTATTACAGTATCCGTTTGTATCATCCTATTTTTTTCATA
>CAZJOD010000191.1:0-6497 GCA_964547525.1 uncultured Clostridiaceae bacterium
ATATTTAAGATTGCTTGCAAAAAAAAGCCGAGATATTTTTATGCAGTGGGTAAAAATGCAGAAATTTTGAATACCATGACAAAAATTTTACCTAAAACAACTATAATTAACACCATAAAGAAAAAGTTTAAAATATAGGCATAATTAATAAATAATATAACTTATAATAGGCAACAAGTCATTAATAATTTTTCTAAGGATGTTGGATGAAGAATAATACATTCAATTTGAATTTTATTTTAATCAGTTATAATAGGCTTTATATTTTTTACGATTGTGCACAACATATAAATATGAAACAATAATAGGAGCGCTTATATGAAAAAAAGATATCTGACATATTTTATTATAATATTATTTATTTTTAGTACAGGTTGCAAGAATAATAAGCAACCGGGGGGAAATTATGTGCCGGGAGATAAAATTCTGGATGAATGGTTGGTAAATGATCCTATATCGGCTATCTTAGATGACATATACGGACTGGATAACGAATTAACGTCGGGTAGTATAATTCATATTAATAAATATTTTGATCCGATCACTGAAACGCTAACTTATGAGACGACATACGATAATTCCGGTGGTAAACAACAGTTCTTAAACAATTTAGAAAACCTTCTAAACCTCAAGATGATAAAATCCGATGATAACAATTATGCAGGATCGTTCGAACAATTTAGCGCTAAGGTCCGTTTTTTAGAAAACGACAAAGTCGAACTAAAAATTGAAATTCATCCTGTAAACTCATCCACTATTTTTCCATTTATCGATAATGAATATCCCGATAAAGTTATACCTGATTTTCCTGAAAGTCTTAATGTATTTATTTCGGTAAGAGGGATCGAGTATCAAAGGGATGATAATATCTTAAGATTTCATAGAAGCTGGAGGATTTCTAATGAAAGTGCCACTGAAGCTATAAAATATTATGAAGATGTATTTAAAGAGACTGTTGAAAAAAATAATAATACCGGTGTCCATACTGTAGTGTACAAATTCGATGAACAAATTTCCATAATTGTTACATCAGAAAATATTGGTAACGGTATGGCGGATGTATTTGTAACAATACAATATTTATTAAACGAAGCCACTGACACCGAAGGAAATTAATAACCGGAAAATTAACGACAGGTACTTTTAGTTTAAAATTAGAAATATAAATGATAGTTTTTTAAAAAAAACTAATATATTATAGAAGCTTAAATTATATCATACATGATGTTTGTGAATAAAAGAAGATGAGTTTTTCAAATAATAGATACTTTAATATCACATGAAAATACGGAGGTGTAAGTATGAGTGATAATAAGACGATAGGACAGCAAAAAGAAGATTCTTTACTAAGTCGGAAAAAAAGTTTTTGGTTGAACACCGATAATGAATTAGATAAAAAAATTCAAGAATTCGGACAAGGATACAAAAAATTCCTTGATATCGGTAAAACAGAGCGTGAATGCGTCGATGAAATTGAGCGCATGTTAAAAGCCGCCGGGTATAAAGACATTGAAAATGTTAAAAAATTAGTAACAGGAGATAAGGTTTACTGTGTATCTAGGAATAAAACAATAGCAGCTGCAGTAATAGGACAGGAGGACTTGGTAAAAGGTTCGGCTATGATCGGTTCTCATGTTGACGCACCAAGGTTGGACTTAAGACCTAATCCTTTGTATGAAGACAGTGAGATGGCACTTTTTAGAACCCGGTATTATGGTGGGATAAAACCTTACCAATGGGTATCTATCCCACTCACTATCCATGGAGTGATATATAATAAAAACGGAGAAAAAATAAACGTAGTAATAGGCGAAAATGAAGGCGAACCCGTATTTACTATTGCCGATCTTTTACCACATTTGGCGAAAGATCAGATGCAGAAAAAAATGTCGGAAGGAATAACAGGTGAGGATTTAAATGTAATAATAGGTTCTGTTCCTTTTAAAGACGATAAAGTATCTGAAAAAATAAAACTAAATATGTTGGATATGTTGAACCAAAAATATGGTATTAATGAAGAGGACTTTGTTTCGGCCGAACTGGAAGTGGTGCCTTGGCAAAAAGCGATGGATGTTGGTTTGGACAGAGGTTTGATAGGTGCTTACGGACATGATGACAGAATTTGTGCATACGCGTCTTTAATGGGTTTAACGGATATGTCGGTAATACCTCAAAAAACGGCCGTTTGTTATATGAGTGATAAAGAAGAAATCGGAAGCGTAGGTAACACCGGTGCCCGTTCTTTATTCATTCAAAATTTCATTTTAGAATTGTTATATCTTTGTGGGAACACAGAGGGAGAATATGCATTAAGAAAATGCTTTAATAACACTAAGATGATATCAGCTGATGTGGCATCTGCAGTTAACCCGAATTTCAAAGGATTGCATGCGGTAAATAATGCGGCCTTTTTAGGGAAGGGAATATGCCTTGAAAAATACACCGGTGGAAACGGCAAAGGCGGAGCAAGTGAAGCCAATGCGGAATTTGTTTACCGGATCAGAAAACTATTTAATGATAATAATGTCCCTTGGCAAGCAGGTGAACTTGGTAAGATGGACAAAGGTGGCGGTGGTACGATAGCACAATTTATTGCAAATTTAGGTAGTGAAGTAATAGATTGCGGTATACCTGTCATAGGTATGCACTCAACAATGGAAGTTGCAAGTAAAGCCGATCTGTATTCAGCATATTTGGCATATAAATGTTTTTTTGAAAAAACGGTCTAGATATTCGCAGTATAAATAATTATAAGACAATTGGAGAACTTGGTGTGTACCGGGTTCTCTTTTATTAAATTTTTGAAAATTATTTTGGTAAAAACAGGAGAAAATATTACAAGATCTTATTGCCTTTATTCTACTCTATAACTTTTTTAACATCAATGTTTTAAACAGCGGGAACTCAAACTTTAATGCTATAGATGACAAGAATGATCCAAACTATATGCTCAGTTTTGATCTATTGTACAATGGTCTTGAAGTAACTACAGGTGGGCAGCGCATTCATAACTACGACGAACAGAGCGAGAAGATGGTCAAAAGAGGTATGAATCCTGAAGACTTCGAATCATATCTAATGATTCACAAATATGGTATTCCTCCGCATGGAGGACTGGGAGCCGGTCTAGAACGCCTTACTATGAAGTTCCTAAGGCTAAGCAATGTGAGAAGCGGATGCTTGTTTCCAAGAGATATGAACCGAGTAACTCCGTAAAATATATTATTTTCTTCATATTAAGGGTGTTGCATGGATCAAACACATAATATATTTGAAAATAGTTAATTAACATATGATAAAATTTGCATAGTTTTTGGATGAGGGAAGTTATTTTAACACTGCGAATGTTAAAATAACTTCCCATATCTTACAAAATATATCAAAATATAGTAATATATTATACATCAAAATGTTTTTTGGAGAAAGGATATTATTAACAAAGAAGGTGTTTGTATCAGAATACTTAGCTTTATTAGAGGCTAATTCCGATTATCTTTCTGAAGATAATGTTTTTATGTCCGTATGAAAATTTATAAACGATTAAAATTTGACACAAACGGATAACGCAACCGCTTTTTCAAGTGGTAAAATATGAATCGTAAAGCGATTAAATCGCTTGGAAGGAGGACGAAAACATGAGCGAACCTATTAAAAAAATCAATCCTACCCCGGAGAGCTATTCCCCGAAAAACAAGCCGGAGATATTAACAATGGCGCAATACGCGGCTTTTGCGTCCGACACGATTACCGATCCGTTTAACGGCGGAGAACCGCCGCGCAGTTCAAATAAGATTACGGAATACAAAAAAATCGAGCCGTGGCAGAATTATTTTCTTTGTTCTGCCATATGCTCCGTCGGATTAAAACTCGGTTCTGAAATTGACGATTTTCATTTTTATGCTAACTTCACCGGCGACAACTTCACTTATCTGTATGCTGCCGAAAAAGGCAACCCGAACAACGTGCAATGCGACAGCGGCGTTACAAATTATTTCTTCGTGCCGCAGTTTGTCAAAAAGGCATATGCCGCTTTTGGGTATGACTGCATTTACCTTTCCAACGCGCAAATGAAGAAGGATTTTCGCGCGGTCATGAACGCCATTAAAGCGTCCGTCGATAAAGGTATCCCTGTTTTGACGTGGGGACTTGTCAACGAGCCAAAAGATTGGAGTAATTACACGGGTATATTACCGGAAGGCTGTTTGATCGGCGGTTACGACGAAAACGATGTGCTGTATGTAAACCTTTATAACACACAAGGTAAGACGAATATAGATGAGTATGGCTATTCAACAATTGTAAACGCGTTAGATAATGTAAAAGGTATATTCTTCGCGGGTAAACCTATCGAAAAGCCCGATATGCGGCAAATATATCAAAGTGCGATTGATTCTATTCCTGCATTTCTGACTTTACCGCCTGCGGAAAACGACAGTGGACGTTATGCTTTCGGCAAGACGGCGTTTGAAGTTTGGGCTAATACGCTTGAAGATGATCTGTTTTTTGTGAACAAAACAGACGAAGAATTGGGAGGCATTCGCTGGAATCTGCATTGCGCTCCCTATTGCTGTGTCTGCACAAGCTCGGCTGCCGATTTTCTTGCGAAAGCCGCCGAACAATATCCGGATTTGAAAATGGCGGTAAAACTCGCACCGCTGTATAATAAAATGAAACAATACAAAGATGATATATGGACATTGCAAGGCGGTTTTGAACCGTCGTCGGATAAGTTTAGGACGCATGATTTTCGGGCACAGATCGCTGACTTATTACGAAAAATGGGAGGTGTCTGCGATGAAATTCTGGGGGTTTACGGGGAGGTATCAAAATGAGCGAACCTGTTAAGAAAATCAATCCTGTCCCTGAAAGCTATTCCCCAAAAGCAAAGCCGGAGATTCTGAGTATTGCGGAAAAGATTTTAGAAACCGTCACGATTGAGGGCGTTGAATTTTCAATCATTACGAAGAAGTTTCTTTTTGCTGGTTTTGAGGCTCCGATTGACTTAAAAGAAAGCCATTGGCAAGGGATGAATGATGTGAAATCATCACTAAAAACAAGTTTTGAGAAAATCGACAACAGGATTCAACCTACAAGATTTATCGGTATATGGGAAGCTGATCCTAATGCAGATTATATCAAACAAGAAAATCATTCCAAGCGTTTATATTTTTATGGTATAGAAGTATCGAGCCTCGGCAACATCCCCTCATCATGCGCTATAAAAGATTTTCCTGAAAGCATATACGCCGTATTCAAAGAGCGAGAACACGGATCGCCAAAATACGATTGGTTAAAAGCTGCCGGATACGATCCCGACAGAGAATTTCAACAGAAGTATGCTCTTGATATGGAAATATTCGAAGAAATTGATAACGACGGCGTCGAATGGGATGTTTTAATTCCTTGTAAAAAGGAGGAAAAGAAATGAGCGAACCTGTTAAAAAGATAAAACAAACACCTGAAAGCTATACTCCTAAAAACAAGCCGGAAATTCTGAATATGGTGGAAGATGCGCAGCAAATCGAAAAGCTGGTGCGGACAATAAACTACAATGGCATTATGTTTGAAATTGTCGAGCGCACGGATGTTTTGTGGGTAGGATGTTTGGATTACGCAAATAACAATAAAGATGAATCCGACAGCAATATAACACTGAACCGCTATCAAAAATACCTTGATGTAGTCAAACAAGATCTGATAAACCCCGATTGGAGCGCTTCTCTTTGGGTGAATTACGGATGCGACGATAAACCGTATGGTCAAATGTTCGCGCAAGAAACCTATTCCGCCAAGCAGGATGAGCGGTATGAAACATTTACGCAACCGGGCGGGTTATGGATACGTGTACGCCGCAAAAAAGAAACTTCACTTGTGTTATTTGGCAATGAAAACATAGACGCATGGGATTACTTCATCAATAAAGTATTGCAAAACGCCGCCGAAGAAAATGGATACAACGTAAATCCGGATGTCCATGTGCGGATCGGATATGATTGTCATGCGGAGTACAATACGCCGCCACATGCTTGTTACGTGTATATGCCGGTAATTGAAAACCCTGAGAGCTATTCACCGAAAAACAAGCCTGTGATACTTGAAATGGTCAGCGAGGCGTCCGTAGCAAACAAGCCCGAAATAACGACGGCGTCAACAATAAAAGCCAAAGAACGTAATATGGTTCGTATCATGGAATTGCCCGCTTGCAAGATGGTTACATCCGGCCCCGCCAACGGCGAATTTAATGCGGCTGATCATAATGATATATGTAGCTAAGAACAGAATGGACAAAGATAAAGTTGTAAATAAAATTAATATAAATAATCTACTGTTAACCTCTCGGTAAAAATCAGATTACAGTATATTACAAAACCAATGTAAAGGGGTGGTTGAAGTGGGCTTAAAATTAATAAAGCCGGATAAATATTTGTTCAAACGAATAAAAGATTACCGCTCGGAGTATTTTAATTACGGTGAAAAACATATAGACGGTAGTTGTG
>CAZJOD010000192.1:0-6463 GCA_964547525.1 uncultured Clostridiaceae bacterium
AGGCAACTTAAAATCTTATATTTCTATCGATGTTCCGATAAAACTTGCAACATAACCGGTACATGTTTTATACTACCTTCATGGAGTTCAGTGAACCGGAACTGACTACCCAATGTAGTAAACCACATTTCTTATAATATAATACTATTGTCAAAGTATGTCGTATCAAATGTAACCAGCGGTGCCAATTTCCGATCGTCTACCTTATTGGTCACCGGATACGAAGAAGCCCTGAATAACCCCGGTCCGAAATAATTATCATCAAAAAAAAGCAGTGTACCAACGACATAATCATTATACCGGTTATCTCCGATAGAGCCGGAAAACTTCCTTTGTGTAATAAACGGCTGTAATATCATGTTATCAATAAGATCAGAAGAAAATACCTGCTGCCATTCATGTTCACTCGTTACACAACCTGCAAATACATTAATCCCTTTTCCAAGTGCACAAGGTTTTATAATCCATTTGTCTTTTTCCATCTTTGCTTTTTCCCACAGATCCGGCCTTTCCTGACGCGTATAAGTAGTTACCGTTATATTTATGAATTGTTCAATTTCATCTTGTGTTAATACCGCTTGTAACAAATCTTTGTTACCTAATACAGAAAATAATCTTTTATCATGTACTAGAAATACAGTCCTTAAATCATTAAGAGAACAAGATTCGATAATTGCTTCAATCGCTTCGTTAGGTAGGCCACATATCTCATTATGATCCAATTCACTTATCACTGCCGCATCCTTCAACAAATGCAGATTATCAATAATGCAATCTTTAGGTATAACATGAAGCTTAAATCCTGCATTTTCTATAATAGGGATTAGAAACTTCGTCTCATTCTTACTGTCTTCACCTTTTAGTAAGCATACATGCTTAAATTCACCAAAATAACCTATTATATAGTCAAAAAAAGGAGTGTAGTCGTCTATTTTTCTAATATTAGGTTTATCTTTTAAGTAATTGTCTGTCATCATATTAAAAAACCCGGAGATGAAATAACCATTTAGAGCAAATCTACAAGTTATCTCTATTAACTTTAAATCATTCTTTTCATCAATAATAAAATCTGTACGGTAAGTTCCTATTCTGTACGGTTTTTTCCGGCAGAGTGAAACAATTTCGTAAATCCTGTCAGTCACAGGCATTAAATGCCTGTATTCATTATAATGCTCTACAAAATAGCGGATTACCCTGTACATAATATTCTGAATTTTATGTAACCGGTAATTTGTTTCTCCACTTAAAACAAGCGGCATGTCATATGTCCAATTCTTAAAATAAGGACAAGCCTCGGATGCAACTTGCATAAACCCATCGTATAAAGAACTTCCTTTAGTTAAATTCATGTAAATCAGCTCCCTTTCTTATATAACTCACATCCTCACAGATTATATGTTTTAACACGATTTATATAATCATCCTTCTTTACAGACAACAATTATATAAACTCATATTTATCTAACATTCTTTTGGTTTCTTCTTTCCCACAGTTCATAAGAACATCAATAATTGATAAATGTTGATGGAATTTCCTAGTGCTTTGCATGTAAGAGTATGGAAGAGTTTTAAGAAAATATAGTTCTATTCCTTCTTTTGCGAAGACTTCCTTGCTATATAATTCCATCCCGCCTATTGCATTAATATATATTTTCGCCTTCTCATATCGGCAGATCTCTACAATACGGGCTGTTCTTCTACCAATACCGCAGCTATCCCCCGCTTCCTCCATCTCACCTATTACCATCTCAATCTTTTCATACATCTCTGAATTGTCATTAACAGATGTTTTAATATCAAGATAATTACAGATAGCTTTAATCAATGTACAATTTAACTTGCTTAAGCTTGATTCGTATATACTCTTGTTCATAATATCTTCAATAAACACATATGTTTCATCATAATATGCGGACCTTCTATAATTATAATACAACATGTTAAGAAGCTGCTTCCTCCAGGGCTTTGTATTATCAATTTCAACTTCTTTCATCTTTTGAAATGAGGTTTGTCGTATTAAAGGAACAGTAATGTATACAGGTTGTCTATGTACTTCCAACAACCTGTTTCGGTTTACCCACCCGTTTTTTATATAATTGATATTATCATACAATACGTACTTGTCAACCGCATGAATTAACTGGAAGTACCCAATGTACGGGAAAAAATAGGGTTGCATAATCGCAAGCATCATACTACCGCCTTTCTACTCATAATTTTACTAAATACTTTCTTTTCGTTTTCTATTAATTGTTTGTTTTATAGTAATGACAATATAATCAAAACATTCAACCTTATACACTTTCGCCATTCCCATATATACAATAAGCCCTGTAAACACCTGCAGCGATAAGGTTAGCCATGCGGATAACTCAAAAAATCGGATGCTGTAAATCACAATTCCCATTACTATAGACAATAGAATAGAAGGCTTTATATCCTTCCATTGCTCTTTGATACCATAATCTAAAAGCTTTATATTCGGGTAGGCATTAATAAAAGCGGAAACAATTCCAACCGCCATTCCTCCCAAAGCGATTGCATAGATACCGAAAAACAAGGTCGCTCCGAGTACGGCAAGATTCAACGTGTTTTTGACAATCTCCAGCTTGAGGAAAATATCACTTCGTCCTATAGCGTTAATTGCCTGAAGATTCGCCGTATGTATAGACCATAAGGCATATGTAACACAATGGATTTGCAGAAAAGGTACACATGGGATCCATTTTTCTGTCAGTAGAATTTTTACCAATGGTTCGGATACAACAGCCATGCCCGTCATCAACGGAAACAATACAAATGAACTTGTAATAATTGACCGTCGTACCATTTCTTTGACTCTCTTTTTATTATCCTGGTGCTTTGATAAAGTCGGAAGCATCACCGATTGGATGGAACCGTTCACATTTGCTGTAATTAAGTGTGGTAACTGCTTACCTTTATTATAAAATCCAAGCATCTCAGCATTATATAACTTTGCAATTAAAATACTACGTAAATCCATACACAGATTGTTTATTAACGTCGAAATCAATAATTTCCAGCTGAAATTAAAAAGCTCTTTTACCCTTGCAGCAGAAAAAAGCAGCCCCGGCCTCCATTTTACTGTAAACCACAAAATAACCGAAATAAGCAATTGATTGGTCATTTGCTGCACCACCAAAGCCCATACACCAAATCCTTTGTAAGCCATTACTATACCGACTGAACCGGATACCAGGATGGCGCCAAGACTACTCATAAAAAGCTTTTTAAATTGCATATTTCTTGCTACAACTGCATTTTGCACCGTATTTAATGCACCGAACACCAATATAACCGATAAAATCCTGAACACAAGGATCAACTGTGGTTCTCCATAAAATGCAGCTATAGCCGGTGAAGTAAAAAATATTATAGTATACAAAATAACTGCAATGAAAAGACTTAAATAAAAAACCGATGAAAAATCCGTTTCATTTGCATCTTTCTTCTGTATAAGTGCCGTATTGAAACCACTTTGTACAAAAATCCCCGCAATTGTTATAAAAATGGTAACAAGAGCTATAATTCCATAATCTGCAGGCAGCAAAAGCCGGGCCAGTACAATCTGAACAACAAACTGTACTCCTTGAGTTCCTCCCCGCTCCATCAGTTTCCAAAACAACCCTGACAGAACTTTTGCCTTGTTTATTTCCGTACTCATCTTATAAACTTCCTTTTTATATTAATTAAAATATTCGCTATCTTCGGACAATACTTTCTAATAAATATTTTTGTTTTCATCCTTATACCCAAGCCGGAATAAAGATCCTTATACTTTCTTTCTTTCACTTCTTCAAACATACCTCGGTGAATCATGAAATAAAATTCCATACTGTCTATGGTTTTCTTAATCACATCATCATATTTGTATTGCGTATAAATGTTCGCCTCATTAAGCAGCTCAACCCTCTTTTCAAAGTGTTTTATTTGCATATCGGTACTTGCTCTCATGCTGCTCCTCCAGGAACCTTTCGCATCCACACGATATGCCGACATATACCGGTCAATATAGTAAACCGTCCCCTTTAAAGAAAGATATATGGCAAGAGGATAATCTACAGCCAGTGAGATTTTAAAAAATTGTGGTCTGTTATGTACATATACAGCGGGGTAAAAAAACGAGTTGGTTGCAAACAACCCACCGCCACCTTCAATTACTTCTTCAACCGAAAATAATTTATCGCCGTGACAAGGGCGAACATGGGATTTCAACTTTTTTTTATCAGGCAACACTTTATATGCGGCATGTACACACAAACTGCATTCCGGATGTTTTTCCATATAATCCACTTGTTTTTGCAATTTATATGGATCAGTCCAAAAATCATCCCCTTCGCAAACTGCGACATATTTCCCCGTAACTCTGTCCAAATTAAACCGTGATACATTTATACCTTTTGAATACATGTTTTCCGTCTGGTATACAGGTTTTATCAAATGTGGATACTTTAATGCATACTCTCTGATAATTTCAGCGGTCTTATCGGTAGAAGCATCATCATGAATAAGTATTTCAAATGAAAAATTTGTTTTTTGCATAAGAAAACTCTCTATTGCATCAGCAATATACTTTTCATGATTGTATGCGACACATGTGATACTCACCATTATTTCACGTACCATTGTCTTATTCTCCATTACTTAACGCCCCCTAAAAATTTCCTGTACTCGTCTGTAACTGTCAGGTGAGCCAATATCATATCTTTTACCTTCAAACCTGAACGCATAAACATCCTTTTTCATAATAAGCCACGGGATGAAATTGCCGGGAGCATCCGGATTATTGCCTTCATCAAGGTATCGGTTTATAAGCGTCAGAGTCTCATGCTTATATATGTAAAACGGAGGAACTGCAAGGTCGGATTCGGGTTTTTCGGGTTTTTCCTCAAAAGATAGCACCTTTCCTTCGTTATCCAAGGTAACCACCCCTGTTTTACGTAAAGATGCAATATCGTTCATCCGGTGAGCGGTGATACAATCACAACCTTTATTACGATAATATTCAATAAAATCACATAGATCAAAGTCAAAAAGGTTGTCTGCAGCCATTATAAGTACATCTTCACAAATATCTTTTTTCTTTACGGCATACCGGATATCGCCGATTGCTCCTAACCTTCCATCATTGTAAAATGTATTGTCATTTAAAACTTCAATGGTTTTATTACTGACATAGCAATTCAGCCAAGTACGGAATCGTTTGAAAAATTTTGCATTTGAAACAATATAAATTTCATCGATTTCACATACTTCCTCTATCTTATTTAAAATTCGTTCCAAGACGGTCTTGCCGCATACATCAAGCAATGGTTTAGGTATATCCACCGTAAGCGGAAAAAGTCGTGTCGCATAACCTGCAGCCAATAATATACACTTCATTCTTTTACCTCCAACAGGAATCCATAAACGGTATTCCAAATATTTATTCAGATGATACTACCTATCCCCTTCAACGGATATGCTTGCATCAATATGTGAGTTAATGTACCGTAATCAAAATTTACAAACCATGCTCGTTTTCCGCATAGCTTTTTTATGTCAACTTCTTCTTTCGAAAAACAGGCTTTATAAAATATAATATTATTAAGGGAACCAACCACACAGACATCGATGCCCTAAAGGTTTCGTAAAAACTGGCTCTAACCAAATTTATCAGTATATAAAACAAAGAATAATATTTGGCCAGTGAAAGATTTCGCATCTTATCTATATCCACATAAAACATCCCTGAAAGGATCGCCCCGTAAAAAATGATCAACAACACCGACACCCAACCGAAATTTGCGAAAAAGTCACCAAATATAGTTGATCCTAAAGAGTATCCTGTGATCATATTTATTCTACGAGATATGGACACTTGTGAGAAAAAATCCGGAAACATACGGCCTACCGGCAAAATTGTAGGGATTGCCCCATAAAATCCAAGACCGTTTTGAAAATCTATACTAGTCGGAATATGCTCAATAACACTGACGGTAGATAAAAAGGACAATCCGAATTCGGATAATGTTTCGTATACGGCATTATTAGACAAGAGAGCGTCCCGGTATTCAATGAAAAAAGACATAACACCTGTCAGGTTACCATGCCTTACGATTCTCAATACGGCAAGAAAATTTAACGATAAATTACAAATAAATAACGTTACGAAGAAACGTAATAAATTAATTTTTACTTTATATACTTGCAAGTAGCACAAAACAAGAGCGATGACGGCCGTCACAGGATACCGCCTGTCACCTGTACTTACCATAACAAAAACATAATATATTACGGTTCCAAATACAATAAAAATCGTTTTCTTTTTAGATATACCTTTACTTGCTATGATATAAAGAACAGATGGTAAAAACAAAAACGCCACATCATCCGAAATTCCGGATCTACTTGAAAAAGAAGAATAATTACCGGTAGGTTGTACCTGCATTATAAAACGGAT
>CAZJOD010000193.1:0-6250 GCA_964547525.1 uncultured Clostridiaceae bacterium
TAATTAACGATTTATTCATCTTTATCACTCCTTAATTGCATAACACCCATAACTATTTTTTCTATAGCGGTTGCTATAATAAAAATTATCCACGAATAAGCCCAAATTCCGAACAAAAAGCTGACAAGAAGATAAGTAGCCACTACCAAGCTCCAGTAAGCGCTTTTAAATAATTTTACAGCGGATCTTTCTTTTTCGTTATTGACTCTGTAAGCTTTAAAATCTTCTATCATACTTTCATCAGATTTTACATACTTCGCTCTTGTCATATTATTATAAATTAATAAACCTGTAGCTATTGCAATAAAGAAAAACATTACCGCAATACCTATTATGGGATCACCAAACTTTACTGCGAAAACCGGTATCATAAAAGCACTCATTATATATAATACAACTGCTATCGCTACAAAAATTGCACGCTTACTGCGTTCTTTCGGAGTTTCCGGTGAGAGAGGATACGGTTCTCTCAAATTTTCCACCAATTCCGATATATCTCCAATCCCGGATACCGCAGATGTATACGCTTCTTCTTCCGATTTACCGTTCTTTAAAAAATCGTTGTATTTCTCTATCAAATTACCGAGAAGCTCTTCCTTTAGTTCCAATACCTTCTTTGTTTGAGGAACACCCTCAAATGCATGTTCAATATATGAACGAATCTTATTAATCATTTCTCTAAACCCTCCTAAATCAATTTATCAATTATTTCCTTGGTTGTTTGCCATTCCTCTTTACTGTCATCATAGTGTTTTTTACCTTCATTTGTTATTGAGTAATATCGGCGTCTGGCACCTGTAGTTTCGTCACCCCAGTACGATATGATGTAGCCTGATTGCTCTAGACGTCTAAATGCGGTATATAAAGTAGCTTCTTTTAATTCGTACAGGTTATCTGTTTTTTCTTGTATACTTTTATTTATTTCATAACCGTAGCTGTCGCCATCCAGTAAATGCTTCAAAATTATCGTTTCTGTATGCCCTCTTATCATGTCTGATGCTAACGACATTTATGATCACCACCTTTCGATATAGATCATATCACCATATACTTCGCCTGTCAAGGTATTTTATAAAAAAATATATAAATTTTAAAAAATAATTTATTTGTCAAAGTATATAATTAGAAAGGTTACATCACTTGCAGTTAATACTCAACCCATTCAAATAGTGAAAGAACCGATTAAATCGGTTCTTTCACTCATTATATAAATTCTTGTTGTCGATTGGTATTTATTTCAGATAATATGTTAAATAATAAGTTTAAGTCTATAGGTTTTGCCAAATGGCGGTTAAAACCGCTTTCTCTGCACAAATCCATATCACGTTGTCCTGCGTACCCTGTTAATGCAATAAGATATATATCTTTTAGTTCAAAATCTTCTTTTATACATCCGGCTACTTCAAAGCCATTCATGACAGGTAATCCAATATCACAGATAATTACATCCGGTTTTTTCTCTTTTGCCACCTTAATCCCGTCAGAGCCGTTGTAAGCGACAGAAGTCTCATATCCCCATTGCTCAAAAACCTCTTCCATTATGAAAACAAAATCACGATTATCTTCTATAAGTAAAATCTTCAAACGACGCTTTTGTAACTCCATGGTTTGTCTCCTCCTATATTATCCGTATTATCAATATTATCCGTATTATCCGATATTGGTAAATAAATTATAAACTCCGTACCTTTTCCCGATCCCTCACTATGTGCAATCACACTACCACCGTGTAATTGTACAATCCCTTTTACTATTGACAACCCCAATCCGAGACCACCATTTTGCCTGTCCAATGAATTGTCAACTTGCTTAAAAGGCTCGAAAAGACTAGGCAAAAATTCAGGTACAATACCGATACCATCGTCTTTAATTAAAATTGATAAGTTATTTCCAACCCTAGATATTTTTAGATCTGTCACTCCCCCCTTTTCACTGAATTTCAGAGCATTATGTAGTAAATTCCCAATAATCTGTGTAATTCGCACAGGATCAACACACATATATTGGCTTTTAAAAGCTGTCTCACACTTCAGCTCTATATCTTTTTCTTCAAACATTGCCCTTACACCTTCCGCAGCACTAATAATCACTTCAACTATGTCTACTTTTTCCTTTTTAAGCTCTATTTTATTATGGGTTATACGTGTTAAGTCCAATAGGTCATCTACCAAGCGGCTTAATTGTGCCATTTGCCTAATTACAATTTTTATAATTTTTTCTGTTTGCACTGTATTGTCGAAAGTATTTAACAATGACAAACCTGCCGAAATTGTAGCAAGCGGGTTTCTAAGCTCATGAGATAGTGCGCTTATGAATTCATTTTTGTTGTGATCAGCCCGTTTTAACTCATCAACAAATATAAGAGCTTGTTGTTTTGTGGTTTTCAAATCCTCTTGTATCTTAGTACGTTCTATAACATCCGCAGCTAAACGGGCAAGCATGTCCAATAACCTGTGTTCTCTTTCTTCCAATTGTTTTTTATACTTGTAGAATGTATTTAAAACACCTGTGAATTTACCTGAACTACTAATTAAGGGAGTTATCTGCCCACAAACAATACCTTCGTCTAAATAAAACTTTATTTTTTTTTCTCCTATAACCTTAGTGCAATTCTCAAAATTATCTATAAAGTATCTATCTTTAAAATTTTTCTCGTCGCAATTAATATTTTCACCTACATAAATGCTTTTTATATTATTCATATCGTTCTTAAAACCTGCTATATAAATTATGTCAAGACATTTTTTATCTACATCATATAACCTGATTTCACCGGCTTGAGATGAAGTCATTTTCAAAGCTACATTTAGTACTTCTCTATAAATAGTTTCATGACGATCGTCTACTATAAAATTAGAGCTTAACCTGTGTAAAGTCTTTAATACTTCTACTTCAGCCGCTAAATCATCTTTAACTTTTTTAAGTTCGGCTTCTTGTTTTTTTAAATCGGAAATATCACGAGCTATCCCTAGAACACCCATAATATTCCCTGCTGAATCCCTCCATGGAACTTTAGATATTGAAAAAGTTTTATCTCCGGCTCCGGTCATAACCGACTCTTCGCAAATTTTAGTTACACCGGATTGCATAATTTCTTTATCATTTTGTATTATTTGTTCCGCTTCTTTTGGATTAGAATACAACTCATAATCGTCTTTACCTATCACATCTTCTAAATTTACTCCAAAAACGTCCGTATACGCTTTATTGACCATAACAACTTGACTTAGCTTATTTTTTAAAAATAGAAAATCCGATGCGTTATCCATAATAGTCTTCATCAACGCTTGGCTCTCTTTTTCGGCTTCTTCTGAACGTTTCCTTAAAATTACTTCCATTACAGTAGGTGCTAATGCTTCCACCGTCTCCATATCATTGATACCAAACACCTTATCAGTGCTAAAAACTCCTATCATTCCCGTTATTTTATCTTTAATTTTATACGGAACCAAAATGTATGAAGATATGGGCGGATGTGTTCGATACCGGCACTTAAACTTATCAATCGAGTCATTTATAACGCTATCACCTTTTCCTATCACCTGACAATATAAAGTATATAGAGGACAGTTTTGAGAAATTGTATTTTTACAGTCCTTATTTAATTCACATTTCCCCCACTCAGATGGATTAACTGCAAGTAAATGCAACAATCCGTCATCTCCCGGTAGAATGATCATAGTACAGCTACTTTGTATAATATTTTTTATAATATCTGTACATAAATGCGCAAGTTCTTGTGAAGAATTACAATGCAGTGCATTTTCATATATCCGGTTTATGGTTGCCAGGATAAAATTTTGTGTCATAATATACCCTTTAGCTTGTTTTCTTTCTGATATGTCATTAATAAAAAAATTAAAAATATGACCGGCTTTAAAATACTTGTCAATACATCTTAGAAATTTCATATTATCCTCGCCTATACCTGATATTAATATAAAGTTTGTAGTCTAATTATATCATCTAATTTATGTATTTGTATATTATGTAAACTTTTATTTTATATTCATTACAAAATAATTTATATTAAGGGGTTGTTCTAAAAGGATTATTAATTCTACTACAAAAACTAAGTCCAACATTTATTCATTCTTTGCATAAAAAGAATAATTACAACAGAATAAGTATCAGAATCATACTAAAAATAAATTTAAGTAAGAATATTACAGGAAAAATTAGACCCGCGGCTGCATTGAGCGTTCCCGCCGCCGGTTTATATTTTTAAAATCAAGTTTTTAAAATGTATCCTATTTAAAATATAGGTGGATAAATATTTACCCGACCATATATTTTTAATATTCTATTCGCATTCAATGGTGACAACTTTAAGTTTAGGGGAATTTACTAATGCCGGTGCACAAAATGTTACTTTGTACTACATAAAATATGTATCAATAGGCGCATCTATATTATATCCGCTATTTAGAATGCAACTCTCCCACTTTGCCTTTTGTACTTCTTCACGGTCTTTACCAAATCGAACATGAAAAGCCAGACTTGTTTTAAAGGGAGTTTCTCCTTGACAAAGGAGTTTTTTAGGCTTAATGCATTCAAACACCGGAGAAATATAATATGAAAATACTCCCAGGTTGTTACGGTATATCATTATTTGATTGCTGCATGTAAATATAATATCCTTATAACCGGTATTATATAAATCTGCAACCATAACATTAGTTGCATAACACACTTTTATTTGAATAAACGAAAACCGGGCCACGTTCAATGTATCCGTGACTGTTTGGCAATACCAGGTCATAAATACCGTCTCCATTCAAATCATTATCGGTTATTCTACGAATTACTCCTTTGGCATCGACAAATAAGTTATCACCACCGTTTCCGAAGGATCCTTTTGAAAACCGCTCAAAACCCTTGTGTTCAATGTGCATGATAATATATCTCCTGTTATTCTAAAATGTTTATTATCAGAAAGCTTTTTGTACTCTATATACAACTTCCTGACCCGGAGCCAGCCAGTTGCTCACCTTTAGAGATTCTTGCCCGTCGGCGTTTCCACATTTATATTCTTTTCCGTTCCAGTCAAATCCGAATATGGCTGTGTTTTTCCCGGCAAAGGTAATAGTTGCATTTACATTGTCAGTTACGCTGTTATTTACAAGCATTACATATGGGCGATCATCTATATCCACAAACTCTCCTAATAGCAAAGGATGTCCTTCTTTATCAGGTCTAATGTCAGTAACAACGTTATTTGCCGTAAATATATCACCCCAACCCATAGGCTCGGGTTTAAAAGTTACTCTGGTAGATGCAAGTCTTGTGAATAAATCACCGTACATCCTGTTAAAACTCCTTTGCACTCTTCGGATATCATAGTATGTTCCGGTTTTTTCCCAAAATTCATCCATCGGAGCAAATCTGTAGTTTTGGTTGTTTCCGGTCCTTAAGTAATAATGAAACCAATAAATGCCTTGCGCACCACTTGCTACAGAAGTATTAAACTGCCATCTGATATCATTGTAGTTTGGACAACGATAATGATAATGTCCTACTGATAAAATTGTATTCCAAAAAGGAAGCCCGTGTCTTTGTGATGCTTCCCGGTATATCTTTAAATTCTTAAAATATCTGTCATATCCCCTTTTATCGCCGGTCATCTGAGCATAACAATCGTAGCTTATAAAATCCGCTCCTGTCTTTTCCACAAATTTATCTAAATAATCAGGCCAGCTTACCGTATCATGGTCGGCTTCACAATCCCAATACCACAACCAATGATTTGTGAAAGGACATAAATGAGGAGCCAGCTCCTTTTGTATTTTATGGCATTCAAAAAATGCATTTTTTTGATGGACGCTAGGTTCATCACCTATAAAAAATCCGAATAACCCCGGATGGTCACCAAAGTCTTTTAATGATTTTTGTACATTCTCTCTATAATTTGAAGGTACACTTCCGTCCGCTTCCATTTTCGCATGACATCTACAGTCATTTAAAACCAATTTGATTCCTCTGTCATACGCCCAGTCCAACATCTTTAAAATGTGCGCTTTTTGCACAGGATCTTCAGGATCAAAATATGAACTCTGAGTAACTGTAAACCCAGCATCAGCCCAGGATTCAACTTCTTTTTCATCCATATAAACAAAATCCTCGGTTAAATTCGTATAATTCCAAAATCCTAACGGAAATCCTTTTACACCAAGGGATTGACTCTTTTTTATGATCTCTTTTCTTTTCATATAGAATTATCCTCCAATTTAAATGAAATGGTGAATTGGGT
>CAZJOD010000194.1:0-6178 GCA_964547525.1 uncultured Clostridiaceae bacterium
ACTATAAACGAATACCCTGATGCGGATCCCGACGGTATTATGATATTGGATCCTAATATAGAACCCGGAATTGACATCACAGAAGCTTTAGGGTTAAATGAAGATGTCATTGAGTTTGAGATTACGCCAAATCGTCGTGATTGTTATTCTGTCATCGGGCTGGCCAGAGAAGCCGCCGCTACTATTGAAAAAGCCTTCAAATTGAAAAAACCTTATGTTAGAGAAGACCGAGACACTTTAGACGGTAAAGCGGTTGTGAAAATACAAGACAGTGACTTGTGTACCAGATATACGGCAAGAATTGTAGAGGATATTGTTATAAAACCGTCTCCGCTTTGGATGAGAAAAAGACTTACCGAATCCGGTATAAGACCGATAAACAATATTGTAGATATTACTAATTATGTAATGTTAGAGTATGGTCAACCGATGCACGCGTTTGATTTGGATATGATAAAAGATCAAACAATTATTGTGAGAAAGGCTAATCCCGGCGAGTTTATAGAAACCCTGGATGACCAAAAAAGAGCTCTAAAAGACAATATGTTATTAATCGCAGATCCTGAAAAAGCACTAGGTATAGCAGGAGTTATGGGTGGTGCATATTCTCAAATCACCCCTTTAACTAAGAGGATTTTGTTTGAATCGGCGAATTTTAATGGAAAGTCTATCAGGTTAACCGCTAAAGCTTTAGGTATGCGTACCGAATCATCAGGTTTATTTGAGAAAGGTCTTGATCCGAAAAATGCTTTATATGCATTGGAAAGAGCGGCTGAACTGGTTGAATTGCTAGGTGCCGGTAAAGTATTAAAAGGGTATATCGATGTAGATTACTCGTCGCAGGAAATACGTAAAATAGAATTTGAACCTGACAAAATAAATAATTTGTTAGGAACGGATATTTCATTGGACAATATGGTTAATATTTTACAAAGGCTGGAGATTAAAGCGGATTTAGATGAAATGAAGGTTATAATTCCGTCCTTTAGGTTGGATATATCACAAACAGCCGATTTAGCCGAGGAAATTGCACGCTTTTACGGATATAATAATATAAAACCTACATTACTTGAGGGTAAAACGGCTACACAGGGACAAAAAACATATACACAAACAATAGGGGATATTATTAAGAACACAATGGTAGCTTGTGGTTTATATGAAATTTGCACATATTCGTTTACAAGTATGAATGTTTTTGATAAGATGGCCATGAATGATAACGATGAAAGACGAAATTGTATAGTTATAACAAACCCGTTAGGGGAAGATTTTAAGGTTATGCGTACCACTTGTATTCCGGATATGCTTACATCGATATCAAAGAATTTTAACAGGTTTATTACCGAAGGCGGATTGTTTGAAGTTGCAAACATATATAGCAAAGCTGAAAATGATGAAGTATCCGTGCAAAAAAGCCAATTAACCATTGGCCTTTACGGTGAAAAATATGACTTTTATACTTTAAAGGGAATTGTAGAATCATTGTTTGATGTTTTAGGAATAAAAAATGTGGAATATATGCGGGAAAGTGAATTGAATGAATTTCATCCCGGATGTACGGCTAAAATTATATGTGACAATATAATAATTGGTACCATTGGAAAGATTCATCCTTCAATCTGTGAAAATTTTATTATTCCAAGAGAAAGTTTTTGCGGTATAATTGATGTAGAGAATCTGGCTAAGTTATCGTCACTTGACAGAAAGTATAAACAATTACCGAAGTACCCGGCTGTGACAAGGGATCTGGCAATGGTGACTGACGAGAATATACCTGTAGGTGAAATTGAGAAATTAATTAAGGCACGCGGAGGAAAGATACTGGAAGATGTTAAATTATTCGACATCTACAGAGGTAAACAGGTCGGTGAAGGTCGAAAAAGTGTAGCGTATTCAATAGTATTTAGAGCTGATGATAGAACCTTACAAGATTCTGAAGTAAACAAATCTATGGATAGAATCTTAGAATCGCTGCAGCAGGAATATCAAGCCGAATTAAGAAAATAAAAACATAAGGATGGTACAAAGTGGATTATTCATTTTTAGACAAGAAAGAATATCAAGACATTTTACTCCTTCAGCTTGATAACGAGCATAATTTGCCCTTTTTTATCACTAAATTAACAGGTGATCAATTCAGAAAGGTAAAACACAGGCATGAATATGTTCAAATAGAATATATTTCAAAAGGTATTGTTAAACATTACATTAACGATAATTACTTTGAATTGGTTCAAGGAGACATATTCGTTATTCCACCGTATGTACCTCATAGATTCGGTGTTTCTCAAGATCAAGAAGCCGAAATAGTTGAACTTGAGTTTATACCTCAATATATTAATGAAAAGTTTTCTCCGGAAGAAAAAAGTGAAACATTTTTTGATTTTGCTTATTTAGAACCGTTTTTGGTATCGGAGAAGAAAATAAAACCGCGTCTGAACCTTTCAGGTAAAATAAGAGATGATGTAGAGAATATCCTCAACGAAATGATTTCTGAGTATGATAATATGGATGACGATTTTGAGCTAATGTTCAAATCCTTAATCTTGAGGTTGTTAATAATACTTTCAAGGGAATACAGAAATAGTGAAGGTGGTGGCCCTCATAAAGATTTATTGTTAGACCGCCACAAAGAAAATCTTATAGCAGCCCGGGACTATATCGATAAAAATTATGTTTATGATATAAAGGTTGAGGATGTAGCTAAAATTGCTATGGTTTCAGGTTCATATTTCAGATATCTATTCAAAAATCTTACGCATAAAACATTTACCGAATATGTAAATTATCTGAGGATAAAAAGAGCGTCGGAACTTTTAATAAAGAATTATACCGAAAGTGTGTATGATATATGTTTTTCGGTGGGATTTAACAACATTAATTATTTTAATCGTCTGTTCAAGCAGCAAACAGGGTTGAGCCCGTTGCAATATAGAAAAAAAGTACTTCGCATCAATAATATTTAAAGGAGGTATCAATATGATTATTGATATTCATAACCATCCCGATTGGCATAAGCATAATTTGGAAAAGTTTATTGCCAACATGGACGAATACAATATTGATAAAACATGGATTTTAACATGGGAATGTCCGGAGGATGAATTCTCTCCGAGTTATTTTCAACACAACTCTCCGATTGACGAACACAACTGTATTCCGTTTTCACGTTGTGTGAAGTATGTTGAGAAATATCCTTCACGTTTTGTGTTGGGATATGCACCGGACCCGAGGGTTCCGAATGCCATTGATAAAATGGATGCTGCAATTACCATTCACGGTGCAAGAGTATACGGTGAATTGAAACTTAGAATGATGTATGATAACAGGGATGCCATTAGAATGTATAAATTCTGTGGAGAGAAGAATGTACCCGTTTTAGTACATATTGATTATGAGTTTAATACCGGACGCGGGTACCCAAGACCTAATTATTGGTATGGAGGCGGTATTGAAGCTTTTGAAAGAGCTGTTGCGGAATGTGAAAATACAAATTTCATAGGCCATGCACCGGGCTTTTGGGCGCATATATCCGGGGACGGATTACATGACAAAACATCATACCCTAAAGGTAAGGTTGTCGAAGGCGGCAAGCTTATTCAAATGTTAAACGATTATCCTAATCTTTATTGTGATATATCTGCGGGTTCCGGATGCAATGCATTAAAAAGAGATCCTGAGTTTGCTTTTTGGTTTATAAATCAATATCAAGACAGGATAATGTACGGAAGAGATTATTTTGACAATCAGCATCAAGAATTTTTAGCTACACTAGATTTAACTCAGGAAGTAAAGGATAAAATTTTCTTTAAAAACGCGTTAAAACTGGTACCGTTGGACGATGTGGAAATATAAAGATCATGATTAAAAAAACAGGTATTATTTTCGATATGGACGGTGTTCTTGTTGATAGTGAACCGGTCATAAAAGCGGCCGCTATAGCAGGTCTGGCTGAATATGGTGTCAATGCCCGTCCTGAAGATTTCGACCCTTTTGTGGGAGCGGGTGAAGACAAATTTATAGGTGGTGTTGCGGAAAAATATGGTGTTCGGTATATTAAAGACATGAAGCGGCGTGTATACGAGATTTGTTTGGATCTTGTGAAAGACAACCTTAAAATATATGAAGGTATTTCGGGATTACTCGGGAGGTTATCGAACAAAGGATATTCTCTGGCATTAGCAAGTAGTGCGGATAGGATTAAGGTGGAAGCAAATTTAGATACAGCCGGGATTTCGTTTAGTTTATTTGAAACGATTTTAACCGGAGAAGATGTTATAAATAAAAAGCCTGCACCTGATATTTTTCTTAAAGCTGCAGAAAGACTTGGGGTTATGCCGGAATCGTGCTATGTTGTTGAAGACGCCGAGAACGGAATAA
Organism: uncultured Clostridiaceae bacterium; assembly: GCA_964547525.1. Classification (GTDB taxonomy): domain Bacteria; phylum Bacillota; class Clostridia; order JAAYHZ01; family JAAYHZ01; genus CAZJOD01. The sequence continues at coordinate 4,384 of CAZJOD010000194.1, forward strand.
AAGCTGCAAAAACGGCAGGTATGAAGGCGGTCGGTATTACTACGTCGTTTTCTTACGACCGGTTGAAAGCACAAAATGCCGATTTCGTTTTCGATAATACTTTAGACATTGAAACAATCTTTTAAAGGTAGGCTTATTTTTATCTCATTTGGTTGTCTGATTAGTAATGTGGCAATATACATTATATGAATATTGCTCTCTATGAAAGGAATGAAAATGACATGGATGTATTAACTGCGATCAAAGAAAGAAGAAGTATAAGGAGTTATTTACCTAAGGAAGTAGAACCTGAAAAACTGAAAAAAGTCTTAGAGGCGGCAAGATTGGCGCCTTCTGCACGAAACCTGCAGAATTGGAAATTTATTGCCGTCCAAGATAAAAACACAATTAACTTACTGGTAGATGCTTGTAACGGACAAAGTTTTGTCGGAGAAGCACCTGTATTTATTGCAGCTTGCGCTTTAGAGGACGGAGGATTAATGGGATGTGGAATACCCAGGCATGTGGTTGATGTTTCAATAGCAATGACACATATAATACTTGAAGCATATGAACAAGGGTTGGGAACCTGTTGGTTGGGAAGTTTCAACCGGGAAAAAGTCAAAAATATTTTGGGAATTCCCGATAAAGCCGTAGTTGTTGCCGTTACACCTTTAGGATATCCGGCCGGTTCGGTTTCCGCCAGACCTAGAAAAGCTTTTGAAGAAGTTGTATCTTACGAGAAGTTTTAAAATTTACGACAGTTTATTTATTTGACGTTAAGGAATCAAGTTGTGATTATATTCATATAATAAAATAAACATTTAGAATTACCGGAATAATAAAAGAGTCTTTGTCTATACAGATCAAAGACTCTTTTATTTATTCTAAGCCCGGTATGTTCTATGTTCAATACATACCGGGCTTTTATTCCCATTATAATGCAAGGTGTGTGGGTTGTTTTATTAATTTTTACCATACGGGTTGCACCTGAATATGTGTATGATATAATATATTAAAAAAACTACGGAGGTTTGTTATGCTGAAGTTTGATTATAAATATGCTTCTGATTTTATTAAACAACATGAAATTGAATATAATGCGCAATCGGCGCTTAATGCTTTGAATATTTTAGAATCGGGAAAAGGGCCGGGAAGTGATTTTTTAGGATGGACAAATTTGCCTACCGAATACGACAGAGCGGAACTAGAAAAGCTTTTGGTTTGCTCCGACCGAATTAAAAGTGACAGTGATATTTTGATAACAATTGGAATAGGTGGATCGTATTTAGGGTCAAAAGCGTTAATAGAAGCTCTTGGAAATCAATTCTCTTATTTAAAACCATTCGGTAAGGGTGTAAATACAAAAGTTTTGTTTGCCGGGAACAATTTAAGTTCAACATATTTAAGCGAATTGCTAGATGCCGTTTCGGATTATGATCTTTCAATTAATGTCATATCTAAATCGGGAACAACCACCGAACCTGCGGTTGCATTCAGGTTTTTTAAAGCGCTAATGGAGAAAAAATACGGTAAAGCCAAAGCCGCAAAAAGAATATATGCCACCACAGATAAAAACGTAGGTGCACTAAAAGCTTTAGCAGATACCGAAGGGTACGAAACATTTGTTATACCCGATAATGTAGGTGGAAGATACAGTGTTTTGACACCGGCAGGTCTTTTACCTGTTGCGGTTGCAGGCATTGATGTAAATGAATTGTTCAAAGGTGCCGAGAACATGATGCATATAACCTCAAAAAAATCAGAATATGAAAATCCGGCCTGTATGAATGCTTTATCCAGAAATATTCTTCTG
>CAZJOD010000195.1:0-6175 GCA_964547525.1 uncultured Clostridiaceae bacterium
AGATTCAGCTTTTTTTAGGGCAAACTGGAATGTCCTCTATTCGAACCGTCCCCTTTATGCACTTTGTGCTATAATAAATTTATATGAGGTATATGTATAAATGATATTATTTGTCGAAGATGATTTGATAATTGCATCCGGTTTGATATATTCGCTGGAACAAGAAGGTTTTTCGGTATTACACAGCACCGGTTATAAAAAAGCCATTGAATTCATATCTAACAAAAAATTCGATTTGGCTATATTAGATTTATCGCTGCCCGACGGGGACGGATATCAATTATGTAAGATAATAAAGAAAACAGATGATATACCTGTGATTTTCTTAACGGCAATTGACGATGAAGTTAATGTAGTAATGGGGTTGGATATGGGTGCAGATGATTATATAACCAAACCATTCAGAGTAAGAGAGCTTATATCTCGTATTAAATCGGTACAAAGAAGATATCATGGTTGCGAAGCAAAAAAAGCGTATGTTGATATACATGATTTAAAAATAAATACCGAGCAAGCGAAAGTATATAAAGGCGATAAAGAATTGGCGTTAACCGTATTAGAATATCGTTTACTCCTTATATTTGCAAATAACCAAGGACGGATTTTAAGCCGAAACAAGCTCTTGGACGATATGTGGGATTTTGCAGGTGAATTTGTAAATGATAATACTCTAACGGTATATATCAAACGATTAAGAGAGAAAATCGAAGATGACCCTCAAAATCCTAAAATTATTAAAACCGTAAGAGGTTTAGGATACAAGGCAGGTGATTAATTGTTTCGAAACAGAGAAATAAAACTTCATATTTATATATCAATGATGATTTTAATTACCGGTACATCAGTTTGCCTTTTAATAAACGTACTTAGCGGTATCATAGCATTTTTAAGTCTTACTTCACTTTTTACATTATCTTTGATATTTACAATAAAAAGATATATACGAATGGAGCATTTGTCAAGATATTTAAGACGTATTTCAAACGGTGAATATAAGCTCGATATAAGAGATAATACCGAAGGTGAGCTTAGCGTGTTAAAAAATGAAATATATAAAGTTACAGTTACATTATATGAGCAAGCGGAATTAATGAAAAAAGAAAAAATATTTTTATCTGAAACATTATCGGATATATCACACCAAATCAAAACACCTTTGACGTCATTATCAGTTATGGCCGATCTTTTGTCTAATCAAAATCTGCCGGCTGATAAAAGAGTAGAGTTTACAAAAAATATACGTTCACAGCTGGAAAGATTACAATGGCTGGTTTCTTCTTTGTTAAAACTTTCCAAAATGGATGCGGGTGCGATTGAATTTAAAAAAGACGCGGTGTATGTTAAAAACCTTATTGATAAAGCGGTGGAACATTTATTAATACCGATTGAGATTAAAGAACAAACCTTAGAAATCATAGGAGATTCGAATATCAGTTTTAAAGGTGATTTTCAATGGACCTCCGAAGCAATTGCAAATATAGTTAAAAACTGCATAGAACATACACCTGTAGGAGGAAAAATTAAAATTCTTTTTGATGAAACTCCGATATACACATTTATAGAAATTTCCGACAATGGAGAAGGTATTGACAAAGAAGATCTGCCTCATTTGTTTGAAAGGTTTTACAAAGGAAAAAACGCTCGTAATGAAAGTATAGGTATAGGCCTTGCAATGTCTAAAAGTATTATTGAAAAACAATCGGGTATAATTGATGTATCGAGCAAAAAAGACATGGGCTCTGTTTTTACGGTTAAAATATATAAATATGTCGTGTGACAAATCTGTCACATTTATAGTCACTGAAATGTCATGTTAATCGGTTATCATTTTCATAGAATGCATCAAGGGTGCATTAAGGGGACGGTTCTTTTGATTCATATATATTATTATCTAATCAAATAATATAGTATATAATAATCGAAAAAAGCCAATAAACATTAAACTTTATTAACGGATTAAAGCAAATGAATCAAAAGAACCGTCCCCTTGATGCAGGATGCAGTAAAAAAGGAGGAATTTATTTTGGAGATTTTAAGAGTTGAAAACTTATGTAAGGTATACGGGACGGGCAATACTGCGGTTAAAGCCTTGGATAATGTCTCTTTTACAGTGAATAAAGGTGAGTTTGTGGCCATCATAGGGCCTTCAGGTTCAGGTAAATCCACTTTATTACATATATTAGGCGGAGTTGATATCCCGACATCAGGAAAAGTTTTTATAGACGGTGCGGATATATATGCAATGGATGAAACTCGTTTGGCTATATTCAGAAGAAGACAAATAGGTCTTATATATCAATTCTATAATCTGATACCGGTATTAAACGTATGTGAAAATATTACCTTACCGTTATTATTGGACGGACGCAAATTAGATCAAACGCAATTGGACAGTATTATAAACATTTTAAATTTATCGGACAGACTCAACCATTTACCTAACCAACTGTCCGGAGGACAACAGCAAAGGGTCTCAATAGGCAGAGCATTGATTAATAATCCTGCACTGGTGCTTGCGGATGAACCTACAGGAAACCTTGACAGTAAAACCGGAGCCGAGATAATAGAACTTTTAAAACTATCAAATAAAAAGTTTAAGCAAACTTTAATGGTTATAACACATGACGAGCGTATCGCTTTACAAGCCGATCGTATAATATCAATCGAAGACGGACGTATTCAAAACGATGAGGTGAATGCCGTATGAACATAGTGAACACTTTAACTTTAAGACATCTGAAACTAAATAAGAGAAGAACAGGTATAACAATAATCGGAGTAGCACTTTCTGTATGTATGATTACGGCAACCGCAACCTTTATGACTTCTTTTTTAGATCTAATGCAAAGGGTTACAATCGAAGATACCGGAAAGTGGCATGTAAGTTATAAAAATGTACCGGCTGATAAGATTGATATTATAACCGGTGATAAGGGTGTCGCATCTGCGGTTCTTTCTCAGGATATCGGATATGCCCCATTAGAAGGTTCCAAAAACAAAGATAAGCCTTATATATTTATCAAAGCATACGATGAGCGTGGATATTCCGATTTTAATATTAATTTGATCGAAGGTGAATATCCCAAAAACTCAAATGAAGTGGTGATTTCTTCACATATAGCTGACAATGGAAAAGTATATTACAAACCGGGAGATACGTTAAAATTAGATATTGGAGAACGTATACTGGACAGCGGGATAAAATTAGATCAAAATAGCGGTTATGTAAATGCCACGGAAGAAAAGGTCGGAGAAAATTTGACATTTGATCATACAAGAGAATATCTAATAACCGGAATCATATCCAGACCTAACACAGAACCTTATTGGGCACCGGGGTATACCATAGTTACAAAACTTGACCGTTCAGAAATAAGCTCCGGTGATCACACAAATGTATATGTGACATACAAAAATGTAAATAAAAGTTTGTATGATACCGCAATAAAAACCGCACAAAAAGCTGGTATGTCTCCTGACCACGTGTCTTATAACCATAATTTGTTGAGGTATTATTTATTAGTTTCCGAGGATTGGATACTTGGCACACTATATTCCATAGCCGCCTTTGTAATAGCTTTAATAATGATCGGTTCGGTATCGCTGATTTATAATGCATTTGCCATTTCTCTATCTGAACGTAGTCGCAATTTGGGTATGTTGGCAAGTGCCGGGGCTACAAAGAGACAAAAACGAAATTCAGTATTTTTTGAAGGTTTTATTATAGGACTTATTGCTATTCCTATAGGCGTTTTCTTCGGTACGGTGGGGATAGGTTTAACATTTGTATTTGTAAGTCCCCTGGTAATAGGAATGGTAAATAGTGCTCAAAAATTGACATTGGTTATTTCCTTACCTTCGATATTATCTGCAATTCTTATATCAATTTTGACAATATACATATCAGTGTTTATTCCGGCAAAGCGAGCCTCCAAAATTTCCCCGGTAGATGCGGTAAGAAGAGTACAAGATATAAAACTCACTTCTAAAACTGTAAAAACATCAAAATTAACAAGAAAATTATTCGGTTTTGAAGCAGAGCTTGCCCTAAAAAATTTAAAGCGCAATAGCAGAAGATATAAATCAACTGTTTTTTCATTAGTCCTTAGCATATTATTATTTTTATCGGTATCCTCACTATCTATGCTGACACGAGAATCTGCTGATGTTGCAACTAATAATCCTCCTTATGACATAAGTCTTATGGTAACATCTGCAGCTACGCTAGAGGAAAAAATGGAATTTTTCGCCGGAGTCGGTTTGCTTGAATATGCTGATGAATTTGTAACTGAAAGGTCGAGATACATATATTATAACGCTGACAAGAATCTGGTTCCGGATGCTATAAAAACCGCTACAATAGGATCTTCGGAAGTCACCGGTGACACATTCTATATTAATACTGTTATAAAATCCATTGGAAATGAAACCTTGGAGCGTTATGCCCGGACTGTAGGCATTCCTTCCGATGTTTTTAAAGATACTGAAAATTTAAAATGTATTGTTATGAATACCGTTGATATAAAAGCATCCGATAAATATATACGTACCAATTATTTGAATATAAAAAAGGGCGATACACTTGATATATCATCACCTATAACAAACGATCATGTATTTAACGCAAAATTGGAAATCGCCGCAATAGCCGCAAGCACACCGTTAGGAGAAACAGCGGTAAGATTTCCGGCTCCTTTTGTTTTATATGTATCGGACGAAGTGTTCTCAAAACTGGAATCAACTGTTCCTGAAGCTTATAGAAACAGGGAAACACCCCGAATGTATATAAAAAGTAAAGATCCTGCAAAATTAGCCGAAAATATATATAACTATCAAAAGCAAACATCAATATCGGATATCCACATATACAATGTCAATGAATCCAATAAAAACCAAAATCGTTTTATAACTTTCGTCTATGTATTCTTTTACGGTTTTGTAGCACTAATTACAGCTATTTGCATAGCTAATATATTTAATACGGTTTCAACCGGCATAACCTTACGTAAAAGGGAATTCGGAATGCTGCAATCTGTAGGTATGACTCCTCGAGGTTTTTATAAAATGATGAATTACGAAAGTTTATTTTATGCCATAAAAGCTTTGATTTACGGATTACCGTTAAGTTTTTTGGTAATGCTCTTAATTTATAATATATTAGGTAATTCTTTTGAATTTAAGTTTGTTATACCCTGGAGCAGTGTATTCATTGCCGTTGTATCGGTTTTTGCAATGGTTGGTGCTACTATGTGGTATTCAAGCTCTAAAATAAGAAAGGAAAATATAATTGATATGCTTCGGGTGGAAAACATATAATAATTACAATAATCTGCAATCCTCCCGATATAAAAATAAAAATATTACTGAATTAATCAGTTGAATAGGTTGACTTAATTATACAAATGAAGTATAATTTTTGCAATACCAAAGGAGTGACATTGTTCAAATGGATGATTCGCCTATACCTGAGCGATGTTTTGAAAAATATATAATTGAATTAAAAGTACCAAACAAAATAGTAATACTATTTTTATTTGGTGCTTTTTTAATTCGACTTTTAAAAATTCCGTCACAATTCCTTTTCTCCTGTTATACGATATATAAAGGGAAAATCAAATTTTATGATAAACATATGATTTGTATATACCACCTTTTTATATGACACAATAAATATATTAGTTTTAGGAGGTTTTTTCTTTGCCTGAAGATGGATCGTTACTTGGAAATTTGGTTTTACAATTGGTTCTTATATTATTAAATGCAATTTTTGCAAGTGCGGAGATCGCTGTAATATCAATGAACGATAATAAACTATCAAAACTTACTGCAGCCGGTGATAAGCGTGCCATAAGACTTAGCAAACTCACCGAGCAGCCTGCACGTTTTTTAGCAACCATACAGGTGGGTATCACTTTTGCAGGTTTTCTGGCAAGCGCCTTCGCCGCAAGCAATCTAGCTGTAAGACTTGTTGCATGGTTGATTAATTCCGGAGTACAAGTTCCCGCTCAAACATTAAACACAATATCGGTTATTGTTATAACATTTATATTGTCTTATTTCATGTTGGTTTTAGGTGAATTGGTACCAAAGCGGGTAGCCATGAGATATTCTGAAAAATTATCCCTTGGAATGTCCGGGATAATATATGGTCTTTCAAAATTATTCGCACCTTTGG
>CAZJOD010000196.1:0-6135 GCA_964547525.1 uncultured Clostridiaceae bacterium
TTTGATGAAAATGGTGTATCGGTATATGAAGCAAAAATTATCAAACCTTCTCTTGAGGAAGTGTTTGTAAAGGTAACAGGAATAGGGATTGATAAAATGAAAAAAGAAAAGGAAGGTGGAAAGAAAAAATGAAATCATGGATTGCATTCTGGAACATACTTTTAAAAGATATGAAAAATTACTATTTAAAACCACCTAATATAAGCTGGGGTATAATTTTTCCTTTTGCATGGACTCTTATGTTTCTTTTGAGATCAAATACAACGATGGATATAAGAGAAATTCTACCGGGGATTATTGCAATATCCATCCTGTTTGGTACTACATCCATGTTGGCGGTTACCATTACATTCGAGAGGAAAAGCCGGTCCTTCGAAAGATTACTGCTTGCGCCTATTGAATTGAACCTGCTTATGATGGCAAAAACGACCGGAGCTATTGTGTTTGGTATTCTAAATGCATTTGTACCAATTATTTTTTCACTATTTTTCATTAGTCTTTCAGGTATTAATTGGGTTCCGGTAATTCTCAGTATAGTATTAATTGCCTTAACGTCTACTTTTCTTGGTCTTTTTATAGCTGTTTCAGTCAGTGAAGTATTTGAAGCTCAAACATTTTCCAACTTTTTCAGATTTCCTATGATATTTTTATGTGGTCTCTTCATACCGTTGACTCAGATACCTGTAGCAATAAGACCTCTATCCTATCTTTTCCCACTGACATATGGCGTTGATATACTAAAAACGGCTATAAATAATGAAGGTCATATGCCATTATGGAGTAGTTTTTTAGCATTGATTATATTTGGTTTGTTTTTGTTTCTATCTAGTATTAGAAATGTAAAACGTAAATGGATAGTATGATTATGGAGGATAGTATATGGAAAATTCGTTAATATATGTGTATCCTTACTTAGCAAGACAAATCCTTGATGACTATGGTATATTTGAGGGTATTTGTCTTGATATTGGTACGGGACCGGGTTATCTTGGTATTGAAATTGCAAAGATATCAAATTTGCATGTTTATTTAATTGATATTGATGAAAAAGTGATTATTACTGCAATGCAAAATGTCATTGATGCAGGAATTAGTGGTAGTGTTCATGCTTTATGTATGGATGTTGAATCACTGAGTCTCCCTGATGATTATGCCGATTTAATTGTAAGCCGAGGTTCCATTTGGTTTTGGAAAGATAAAGTAAAAGGGATTCGGGAGATATTTAGGGTGTTGAAAAAAGGTGGTATAGCTTTTATAGGAGGTGGATTAGGTAGAAATCTCCCTGATAAGTATAGAAATGTTCTTGCTGCCGAAAGAGAAAAAAAGAAATCCGATCATGAACATATGTGGGTACGGTCTGAAGAATATTTTCTCCAAATGATTGAACAAACACAGATAAAAGATTACAGACTAATATATGATCCACCAAACGGTAGATGGGTAGAGATACATAAATAGTCTGTTATTTAAATTAGATAGCAGGAAAATTATATATAGCTAATAGAAATAAAGCGGGATGGATTTGTGTTCAAGGAACATGTCACCCGCTTCGAAGGAGCTTATAAAATTAACTCTTGAAGAAAAGTAGCGCACAGCGGTCAACCTGTTTTGCATTGGATAATGGATAATATTTTTATCAGAACAGACCTTGCAGGTATTATAAAACCTGATAAAGAAAAAAGCACCGAACGTATTGTGGTATTATAAAGATTAGTTTAACTGGATTTAATCAAGGATGGCTAATGACGATCATTAGCAATTTTATTTGCTAAGAACATACTGTACTTTTATGTGGTATAGTTTTCTTGGGAGGTGAGTAAGTTGAAAATAACACAAGAAATGGTCAAACAGTCATACTTTGTTGCAAAGCAAATTTATGAAAAAAAGATTGTTAATACCGAAGGTAAATACATAGTTTCAGAATGTACCGGTATGAAATTAGGATCGGCTAACGATTATATAAATGCTTTCACAAGTATGGTTACTGGAAAAGAATACAAGAGGACAATTAATAATTTTGCTACTAAATTCTACCTCGAAAATATAAAAAATGATTTTGGAACAGAAATGCTTATTAAAGCGATTGAGTCTGTAGATAAGCATTTAAAGTATTATAATACTTTAAATCATGGTAATTTAAAAGGAATTGAAAATATTGTGCAGAAATATAAAGACCAATTGTAAGAAAGCTTTTTAGAAATGTATGTATTAAAAGACTATGGGCGTTGGATGATAGATAATAATTTTGCAAGAACAGACTCTGCAGTAAAACCTGATAAAAAAAGCACCGAGAGTATTGACGGTGCTGTTGCTACAATCATGACACGTTAGGCTGGTGCTAACAGCTAACAACGAGAGAGGGATTTTGTTAGTTTAAGCAAGATAGGAAATTTCATATATTTGTAGTATTGTATAGAGAATATCAACAAAGACGCTTAATATACCACCCATTTTTTCACCTCCGCTTAAGCAATACAAAATCCATATGATTGGTGACTGTTGCATAAGAGAATAATATGATTCGCCTACATATTGGGTTTAAACTTTTTGATTAAATAAATATTTAAAGTAGTAGCCTAAATATGAAAAATACTAAAATTAATAATGAGCTAATAAAAAACGCTTGGAATGATTGGTCAGATAATTATTCTTCGGGGGGAAAATTAAAACACTAAGCAACATACCTAACTATCATTGGAAGGCTCAGGATTTTATGAATTCACTTATCATAAGTGGATTTACAATTAATTCTATGGATGAGATGTTCGCAGAAAAGGACATAATCGGTGCTGAGTGGTGGAATTATTCTGAGTGGGACGAGAAAGCTGATATTTCAAAAAATCTATATGCTGCACTGCCACAATGGATTGCTTTTTTTAGTAGAAAATAAGTATTACATGAAAATATTGTTGAGAGAACAACGCTAGAATCTTTTAAGCATCTATCATCAAATAGGTGCTTTTTTAATGCTCATTTAGGAGGATAAGAAATGCAAGTACCCATATTATATAGATTATTTAAGTACAGGGACAAGACATGGTAAACACCCTATTCGACAGTACTTACAGCTTTTTCTTCGCAACCACCACCAGTGGGAAAATGGTCAATGAGAAAACCGCCATGCAGACTTCGGCGGTTTACGCTTGCGTAAGGATACTGGTTGAAACCATAGCAAGTTTGCTGCTTAGCATATACAGACATACGGTAAACAGTAAAGAGAAAGCGACCGAATATAAATTGTATAATCTGCTTCATAATGAACCAAATCCTGAGATGACTTCATTCGTGTTTAGAAAAACATTGATGAGTTATCTTTTATTATGGGGAAATGCTTATGCTCAGATTATCAGGGACGGAAGAGGTGAGATTCTTTCACTGTATCCGTTAATGCCGGACAGGATGACGGTGGATCGTACTTCATAGGGACAACTTTTCTATAAGTATGATAATAATTCAGGAACGACAAGCATTAAAAGCGAGGATGTTTTGCATGTTTCGCGACTTGGCTTTGACGGTCTTGTCGGGTATTCACCCATTGCCATGGTAAAAAATGCATTAGGCATGGCCATGGCCATGGATGAATATCGAGCAAAACTGTACACAAACGGAGCAAACTCAGGCGGTGTGCTTGAGCATCCAGAAGTTGTAAAAGACCCCAAACGGATCAGAGACAGTTGGAATGCAGTCTACCAGGGGAGCGGAAATGCTCATCATGTCTCTGTTTTGGATGTGGGCATGAAATTTTCTCCTATAGGGATGCTAAGGCTTTTTGAAGATATCTATATTCTTTCGTGGCATTATCAAAACAAGCAAAGTAATCGATTATAGATCATTTAAAAAGATCCTATGAGAAAACGATTGAGTGCTTTCTTACATAGTACCATGTGTCTTGCATAACGGTCGGTATAATTGGAAGGTATCTTGAAATTTTAAAGAAATACCGATGGATTTTCATCAATAAATCATTATTGTACTATAATCTGTATTATTATTTTTGATCTGATAAAAAAATGCCCATTAGTTCGTTATTTTTATACTTCAATTATTGTTTATTTTCAGAGTGGTTCTTTCTTTTATAGTTTATTTAAATTAATATGTATTATATCATCATAAAAGCTGTTTGTTAAAATATATTTTAAAAGGATATTATTTTAAGAAGGTATACATATGCCAACATCCTTAATTGAGATGCTGCCTAAAATTGCGGAGGAAGGTAAAAAACAAGCGGAGCAGATACTTGAAAGATTATCAAATGGCAAAAATTTATTATTACAAACAAACGAAGTTGTAATAGATGCATCAGTTAAGAATAATTATAATATAAATTCAAATGGTTGGTTTAATCGTTTAATATATGGTGATAACTTGCTTGCTATGCAGGCATTATTAGTCGGGGATGAAAATAATGGCAATGAATCTATGAGAGGAAAAATTGATTTAATATATATTGATCCTCCATTTGATTCTAAAGCTGACTATAGGGTTAAAATAAAAATGAAAAATTGCGGTATAGAACAAATGCCTTCAGTGATAGAACAATTTGCATATTCAGATACATGGAAAGATGGAACGGTAAGTTATTTAAAGATGATCTATCCAAGGCTTATATTAATGAGAGAGTTATTAAGTAGTAGCGGGTGTATTTATTTACAATGTGATTGGCATGTCGGTCATTATCTAAAAATTATTCTCGATGATATATTTGGAAAGATAAATTTTAAAAATGAAATTATATGGAAAAGAGATGCTGCAGGTAAAGGTGGAAAAACAACATCTAAGCAATGGCCAAGAGTTAATGACTCGATTTTCTTTTATAGTAAATCCAATACATATAATTTTATACAACAATACAAAGAACCTGAAACATTGCAGATTAAAGAATATAGATATAAAGACTCTAATGGCAGGAAGTTCAAAAGAACAACATTAGGTAATTATACTGAGGAATCTATAAATGAGTTACGTAAGAAAAATTTAATTTATACCTCTTCATCAGGTTTAGAATATAAAAAGTACTATTTAGATGAAGCGAAAGTAACAATAGATAATATATGGGTTGATATATATGGTTTCGGTGTCAAAACATCTTCAAAAGAAAGACTTGATTATGCTACTCAAAAACCTGAAGAGTTAATTGAACGAATAATTAGGGCATCTTCTTTAGATAATTCTATTGTTGCAGATTTTTTTGCAGGTTCCGGAACAACCGCTGCCGTTGCTGAAAGGTTGGGGAGACGTTGGATAGCATGTGACATAGGAAAACCTGCGTGTATGATAACTAGAAAAAGATTGATAGATCAAAATGCAAAAGTTTTCATGTATCAAAGTATTGGTGATTATCAAAAAGAAGTTTTTGACTCAACAAAGATTTTCAAAAGGATTGGTGATTTATCCCAGGTGATATTAAAACTATATGGAGCAAAAACATTTTCAAGAGATCAATGTACCTCCATGAATCTTGGTTGGATTGACGGATCTTGCGAATTGGTAATGGTGGATTCGCCATCTAAGCTAACAGGATATAACACCATAAAGCGTGCTGAAAAATACCGAGAAAGCTTCCTTGGGCGTAAGTGGAAAAAAATAACCATATTAGGGTGGAATTTTGATTTTAATATAAGTAGAATTCTTATGAATTTTAACCCAAAGGAAGTGGAAGTAAAAGTAATACCACCGGATTTACTTAATAAACTAAAAAATGAAAAAAGCTATGACGACATGATAAAGTCAGGGAAAATAAGGTTCTCCGGGTTACAATATCTTTCTATAAAACCTGTATTGATTAATTCAATAAGGTTAGACAATGGTTCCATAATGGATAAAATCACTATAGAACTTGATAATTATATTTTACTTTCACCGGATGCATTACCTCTTGAAGATGCTGATAAGAAAAAATTACAGGAGATAATAAGAGATGATCCGATTTCCATAATTGATTATTGGAGCATTGATCCCGATTATGACGGAGATCTTTTTAAAGGTATATGGCAAAACTACAGAGAGAGTAATGTATCAGAGAATGAATCATTAAAAGTACTTAGAAAAGTAGAGTTAATGGTAAATAAAAAAGACGGTATTAGAAAAATCTGCATAAAAGCAGTTGATATATTCGGTTTTGAAAGCGCTCTCGTT
>CAZJOD010000197.1:0-6105 GCA_964547525.1 uncultured Clostridiaceae bacterium
CCGGAGTCTCTTCATCTGTCACAAGTCCCGCAGATATACCCGCCACAGGAGCTTTTATGGGAACACCGGCATCCATTAACGCCAAAGTGCTTCCACACACACTGCCTTGAGATGTAGAACCGTTTGACATCATAACTTCAGATACTACACGTATTGCGTAAGGAAATTCTTCTTCACTCGGTAATACCGGTACAAGTGATTTTTCAGCTAACGCACCGTGTCCGATTTCTCTTCTTCCGGCACCTCTTGACGGTTTTGCCTCTCCTACACTGAATGCGGGAAAATTGTAATGATGCATATATCTTTTTGTTTCTTCCAAACTTATACCGTCTAGCATCTGAACTTCAGCCATTGCACCTAGTGTAACCACCGAGACGACCTGAGTTTGTCCTCTTTGGAAAAGGGCCGAACCGTGAGTTCTAGGAAGTAATCCCACTTTTGCGTCTAAAGGCCTTATTTCATTCATGGATCTGCCGTCAACGCGCTTGTGATTATTTAAAATATTATTTCTTACAATCTTTTTCTGTAGCTTATAAAGTGATTCTGCAATTACTGCGGGATTTTCTTCATATTTTTCTGCGAATTGCGCTTGGACCTTTTCATTTACTTGAGACACATTTATATCTCGTTTAGCTTTATCATCGGAATATAATGCTTGCTCCATCATATCTTTGGCAAAATCGGATATTTCATTAAATATATCTTCAGATATCTCCGCAGATTGATAAATGAATTTAGGTTTGCCTATTTCGGCAACCATTTCTTCTATAAATACTATAAGCTTTTGTATTTCTTCATGACCGGTTTTTATAGCTTCTAACATTACTTCTTCTTCCACTTCGTTAGCACCGGCTTCAATCATGATTATTTTGTCTTTTGACGCAGCCAAGGTAACATTCATTTGGCTTATATCACTTTGTGAAGAAGAAGGGTTAAGAACTATTTTCCCATCGATAAGTCCTAATACTACACCTCCGATAGGACCGTTAAACGGAATATCGGATATTGACAGGGCAATGGCCGATCCGACCATAGCGGTTATTTCCGGTGAATTGTCCTGATCCACCGATAAAACGGTACAGGTTATAACCACATCATTTCTCAGATCACCGGGAAATCTCGGCCTTAAAGGACGGTCTATAACTCTAGATGTCAAAACCGCTTTTTCAGATGGTTTACCTTCTCTTTTAATATACCCACCGGGTATCTTTCCTACGGCATACAGCTTTTCTTCGTAATCTACACTTAAAGGAAAAAAATCTACACCTTCCCTTGGGCTTGCAGATGCGGTTGCAGTACACATCACTACCGTATCTCCATACCTAACCAATACGGAACCGTTGGCAAATTGAGCGATTTCGCCCGTTTCAACTATCAGGTCCCTTCCTGCATACAATGTTTTGAAAACTCTTTGCATTAAGTTTTAATCCTCCGATTTATATTATTCAAACACTGCATTCATTAATTCTAATCCAGAAAACTGACACCGCAATACATGTATGGAATGCATCGACACATATACTGCGGTCTCAATTTTCTGATATGACTAACGAATGCATGTGTTAGTTCCCGGTCTGTTGTTAATAACAAAAGGGGGTATACCCCCCTGTTTGTCATTTTCTCAAATTTAATTTTGCGACAATAGTACGATATCTTTCAATATCGTTATCCATTAAATAATTGAGCAACGCACGACGGTGTCCTACCATCTGCAACAATCCTCTACGTGAATGGTGATCCTTTTTATGGATCTTCAGATGCTCATTTAAATAGTTGATCCTTTCGGTTAATAACGCAATTTGAACTTCAGTCGAACCGGTATCGTTGTCATGAAGCTTATATTGCTCAATAATGGTTTGTTTGTTTTGTTTCATATTTTTACCTCCGTTTAATTAATCGCCGTAAGCCAAGTATTAGGCCGGAGCCGGTATGACAGCTTTGCAAAATATATACAAAGAATTCCATAACGTTTTAGTTTTATTACCTTAAATCGGGTAGAACACCATATTTAAGAATTTAAAACTATTTTCAATTACCCTAAAACATAGCATACGGTTGCATCAAATAATGATTATAGCATAACTGATATATTTTGTAAACAAAAATTTCCTAAAGTTTTTTACTTCGAATCCATTTCCAATTTAATATATTATATGTTATTATTATACCATAAACGTTTTGATGTACGAATATATATATGTATTTATTTATATATATGTCTAAATTATTCATACATCCGGGTGGCTTAAAACAATCAATACATAGGAGTGATACAATATCATGGTTACAGCCTCTTTTTTTGACATGTTAAAAGAACTTGGTCCGGCAGGGATTATAAACATCGTTATAATCGTTACTGTCTTTATTTTAGCCTTATTAGTAAATTTTATTACAATTTTCAAATATAAATCGATTTCACGATGCTTTGAAAGTAAAAAACAAACCAAAACAGGTATTTTTAGTAATGAACTTTTAAACAGCATAGTCCAGGAATATAAGCTGGCCGCTAAAAACAGTTTGAGCGAAGTCAACACCCAAGCAATCATAGAAAAAAGTTTCAATGCGAGTATGAGATTGGTGCGGATTGCCGAGTCCTTTGTAAAAAGAAGTGCTTCAATCCTTGTTATACTGGGATTATTCGGTACATTTTGGGGCTTGACCATTTCGGTAACTAAGCTTATAGAAATAATTTCATCCAATATTGTAAACGATGTTGACATTAATATGAATATGCTTTTGCAGAGCTTATCGGGTACCGCATCAGGTATGGGGTTTGCATTTGCCACCAGTTTAATCGGTATCGCTTGCAATATTGTTCTGACTATAGTATATATAATTGCCAGCTGCGAAAAATCAAAGGAATCTTTGATGGTAACCATAGAAGAATACCTGGATAACACTGTCGCAATTGTTGTATCAAAAGATAAAGAAACTGAATACACCATGCTCAACAACATACTAAGAGAAACATTCGTAGAATTTGGGAGTAAAATAGAAAACTCATTAGTCCATACCGTTGAAGAGTTCGGAGAGAAACTGACAAATGTTGTGATGGATGTTTCGGTGTCCTCTCAAACGCTTGACAATACAGTAGAACGCTTTGACAAATCGCTGGAGAACTTCGCAGGTAATATGAGAAGTTTAAGCGATTTCAACACTAATATGAGAAATAATATTCAAATGATGGATGTTAATTTTATAAAAGTTACCGAAGCATTACAAAATTCGGCGACAATAATAAATGAAAACTATATGGCTGTTAATAAATTTTCAGAGCAGGTGAAAGAAGTTGCCGATCAAATAACCACCTTCAACACCGACATATTGACACAAATAGAGAATATTTTAAGCAAGATGGATCGTACCGTTTCATCTGTTATTAAATTTGCCGAGGATTTAAAACTAAACACCGATTTAAGTTCTACGGAAATGTCCAAATTACAGACAAGCTTTTTAAATTCATTGCATATATTTAATCAGGACTTAAAAGCCTCGGGTGACCAAATAGCCGAAGCTGTATTGCGTTCTTTGGACACCGGCAATAAACAAATATCATTGGAGGTTGCGAACAACATAAAAGACGCTTTAAGCGAAATATTATTAATGTTAGAGACTTTTAAAGAAAATGAAAAAGCACTTGCGAAAACTATATCCGTATTACCTCAACAGGTTATGACCTATAATCGTGTTGTAACGGGAAATATAGAGGGAAAGCTTGACGATTTAAAATCTAGTGTTGATAAAATTCAACCGGTATCACAAACTGCCGATGATACAAGCGAAGATAACAAAAAAAGAGGAAAAAGATAGACTACATTTAAATTAATTTTTATCAATTTAAACACGGGGTGAGGAATTTTGAAAATAAGAAAGAGAAATTTTACGGGAAAAAGCGAAGAAGAAACCTACTGGCCCTCTTTTGCGGATGTTATGTCGACTTTTTCTCTTGTTATGCTATTTTTGGTGGTTATAGTTTTCTTGAAAAATATTTCCATCTCAA
The DNA here is from genome assembly GCA_964547525.1 of uncultured Clostridiaceae bacterium. Taxonomy (GTDB): domain Bacteria; phylum Bacillota; class Clostridia; order JAAYHZ01; family JAAYHZ01; genus CAZJOD01. The sequence goes on from CAZJOD010000197.1 coordinate 4,001, forward strand.
TAAACCTAAAAGGCGAGCAACAAAAACTTATCGATACCGAATTGGCGTTAAGCGATCGCGAAAATGAGCTTACCGAAAAGCAGCTGCTTTTAATTGAGCTGGAGTCCTTACTGGATGCGAAAGAGCAAACCCTAATCATTCTGGGAGAAGAGTTAAACGCTTTAGAAGACGAATTATCCACCAGTGAAAATGAATTAAAAGCAATTAATCAAGAAAAGAAAAATGCGGAAGAGCTTCTTGTAATCCTTATAAAGAATCTGGAGGAAAAACAAAATATCATTGCCGCTAACGATGAAGAATTAAACATATTAAGAAATAAACTTGAAACGATATCCGTCATGAGAGCAGAATTGTTTGCCAGTGTAAAAATGTCGGTTGAAGCTCAATTGGGAGAAACTAACGAGCAAGGACTACCTCTGGTTGAAATAGGCGATAATGCCAATATTATAATTAATGAAGCGGTCTTGTTTGATACCGCTCAATATACAATAAAAAATGACGGACGTATTTTGCTGGATCAATTTGCAATAGCTTTTGAGAATATATTGAATAATCCTGAGATGCGAGGTATTATCGACTGCATAACCGTAGAAGGTCACGCAGATAAAACAGGTGATGATTTTAGTAATATGAGACTTTCGTTAAACAGAGCTAATTCTGTAATTGATTATTTATTCCAATCTAATCCAAGCTTATTGAATAACTATAAATCATATTTTGCCGCTTCGGGTTTTTCGGAGTTCAGACCTATTGATTACGGTGATTCCGCCTCCTCCCTTGCAAAAAACAGAAGAATTGAGTTTTCTATTAAAATTAAAGATTCAAGCATACAGCAAGTAATTGATGACTATTTAACCGAAACCCAGGGAAGTGTTAACTAAAATTAAGGTGGTATGTATTTATGGATTTATCCCGGTTGGAAATAAGAAAAATTAAATATAACGCATACATTGAAAAACATCCTGAGAAACCCTACGGATATTATGCTTTAGGAGAACTCGAAATGATTTCAAAATCGTATGGCACCGCTATAAATTATTTTACTAAAGCATTAAGTTTGGATGACAATTACCCTCGTGCAAAAATCGGTTATCTTATATGCTTGGTTCAAGAACAAAAATATATTCAAGCAATCAAGTATTTTTCAAAAAAGTGTACTTATATAGCCAAAAAAAATATTTTATTAAGAGATATGTTAAACGGAATATGCGTAAAAGATGCTGTAACCAATCCTGAAATAGAAAAACCGGCAACCTGTAGAAAAGTAAATCTGGGAAACAAATACTATCGCATTTATTGGATGTATAGAAGAAGCGAAAATCCGGTAGCCGCACTTTTGTTAGCTTTGCATTTTTATGAAAATAAAGCTAACAAACAGGAAAAACATAGAATATCATTATTTGAAGATTTGGTTAATTATCCGGGTATACCGGAAGCATTGCGATGGTTTATGATTAAAACGATTTCCGATAAGAAACCTGATATTTTTGAAGATAACAGTTTGGCCGCTTTATTTAATTACATACCCGGCAAAGAGGTTTTAACTTCATATGCAAATAAAATATTCTCTGTTGCGTTATTAACTAATAACGAGCATAAAATAAACAGATTATACAGATCAATCAGTGATTCCTTCATACCCTTAACAAATGACAATATGTGGCACTTTGTCTATGTTTGTCACCAAAAAGGTCGCTATAACTCTTCGGTTATGTTTTGCTGTAAATCATTAATTAAATCCGGTTGGATAGATTCTGTAATAGCAGGTGCCATTTATAAAATGAAAGAATTGAATATGGGAGGTTTATCCGGTAAAGAAGAAGAAATTATAAAATTATTCGGATATTAAATTCCATTATCCGTAACTACATTATGCAAAATGTAATATTTTTATTACTTCTCGAAAGATACTGAACAGGATTTATCTCAACGTTTAAGTAACCCGAGTATAATTAAGATACCCGGGCTACTTAAATATTTGTCAATCATCTTTATACAACATATCAGTCAATATATTTACAATCATATTCAACATTTTTTGGTTTGTACAATAAAAACGCTGTTTTCCCTCTTTTTTGGACGTAATTATACCCATTTGAGATAGT
>CAZJOD010000198.1:0-3434 GCA_964547525.1 uncultured Clostridiaceae bacterium
GCATCGCTTTGCTAAACGATTACACATTGCTTCAAACTCCGGTTTACCTTCAATTCTCTGAATAGAATCCTGAAAGATAATATCTTTACTATAGAACGGGAAAATATGCGACCAATCCGGTTTTCCTTCTTCGCTATATGTTTTTGACCACAATAATTTAATCTCTTCAACAGATAATATTTTGTTCTCAAATAAGTCTTTTGCCATAAAAACACTCCATTTGAATTATTGATAGGTTAAAGATTTCTTACTATAAATTTATCATATTTTATTTATAGATACTATACTTATTAAAAAAAGAAAATCATTCTATAAACGTTATTAACTTGCTTACTGATTGTTGTATTGTAAAAGTGGTATTAAAAAATCACATGTAATTTACACAGGTAATATAATTAAGAATTAATAAAATTTACTATTGACAAGCGTAAAGCCTTATGCTATTCTGTCATAGTATTCAGATTAAATTCTTTGAACTCGCATATTTATGTTAGTCATTGTTCTTTGATGGTTTGCATAAATATACGAGTTTATTGTTTTTATCGGTACAAATTATATTTATTTGGAGGTACCAACATGAATAACGGTACAGTAAAATGGTTTAACTCAGACAAAGGATACGGATTTATTTCCAACGATAATAACGGAGAAGATGTTTTCGTACATTTCTCATCAATCGTATCAAACGGATATAAAACACTTTTAGAAGGTCAAAAGGTTACTTTTGATACTGAAGTAGATCCTAAAAATAGCAAAAAAGTTAGAGCTGTTAATGTCTGTTTAGCATAATAAACCAATACAGTATTTATACAAAACGAAATTCATAATTTTAAAAGGTTCTACATCTTTAACGGTTGTTCATCCTCCGAATTTGTTTTTATATATTACTACAATGCTAAAAAGACCCGCGGCCGCATCGAGCGTCCCCGGGCCGGCGTACATTTTAAAATCGAGTTTTAAAATGTACGCCTATTTAACAAAAACGCGAAATAATCAAATTATTTCGCGTTTTTTAAGTTCAATTTCTTCCCAATCCGGTTAACCATTCGTCAAGTATTATCAAGTATGCAGATCCACCCGTCACTTATATAGGAGGGTTAAATCAATTTTGACTTTTGAAGAAGCCTTCTTACCATTACTGCAACTTCGGCCCTTGTAATATTTTCCCTTGGTGCTATTTTATTGTTGCTTCTGCCGGATACAATTCCCGCCTTGATACACTTGGCAATGCTATCTTTCGCCCACTCGGAAGTGTTCTCAGAGTCATTGAATCCGTCTAATATTTGTTTAATTTCATCATTGTTTAAGTCAATCTTAAGCCCCGTTATATTCATAGCTCTTGAAATAATTATCATTGCCTGTTCACGGGTTAGCTTGTCGTTTGGTCCGAATTTTCCGTTTCCATAACCTAATATAATCCCATATTCATATGCTGTTTCTATATATCCACAATACCAGTCTGTTGATTTAATATCTATAAAAGGATTATAACCTGTGCCCGGTTTTAACCCAAGCCCTTTTACAACTATCGCTGTAAATTCTGCACGGGTAATATCTTTGTCAGGTTCAAACCGGCCTGCTCCTATTCCGTTTAATACCATTCTGGACCCCATATCATTGATCGCTATCTTAGCCCAGTGGTTTTTAACATCTGCAAATTCCAGTGGATTCCAGATGACTAAATACGTGCTGTTGGTTAGGCTATTGATTCTTGCATAGTATTTTCCGTCGATTACAACTATTCGTGTCGGTACATGGCGTGGTGTTCCGTCAGGATCAACCACAATTCCTGTAGTTATTTTTGACGGATCCACACCGTCGGGTATTGCCACGGTACGTTCTACATAGGCTTCAAACTTATTAATCTCGATAGATTTATCGCCATAACTTACGGTAACTTTAAATTCTATAGGCGGGACTACTATTGCAAATCCACCTTTATTCGCCGTATCTTCAACCATCTGCACAGTATCGGCATTCGATTTTTCTATTTTAATGCTTACGGTTAAGTCTTTTAACTCTACATTTTGCCCAAACTGTTCGGCGATTTTTTCTATATGTATCTCGGAAGCAGGTAGTGCATAAGTGGTGGTATCCGTCTTAATTTCAACAACTGCCGACTTGTCCTCCAATACTTTCGTGATCTCCCCGTCCATCTGTCCTACAAACACATCCAGATTTCCTTTTACAGGTATAGTTACGGTTTCCTTTGTCTCTTTCAATTTTTCCATTGCCGCCGTTTTATCTATAGATACGGTTACAACCACCTTATCCTCAATAATCTCTACTGTTGCATTAGAAGTTTTATCCTGTTTCTCTCCGTCCACCAGTATCCCGACTTTAATGCCACCTTCAGTTGCATCTTGTGCGGAATTTTTATCGCCTGCAATTTCAATTTCTCCTGCCGGTCCTGACTCTGAACTATCGTCAATAGGAGGAACATATATCGACGGTAAAGTCACCGAATCACTAGTTACTTCAGGAAGTACTCCCGAATTGAAAGCAAGTAGAGCATTGGTGATATATGAGCTATTTATAGCGCCTAGATCACTAAATGTTACTATTCCATTAAAAGCATTCACTGCAGTTTCACCGCTTAACATCCAGTACCCCGCATCCTTCTTCGATGCAGTTACCAGGGTAGAATTATCATCCGTACAAATATTGCCATATGCGTCTTTAAGCGTTATCACAGGCTGCCTGGAGAACGGCTCACCATTTGACATGGGAGCTGATATATTCTGAGTTAACACCATTGTTACAGCCGAACCATGATTTATAGTCTGGCTGACCGAGGAATCGTCATATCCCGTTGCGGTTATTACCACATCTCCGGTTGCAGGGGTTTTTAACACCGCATTGCCACCGCTTGGTTTTAGTGTAATCTTGCCGCCGGACACCACATAGTCGGTGGTGACCGTTAACGGCGTCCCTTTGAAGCTCACTCCGGTGACCGCCGCCTCGAAGGCAGCATCCGCACCAAAGGTTATTTCTATGTTATTATCTACATTGTTATCCGTAGTGTCAGCCGTCAGCATTTTGGCCGATATCAAGGGTATAGTGAAGACGGAACTGTCAACCGTCGCCGTACTTGTGAAAGTAACCGCTCCGTTTCCGGGCGATGTCAATGTACAGGTCAGGTCGGTAAATGTCGCAACACCTTCCACCGCAGCTTTCGTCACGGTGCCGCCTATCGTCCATGTACCTGTCCCCGCCTTGGCGGTCGCCACAACATCGGCTGTCGCAGACGGACCCGTGGTACATATGTTACCGTATTGATCCTTTAAAGTTACTATAGGCTGGGTTGCAAAAACGGCTCCGCTTGACGCACCGGGTACGGGCTGCCGGGTCACTGTCAAACTCGCCACCGCTCCCGCCGTTATAGTCTGGCTGACCGAGGAATCGTCATATCCCGTTGCGGTTATTACCACATC
>CAZJOD010000198.1:3534-6082 GCA_964547525.1 uncultured Clostridiaceae bacterium
AAAGGTTATTTCTATGTTATTATCTACATTGTTATCCGTAGTGTCAGCCGTCAGCGCCTTACTCGGAGAAACTGAAGAATATGTTATAAGTAAATACGGTTGGTTTGCAGCTATATCTGTTTCCGAAGAAAGCATATTTGCATATCCGGAAGGATAATTATCGTTAGGTTTTATAATTAACGTACAATATTTAGGTGATCCCGCCTGCGCTTCGAATCTGCTAACAATAAAATTCTTCAGGTTTGCATGCTCAAAAACCTGCCAGAAATCACTTCCTCCACTAATTGTGTCAGGTACATTGATCATAATGGAAACATCTTCTGTCGCCGGGAACGACACCCCGTCTTCCCATGAATCGTCAACTGAACCCATAAGATCATAGGCCATTGCTCCGTCATCAATTCCGTTCCAGGTAGAACCTTCAATTTTACTATATAATTTTGCACCTGTTATCGTTTTATCTGCCAGGGATGAAATATCAAATTTCATGGATGTTCTCGTGAAATCCCAATCCGTACCATAAATATAATTATATCCGTCTTCATAATAATTGCCCGAATCATCAACACAAGAGTCCTCAATAGGCTTTAATATAATGGTTCCGGGAGGTACAGGCACATTAACCGTTACTTTATAAGTTCTTTTTTCACCGGTTTCTGCTGTCACTTCATAATTAAATATATTTTCACCTAGTCCTAAAGAGTAGTTTTTTTTCACTCCACTATTAATAGTGGCGCCGTTTAACCTAATGACGGCAACTGCATCTTCTGCGGTCAAAGTTAAGTCAACATCGGTTGTACCGGCAACAGTATCAATTGTATAATCGGTTTTGGTTTTGTCAAAGATAGGATTTAATGTTTGCCCGTCCGCAACAATAGATGATAAATAATTGTTTGTGCTTGCAAGCCTGGACTTTATAATTTTATCACTTCCCAAAACATAAACAGTTCCATCGTCATCAACAACTATTCCGTAAGGTTGTCCGGAGTATCCACTGTTTGTATTATCCCATTTAAACAGTTCAGTATAATTGGAGGCAAGTTTAATGATTTTCGATCCGGCACCTATATAAAAATTACCTGAAGAATCTCGGGTTATGGATTTAATACCGTTTTCACTAACAGTAAATGAGGTTTGTAAAATACCGTTTGTATTGTAAACCCTAATAGTATTCCCATATTGTTCTCCCACATAGATCTTATCATTGCTGTCCACATATATGGCGGCAGGAGAGCCGGTTGATGCCCACAAAGTATTGTATGTCATATTGGAATTAAGCTTTACAATATTATCCCGGCCTGTATTTGCAATGTATATGTAACCACCGGAATCCACAGCCACACCATATGGCATACTAAGGTTGTCCGGAAAAACGCCGGTACCCCAGGAAGAAAATGTAGCCTGCCACACTCCGGAACTATTGAATTTCTGTACCCTATGCCCGTTAATCTCCGTCACATACATATTACCTGACGAATCCAAAGCTATGCAGGATGGTGAAGTAAATTGTCCGTTACCTGAACCTTTGGAACCCCAAACACTCACATGATTACCTGTAGAGCTAATCTTGTGAATACGGCTGCAGACATCCCACATTTCAACAGTATAAAAATTACCCGAACTGTCTCTGGCAAGCCCACGCGGCCAAAGTAAATCATCGTTGGTAATTGGTGGCGATCCGGCATAGTTATACGATGTGCCAAAAAATGTAGTATTGAATCTGTATTGGCTATCACTCACTGCAATAACCGAATTTGGTAAAACACACATAGTAAAAAGCAGACTCAACACCAAAAAAGCAGCAATTTGCTTTCTTCGAAAACTATTTTCCATTTGATTTTTCCTCCTGTTATTCTCTCTTTCCATCAAATATCTTCGATTCTTGTAGCGTTGGATTTTTTATGTTCAATACTTTGCATATAGACATTTTATCAATCTATCGGCCTCGTGGTCTCGAGCGGACAAAAAAAATTTATGTTTTCCCCACAGTTCTACAGTGGTTAGTAGTTCACCCTACCACAAGCATTATTACCTTAATACAAAATTTGACACTACAACTTCAAAGGTATACACTTACATTTATCGTCCAAATTAAAAAATAATTAATTCTGTAAGTATTTTTTTTCATATTAATTTCGTCAAAGATATAACAACTCCTTTTTACAAATCTTTATTATGATAAATTATTTTTCACTGCTCTACTTTAATCATAAAAGCAAATATAGCATGAAAGAGCTAAAAAAGTACCCCCAGATACAAATTTACGTACTTAAGGCCGCAATCCGGTTTTGAACTGCGGCTTTAAGTATCTGTATTGCTTACTATTAGATATATTATAAATTATCCTGATAAGCATTTATATAAGCTTATCGTTAATAATCTTCATATACTGTTCGTCTATAATGGATACATTATATTCCTTGACCTTATTAACACAACAAAAGGCTGCCGGTGTTTCTTTAATTTCGAGATACCGTCCAATTATACCGACCATTATACAAGACACATGGTACTATGACAGGTAACTTAAAGTCTTTTCTTTCTATCG
>CAZJOD010000199.1:0-6077 GCA_964547525.1 uncultured Clostridiaceae bacterium
ATTTTAAAAAGTATGCCGGCCCGGGGACGCTCGATGCGGCCTCGGGTCTTATTTGTATTTATTGTTGATTTAATAAACAACGAATAATGAACCTTTATACCCTATACTGTAAGTGAGTGATTTCATTAGAATCATCATAATTGTTTTAAAAAACTCTACTCAAAAGCACTTATACAAGGTATAATTTTATATGAAAATAATTTTCACTTATTCAATGTCATTATATAAAAATTTGTTTACATACATAACGGCAATATAAAAAATCAAAACTATGGAGAACATTCTATGTACATATTTAAAAAAATTATTTGTTTCATACTGTTAACAATTTTAGTTACAACCGTATGCATAAACACCGGTGTTAACGCAATCGAAGATACAAATTCCTCCTCTTTTGAAGGATATATAATCAAGATGCTTGATACATCAATTTCCACCCTATCAATGTCGGTTGACGGCAGCATTAAATATATAGGAGACGGTCATTACATTGCAGACAGCTTAAAATCCATTAACAAGCACATGGATGTAAAACAAATATTATACATAGAACCTAACTACCGGATAACTTTATTCGATTATCCCGACGACCCCTATTATAACGAACAGTGGAGTTTGAACATGATTGACATATCGGCAGCTTGGACCGGGGATTTTTATGGTGACGGTGTTAAGGTTGCCATTATAGATTCAGGCTTGGTTAATCAACACGAAGATATAAATTACGAAAATGTGAAAGAAGGTTTCAACTTTACCAATGTGGGAACTATAAAAGATACAACCGATCAAACCGGACACGGTTCGCTTGTAACAGGCATTATCGGAGCACAAATTAATAATAAAACGGGTATAGCCGGAATGACCGATAGTGTATATATTGTACCTTTAAAGTGTTTCAGTTCGAAAACCACAACACTGGATATGGTGCTATCTGCCATTTATAAAGCAATCGATGAAGAATGCGATGTTATAAATATGAGCTTCGGAATGACCAGCTACTCACAGGCCTTGGAAGAAGCGGTTAATGAAGCCGCTTCAAAAGGGATAATAATGGTTTCGGCTGTAGGTAACGCCGGAACTTCCGCACTATATTATCCTGCGGCTTTTAATAATGTAATCGGGGTGGGATCTGTAAACTATGAAGGAACAGTTTCCGGATTTTCTCAAAAAAATTCAAGTGTGTTTGTAACGGCACCCGGTGAAAATCTCATAAGTATCGGGTATACCGGCATTTCTTCTTATGGAAGATTAAATTCCGGTACGTCTTTTTCCGCTCCCTTCGTCACTTCATTAGCCGCAATGGCAAAACAATGTAATATTGAAGCCGATATTGATGATTTTAAGCAATTATTATCTTTTTCCTCTGTTGATAAAGGCACCGAAGGTTATGACACCTCCTACGGCCACGGAATAATTAACGTATCAAATTTTATAACATACCTCAACAAGGAATATACAATAACTTACGAACTATACGACGATACATTAACTATAGATGAAAACGCACCAAACTTTTATACCTTTGCAAGCAATGAAATATCTCTGCCCAATCCTCCCCTGAAAGTCGACTACAGTTTCGGAGGATGGTATAATAACCCTGAATATACAGGTGACCCTATTACATGCATACCTACCGCATCCATAGGAAATAAAAAGTTTTATGCCAAATGGATTGACGCCGACCTTTTAAACACCAATATAACCGATGTGTCTGTCGGTTTGTATAAAGCCGTTAAAAACCCGGTGAATTATACGGTGTTTATACCGGCAGGAACCGAACCTGTTATCGACTCCAAAGAAGTTACCGTTACGACTGAAAATCCTGATGCGACATATACGGCGGAAACCTTTGATAAAGGATATACTTGGATTGTAACCGTAACATCGGCTAACGGAGATGCCACTTGTGAATATATCATTAATGTGGATAACGAAACATATTACGCTCCTGCACCTTTAGATGATTTACAACTGTCAAAAGGTACTGCAACACCCGCCTCAATTGACGGTATCACACCGGCTGTTCCGTATATTGTCGACAATCTGTCCGAATGGTTTTGGAACCCTAATGAGGAAGATACTTTAATGTTTTATAAGGAAAATTGCACCGGTAAAGGCGATGTAAACATAAAGGCGAATAAACTCATTTATATTCCCTCAAGGGAAGATTCGGGAAACGAAGTGTCCATAACCGTTAAGGCATATAACGCCAGGTTTGACAGTTCATCCGGTATAACCGTTTATGTGGATGTTGATCAATTACCGGTCAGTACATCGGTTATAAATCCTGTTTCTTCAACTTTTGATAAATATGAGTTTAGTGAAAACCATAATGATATTATCATTGGAATTTATTTATATGGTAATCATTTAATTGGTATAAAAAATGAAGAAAATTTATTATCGGATGAGGACTATATCCTAAATAACAATCCTGTAGGCTCACAAGACCTTGGTATTCCTGAAAACATAACGATTTTAAAAAAAGAATATCTCATAGGGCTGGATACAGGCGACTATTCCTTTAAGTTTTTATTCGATTCGGGAAATCCCCCTTATGCAGATCTAAATATAACAATATTCGACAGTACTCCGTTTATTGCCGTAACCGATATTATAGACGTTCCGACTGTAACCGAAGTCGGATCTTTAACACTAACCGGTATGGTCACCCCCGAAAACGCAACCTATAAAGATATAAAATGGATTATCAAGGATGCGGGTACAACCGCCGGATCAATTACGGATAATACTTTAACAACCGTTAACGCAGGAACATTAATCGTTACAGCCGAAATTGAAAATGGGACGCAAGAAGGTGTTTTTTCAAAAGATTTCACAATCACAGTTAATCCCTTGAATAACAACCAACCGGATCCCGGAAACGGTAATAACGGTTCCGATAACCCCCAAGACAACAACCCGGGCTCAGGAGGTTACAATCCCCCCTCTTCACCCGGTGGAGGTTCGTTTGTATCATTTATTCCTTTGTCTAACTTACAATATATATACCTTATATATGGTGACAAATCGGTTTCATTATCCTACAGCTTAAGTATCAACGGAGCGACATTGCATATAAACGAAAATATAATAAATCAGATATGTGCTAACACTGAGTCCGGTGAAGTAATAATCGACGCTTCGGAAATACAGAATTTAGGTTCGTTATCATTTATGCCTAATGTTTTTAATCAATTGGCAAGTGCATGTATAATTAATAATAAAACTTTACATATCAAAATGGGAAGTGTCATAATAAAGGCGGATATTCAAGCTCTAAGATCTTTATCAAAAATTGCAGCCGATAATAATGTTACAATTTCCGCAAGGAAAGTAAATATAGATACTATACCTTCAAATACAAAAATTTCTTCGGAAGGCGCTCCAATTTACGATTTATCTTTTAAAACCGGATTTTCATATGCAAAAACAGTTAACGGAAACTTTACAGTGTCATTACCTTTCGAGTTAAATGAAAATAAAAATATCACAGGAGTTGTTATCAGACAAATAGATCAATCGGGTAACGTTACAACATCTCAAAGTATTTATAATCCTATAAATAAATATGTTACATTTAATGCAAACTTTTTTTCACACTATGTTATTGATTATGACGAAACGTTGGTGTGGAAAAATCCTTTTAAAGATATTCCGGACAACTCAAATCACCTGCAAGCAGTGCAATTCGTAAATTATAATAAATTGTTTTTCGGTACGTCAGCAACAGAGTTCTCCCCCGATTTAGTTATGAATAGGGCCATGTTTGTTACTGTACTTGGTAGAATGGCCGGTATAACGGTTGACCATGCCGCTAAGTCTTCATTTACGGATGTAATTCATGACGGTTGGTCCACAGGTTATATCGAATGGGCATCTGAAAATAAAATAGTATCCGGGTATGGGAACGGTAAATTCGGACAATACGATATTATAACGAGAGAGCAAATGGCAGTTATATTATATAATTATGCAAATTACGCCGGTTACGATACCTCAGACATTGATAAAACAAAACTAAATACTTTACAAGATGCGAATAAAACCGGTCAATGGGCTGTAACGGCTGTAGCATGGGCTGTAAACAACGGATTGATTATTTGTAATGAAGGTGACTCGTACTCGCCTCAAAAGCATGTAACACGCCTTGAAGTGGCAACAACTCTGCACAGATTTTCAGAGAACATAAAAAAATGACATGACAGGGGGACGGGGGTAGTGACACCTCTTGTGTCACTACCCCCGTCCCCCTGTCATATTAATAAAATAAAGTTTTTGCAGTAAAATTATGAATAAATAATCTTCAAGTGGCAAATTATAGTTTATAGATTAAAAAATCAGTATGCAACATATCGTATTTAGAAAACCCTATCTTCCTAATGTTATAAATACCATATCGCATACTTATTGTTGTTCATATCTGTTCTTAATACATACTTTAACATTTGGTATAGAAAGGACGGATAAAAGAATGCAAGAATTCCGGCGTTTACCTCAACATATAGGTATTATTCCCGACGGTAACAGGAGATGGGCACAAGGCAACGGTATGAACAAAGAAGACGGTTACAGTTACGGAATTGAACCGGGTTTAAAGCTTTACAAAGAATGTGTTAACTTAGGAATAAAAGAAATAACTTTTTACGGGTTTACACAAGATAATACAAAACGTCCGGCCGCTCAAACGCAAGCTTTTCAAAAAGCCTGTATAGATTCGGTTATGGAAATATCAAAATATGATGCAAATCTATTAATAGTTGGCAATACCGATTCGCCCTTATTCCCTGATGAACTGTTGTCATATACCAAAAGGGTATCAATAGGGAAAGGTTTAATAAACGTAAATTTTCTTGTTAATTACGGTTGGGATTGGGATCTGACTTATTCATCAGGTTATAGAAAAGATTATAAAAAGGATGAAAAAAGCTTTAATAATAAAATAGCATCTTGTGATATTAACAGAATAGATTTGATCATTAGGTGGGGCGGAAGAAGACGATTAAGCGGTTTTTTGCCCATTCAATCGGTTTATGCCGACTTTTTTGTAATAGATGACATGTGGCCGGATTATAAACCGGAGCATCTTTATAATGCTCTAGAATGGTATCAGTCTCAAGATCCTACATTAGGCGGATAAAAAAGCAATTAACCTTTTTATTTTTGAAAAAGATATATATATGAATATAAGAAAGGAATGGGAAAATATGAGTGAAAAAAAGAGAGATAAAAATATTGTAAAAGATACAATTGGTGATCCTGCTTTCTATAATGATCAAATAGACAATAAAAAAGAACCTATGAAGAAATCCATGGATACAAAAAAAGAAAATACCAATAAGGACACCAAACCAAAAGAACGGGGTTTTTAACCCCCGTCTTTTACATACCTAAAACCAATTTAAGCCGTTATCACCTTTACTATTCCATACCGTAAACGCCTCGCAATACTGTTCATTCAGGAATATATCCAATTGTTTTTCAAAACCTTTTGCCAGATTTAAATTGAAAAGATCATTCAATCCTACCCAAAACACTCGTCCCTCAGGTGTTTCATCCACTAGCTCCCCGGTAAATGAATCGGTCTTAAAACAAAATACTATATATCTTTGTTTTGATTCATCATTATACCAATATAATATGCCACATTGCTTCAAGTCTGTTACAGTCAATCCGGTTTCTTCTTTTATTTCTCTGATTGTAGATTCGACAATACTTTCACCGTCTTCTACATGACCTCCGGGAAAAGCGATACCTTTCCAATTTTTCTTTCGTTCCTGAACCAATACTTTTTTATTAACTTTATCATACACCATGCATATATTTGTCATTTCAACTTCAGCCATTTTAATACCCCTTTATATAAAGCACAGAAAATAATTGTATATTATCAACACATAATTAAATATGAATGCCAAGACTTGACTTTTGATATTACAAACATGTTTTTAAATTCTATACGTACATACCCACTTTATCGATAAGTTAATATAATCTTACCGGTTGTAAAAAACATAAACAACCCGGTTAAAGAATTTTTTTGGGAAAAATTCTTTGTAAAAACAATGTTATTACTC
>CAZJOD010000200.1:0-6046 GCA_964547525.1 uncultured Clostridiaceae bacterium
ACCTCTGCCCTTGTGGAAGCGGTAAAAAATATAAAAAGTGTTGTGGAAAATAGGGGGAGTCAAGGGGACGGGGGTATTGACACAAAGAATTATATTTCTCATAATTCGGTAAAAGGCCGGAATCGTAACTGATTAGCAGGGGGATAGTCTAAAGAGTATAGTGTGACAATAACCCAGTCCCCTTGTCACTCGTCCCCTTGTCACTTTAAAAACGATAGTGCAATTATGAGCATTTCGATGTATACTGTATGTATATTAAAAATGAATGACAAGAAAGGGAAAATTTGAAGGACCGTAAACAGAATACTTTGCATCTTATGTGTATAGTTCACTTGATGCAATTCGCTTTATGACCTAATTATCGAACAGGACTTTTATCCGGTTGTGGAGAAAGATCTTACAGCATTGCTCTGAGTATAGGGTTTTATATACTAATATAACTGTTTTACAGATAAATATTATTATAAGGTCTATATAAAACAAGATGGAGGTGGGTTAAATGCAGAAAATAGACGGAGAAAATAAATTGTCTCCAAGATCACTTGATATGAAGAACATTATTATATTATTGATATTATTTATTTTAATTCTTTCTCTTGTTACTAATTTTCTGATGCTTCGTAAACTGGCAAAGATACCGGATGGGATGCATTTTCATGGTTTGCATTCAGATCGGGAAGGTTATGATGTTGAAACAAATCAACAAGCTCTAGAGCCTGTTCTTCAATTGAATCCGGTATTGTATGAAATCATGCATTTGCATCAACAAATTATAAATCGTGAAGTAATTAAAGATGACTGTCTGATAAATATACCTATTGAACATGAATTAAAAGAAGATATCAAGGAATATAATAAATTAGTGTCAAAGCTTAAAGGCTTTTTTGCAGAGAGAGCAATAAGAACACTTATAGGAGTTTTTGAACTAAAAAATAAAAATAACGGTGAATACTATAAACCTAATGCACTTAATTATCTAGAGATACCTTCAGATGTCCGAGAGTATGCTGAAAGAATAGCAGAATTGTCTCTTTACAAGAATTGTACCGAATTGCTGTGTAACGACTCTCGTCTGGCTTTTATCATATCAGTTGAAGGTGGTGGTTCTGCCGGATTGTGGCCCTATTTGTGGCATACTGAATATCTACGTGACTATGATAATATAAAAGAAGATTTAAGTCGTTTGTTCGATTTAGTGGAAAGGATAATAACATCTCTTCAAAAAGAATATGAGAATATATATTACATAAAGATGAGATGATCGGTTCTTTGAATTTTTATACAATAGAAAAAGATCTAATTTCTAATTATAATTAGATTAAGTGGCAGAAATAAAATAATATATAAGTAAAGACAAAAAGGTTCGTTATTTTGTTTTATAATTTATTACAATTGAGTTAACGATAAATCAAACAAGGAGTTGTCATGAGATTTAAAATGTATAAAGAGATTAGTTGTGAAATAGCGTTAAATCAACTTAAAAGGCGAATTCCATACAGCTGGGATTTAAATGTTTATCGTGGTTGCGAGCACGGCTGCAAATATTGTTATGCAATTTATACTCATGATTATATTGGCTCCGATAACTATTTTGGTGATATATATGTAAAAACAAATATTATTGAGCAACTCGAGAAACAGCTGAGTAATCCTAACTGGAAAAGAGAAATTGTAAATATTGGTGGAGTAACTGACAGTTATCAACCGGCAGAGGAGCATTATAAATTAATGCCTCAAATTTTAAAGTTACTTATAAAGCACAAAACTCCTGCAATCGTCTCTACTAAATCTGATTTAATACTTAGAGATTATGAGTTAATTGATGAATTGTCCAAGCTAACTTATATTAATGTTGCCGCAACAATTACAACAGTAGATGAAGAGTTAAGGAAGCTTATCGAGCCCGGTGGGGTTGAATCAAGCAGACGGTTTAAAATGCTAAAAGAATTTAGGAAGACAAATGCTTCTGTCGGATTGCATGTAATGCCAATTATCCCATATCTGACAGATGGCTATAACAACATTGATTCACTTTTTAATATGGCAAAAGATAGTGCTGTTCATTATGTATTGCCCGGTACTTTATATTTAAGAGGAAAAACAAGGACGATATTTTTTGACTTTATTAAAAAGGAATTTCCGTATCTTTATAATGATTTATTGGAAATATATAAAACCGGTGGTGCGGATAAGGAGTACAAAAATAATTTATACAAGACTGTCAATCAACTAAAAGATAAATATTCTCTATCAAGTAGTTATTCAAAACCGATGAAGGAAAAATTAAACCCGAACGCACTCATGGTAAATATAGAAGATATGATTTAGAATTAATTTTGGCATATGTAAAATTTGCAGCATTTGTGGTAGTTTCAAATAATACTTTGTAATATAAAAAAATACGGTTGTTGAAGGTTTGTTTTGCAAAGCGAATTATTTAGAGTGATATGTGGATTTGTGGATACATAGATTTACGGATTTTGAAATCAGAACACATGTCTAAGTGTTAAATTTTACGGAGGAGAATATAAATGATATACTTAAAAACTTTTAGATTACCCACACATATCGAAGAGGAAGCCGGCAATTCAACACCTCAGGCATACCCTTTCGGTATTTTTCCTTTTAAGAGATTAGAAGAAATAATTCTTGAACCGATAACCGTTTTCTATGGGAGCAACGGCTCGGGTAAATCTACACTTTTAAATATAATATCTGAAAAACTTAAATTGCCAAGAACAACTCTTTTTAATTCAAGCCCCCTATTTTCAAAATATGTGGAAGAAAAATGCAGTTATACGACAGGTTCTAGCGATGATGATTTGTCAATAAATATACCTTTAGGAAGTAAAATTATAACGAGCGAAGATGTTTTTAATTATATTCTGAATGTAAGGAATGAAAACGTTCGCATAAATAAAAATAAAATCATACAAAGAGAAAAATATTATGAAGCGAAATATAGTAAGATACATTTTGGTTCTATGGATGATCTTGAAAGGGTAAAGACTCAAACCGCAGCACGTAAACAAACCGCTACAAAATTTATTACCGATCGTGTGGGGAAAAACATCGATCAATTCTCTAATGGCGAAACTTCTTTAACATATTTCGATAAACAGTTTAATTCGGGTTGTTTGTATCTTTTAGATGAACCGGAAAACAGTTTATCACCGAAATTTCAATTACAATTAAGTCAATTGATTATTGACTGTGCATATCATTGTGATTGTCAGTTTATTATTGCAACTCATTCGCCTTTTATTCTATCAATTACGGATGCAAAGATATACGATTTGGATTACACTCCTGTTAAAGAAAGAAAATGGTATGACTTAGAAAATGTTAAGATTTACTATGAGTTTTTTCATAATAATCGTAAGTATTTTGAAGCTACTTGATTACATATAATCATTACAAGATTCAAATCCGTATGAAAAGCATTCTTTTATACACTATATGTATAATATAGTTGCAAGGGGAACGGGGGTATTAATACAAAGGAATATACTCGTAATTTGGTAAAGGCCTTAATAATAACTTAAATACAAAACTACATGTGATCAAATTGCACTGATTGTATAGCCAATGTGCTATTTTTTCTGATTAGCAGCTTTGTCAATTACATGGGTCGTATTGATTTCCACCCTTTTTATCGGAAGAGCAGTCAACTCTTTGTTGTGACAATTTCGGCTTGCGCGGTAAAACGCTTTGCCAGGTCATCGATAGCAAAAAAACGTCTATTTTTCATATATGTATATACTTTATTGTTAAAGCACTCATACCATTTTTTCGGGATGCCTTTTTTGCCGAGAACAGTACCGATAATGCTTCCGGCAGTCGCTGCGGTGCAGTCATTGTCATACCCCATTGCAACGGTTTCGGATATGACTTTTGTGAAGTCGTTACCACCGATTGAAAGACCAAAAATTGTAAGACAAGCGTTGTTGTTGGTGTGAACTCGGCTTTGTGCACCGAATCTATCCACAACTGCGTCTATTGCTTCCTTGTAGTTGTGGATATTTGCACATTCATTAAAAGCCCAACGAATATCATTCGCAAGCATACATTCTTTTGGTATTTCGCTAAGGCCGATTTTGAGGGCGTCCATTGTATTGTCGACTTCAAACGCTGCGGCAATTGCCGCTGCAAAAAACATTTCACCATATATTCCGTTTCTTCTATGACTGATATAAGCGTCACGGTAAGCCATTTTAGCAGCTTTTTCCGGCATACCCGGAGCCATATAGCCCCATGGATCGGCTCTTATATCCGCACCGATCCATTGACAGTACGGATTGTCGATTTCAGCCGCTTTTAAAGCATGAACTCCTGCCCAAAGATTTTTAAGTGCCGCTTCTTCGGCGGTGCATGCCGTCGGAAGATATTTGATCCAGGCTTCACCTACATTTTCAGTTGTAAAGTTGTGAGAATATTCTTCAGCAATAAGTAACCCTAGAATCGTATATGTAATGTCATCGTCAACCGGTGCGCCGTCAATATTTCCTCTTGTAAAAGATTTGGAATAACTAACACCATATCTTAAATTACTCGGATCCTTGCAACTTTTCCAGTAGTCCTCAGGGGGGAATTTTTCTCCGTTGAAATCAGCCCATGCTTTTATGACTTCAGAGCTCCACCCTTCGACTATCGCACCGAGAATACATCCTGCAAATCTACCATATAGAGCTCCCATGATTTTTTCCATGTATTTATCACGATCAAATTTGCAGGATATACATCTAGGACCTTCACTTCTGAGTGCTATGATCTTTTCATAATCGTCGGGTTCAGCCGTTTTTATATTGTTGTCAATTTCTAAACTGACCATCTCCGTTAGAGCTAAATCAATTTTTTCGCTTAGTTTGTCAAATATCGATTTAATGGCATCGGAATCTGCGCCTTCTTCGAATTTAAGGTGTGAATACTCAGTAAGTTTGCTAAGAGCACTGTAATAATTGGGTACATTTGGATATTCGAGAGGGTATTTTCTTGTCATATATGTTGACCACCTTTTAATTAAAATCCATAGAATTTTACTTACCGTTTTTATTATAATATTTTATTAATTGAGAATCAACGGTGCAATTCCTTTTATTCATTTTTATTTTTTTGAGAACCATTGTTGTGGTGAATACAAACTTAGTGACCTGATAAATTAAAGGATAATTTTATTGTAATAACTTTTTTCATAAAAATATATTTGGTGAGATATCTCCTCCACGGATGATGTTAATAAACCAAAATCATAAGCACATGATGAATTCGAAAAACTTATGCGAAAGACGTTACGGTTGTAGTGATTCACAAATTGAAATTTCATCAGACGTTACTATGGTTAACACGACAATTTCGAATCTACACGAAGAAACTAACACATTTTCCTTGATACCTGTTGTAGAGAACGACTACGATAAACTTTCGGCTACGGAAAAAGAACAGTATGATGCGATAAATGATGCAATAAAAAATAATAAAATTTATGCTATATCTTTGGAAACAAATATATTATCTTAGAACAAATAAAGTATGATTTTAATTATAATGGAAAAATTGAAGTTTTAAATTACACTACTACCAAAGGGAAACACTCGATCACAAGATGTAGTTTTTATTTCTATTTTTTATTACTCGTCCATCTATACACATAAATAGCCTGGCACCCTTTACTGCTTTCGACAATAACGGCAATCTCATCGCCTTCCTTGCCTTCGCTTGGGAAAGTACCGGAGATAGTAGTTGTTTCACCACGATTTGTCAGGTCGGTATCTCCTGATTTTCCAACAGAACATTTGACAGAATTATTTCCGGCACTATTTGAAAACCGCGAAAAGCTATAACTTGTTTGGTCAGGCTTATAATTATTAATAATTCCGGCAAAAGCTTCATCATACACCGGATAAATGGAAGTGTTCCATTTATCATTTTCGAGCTTAATAGTGAGAGTGATCTCAACTTTTTCACCTGCATTGTCATTAGATTTCAGACCGCTCCAATATGCGGCAGTGTTAATGTTTACACCATCTGTATTTGTACAAAGGTCGCT
>CAZJOD010000201.1:0-4433 GCA_964547525.1 uncultured Clostridiaceae bacterium
ATTTAATGATGATGAAGTGGTTAAACCATAGCGCAATTCCCTATATTGTAGTCGCAGTTAAAGTCGATAAATTCGCTAAAACAAAGATTCAATACGAACTTGACCGAATTGGCGATAAAATAAAGGGAGTTTATAAAAATGAAATTTACCCGTTTTCATCTCTGAAAAAAACCGGTGTGGAAAGTATAAGATCGTTAATAGAGTCAATATTATGAAATTGCAAAGTTGACACATAATACCGCTTGTATTATAATATGTTTTAATATATAGATTTCTAGTGGTGACAGGAGCATTGTTTTGAAAAGACCGGACGGATACATTGCAACATACATAACGATTTAATATCTTAACCGTCCGACAAAGAGATCTTCTTTATAACTCGTCACTGCGATAATAATAGAATAAGAAAAGAACGACGGGAGTAGTATTATGAAGTGCAAAACTATTTTAACAGGTTTTCTTTTTTTCATGTGTGTTTTTTCTTTTGGAATTATAGGGCATGCACAAACTGCAAATGATGATGTAATCGCAATGATTATGAATGCAAATGTGATTGACTCGATTCAGCTTCCGGCTATAGAAAAAGTGAATGAAAAAGATATTGAAATTACAGGTTCAGTCATATCGGGCTCTGTAAATGTACGATCCGGTCCGGGCTTAAATTACGAAGTTATAGGTACTGTTAGAAAAGGAGAGCAGCTTTCCCTTTCAAAGTATCATAGCGACGGGTGGTATGAATTTGATCTGAATGATAAAAAAGGGTGGATTTATGCTTGGTTTATTCGTGTTGAAAATGAACCGGTTTGTATGGGAACTGTAGTAAACGGTGATGTAAATTTAAGAGAAGCTTATGATACAAGTGCGGAAGTGATCATAATACTTAACGAAGGGTTCGAAGTTTCTGTGCACGGCAGACATGAAGAATGGTATTATATTGAATATAAGGGTTTTACCGGTTGGGTTATGGGCAAATACATACAAACTTCATATAAAGAAAAAGGTCTGTTGATCATTAATGCAAATCAAGTAAACATAAGGGTATACCCGGATTTAGGTGCCGCGGTCGCTATGATGGCAAATAAAAATGACATTTTTGTTACATACGGAGAATACGACGGATGGTATCGGATATTGCTAAGAGACGGCAATCATGCGTGGATAAAATCTGAATTTGCAGATTACATTCCTTATCTTATTGACAATACCCCGGAAGATTATCAAGCGTTAAGTGTTTTAGAGCCACCGTCAAGATGGGACGGTATGAAGTTAATTCAACAACTGATAATAAATACTGCAAAAAAATACATGGGAGTGCCTTATGTATGGGGTGGTGAGTCACCAAGAGGTTTTGATTGCTCCGGATTTACACTATATGTATACAAAGATTTTGGAGTCCGTATGGCTCACTTTGCGGCTACACAAGCTACATATGGTAAATATGTTCCTATAGGATCGCTAAAACCGGGAGATCTGGTTTTCTTTGACGGTTCAGGTGGCGGAGCCATAACACATGTCGGTATATACATAGGTGATAATCAATTTATACATGCCTCTTCAAGTACATCACAGGGTAAGTATGTCAGGATATCGGAACTGACAGGTTATTATAGAAATACATACATTACGGCCAGAAGAATTTTTGATTATTAAGTTGATTTTTACAAAAAAAGCGAGTACTATATAATAAAATTAATAAGGTATATATAATTTTATATCGACTATTTGTTAATTAATTAACGATGGGGACAAGCTAACACCGGTTTGATCGGCTGACTGTTAGGAAGCCGGAGAAGGTTAGCATAACTGTTAGCGTATTATAATATATTGTAATTTATATAAAGGAGCACGATAATATGGATAGAGTATACAATTTTGCATCCGGACCGGCTGCATTGCCTTTAGAAGTGTTGCTAAAGGCACAGGAACAAATGTTGAATTATAACGGTTCGGGTATGTCCGTTCTGGAAATGAGCCATAGATCTTCGGCATATTTGAGTATAATTGAGAAAACAGAGGCGGATTTAAGAGAAATAATGAACATCCCAAAAAATTACGATGTTTTATTCTTGCAAGGAGGTGCTTCGTTGCAGTTTGCAATGGTACCGATGAATCTAATGGTCAATAATAAAAAAGCGGATTATATAAATACAGGCGTATGGTCGTCATCCGCAATAAAAGAAGCTAAGAAATTTGGTACCGTCAATGTTATCGCGTCTTCCGAAGATAAAAACTTTTCATACTTCCCTGTTATAACAGATGATATGATATCCAAAGATGCGGATTATGTCCATATAACATCAAATAATACAATTTACGGAACAAAATGCGGTGTATTTCCTAAAACTGCAAATATCCCTTTGGTGGCTGACATGTCCTCTAATATTATGTCTGAAGTAATCGATGTGAATGATTTCGGCTTAATATATGCCGGTGCACAGAAAAATTTAGGTCCTGCCGGTGTTACATTGGTTATCATCAGGAATGATTTATCCGGTAAAGCCCCCTCAAACACTCCGGTAATGTTAGATTATAAAACACATGTTGAAAAAGGTTCTATGCACAACACACCGCCTGCATATGCAATATATATTATGGGATTGGTATTGCAGTGGGTAAAAGATAACGGTGGTGTACCTGAAATGGAGAAAAGAAATAAGGAAAAAGCAAAGATATTGTATGATGTAATAGATAATTCCAAGTTATTTAGTGCTCCTGCAAAAAAAGAAGATCGGTCATTAATGAATGTCGTATTTGTTACCGGAAATCCCGATACGGATAAAAAGTTTGTAAACCAAGCAAAAGCGAAAGGTTTGGTGACATTAGCGGGACACCGTAGTGTCGGTGGTTTGAGAGCGAGTATTTATAATGCTATGACTCTTGAAGGTGTAAAGACGCTTGCCGACTTTATTGAAAAATTCGATGCTGAAAACTCATAATCTATGAGAAGAAAAGATTAATAAGAATGTTCATTGTGAATTTACAGAATTAATGAAGCAAAATGGACATTTCAATGAATCTTTTCTTTTATATTATAGGAGGATATAAAATGTTTAAAATAAAAACATATAATAAAATTTCTGAAAAAGGTTTAGAATTGTTTCCGAGTAATCGATATGATATATCGGATACTATAGATAATGCGGATGCATTTTTAGTACGAAGCTATAAGTTAAATGACATGGAATTTTATAATGAACTAAAATGTATAGCGCGAGCCGGTGCGGGAACAAATAATATACCTGTAGACAGATGTACTGAAAACGGAGTTGTTGTTTTTAACACACCGGGTGCTAATGCCAATGCTGTTAAGGAATTGGTTTTAGCAGGAATGTTACTTGCGGCAAGAAATATTACGCAAGGTATTTTATGGATTAATTCTTTGGATAAAACACAGGATATGTCCAAATTAATTGAGAAAGAAAAATCCCGTTTTGTAGGAACCGAGTTAAAAGGAAAAACTTTAGGAGTATTGGGTCTAGGTGCTATTGGTGCGCAAGTGGCTAATGCTGCAAATGCTCTTGGTATGACTGTATTGGGTTATGATCCCTATATTTCTGTCAAAAACGCTTGGGGATTATCCAGACATGTTCTAAATGCCGAAAGCTTGGAGGAGGTAATACATAAGTGTGATTACATTACAGTGCATGTTCCACTTATGGATAGTACCAAAAACATGATTAATGAAAAATTAATAGCGGACATGAAAGATAATGTAGTAATTATTAACATGTCTCGAGGAGAATTGGTTAATTCCGTAGATATTTTAAAAGCTTTGGATAAGGGCAAAGTTTCATGTTATGTTACGGATTTTCCTGACAATGAGATTGCCGGACATTCTAAGGTTATAGCGATACCGCATTTAGGAGCGTCTACATTAGAAGCGGAAGATAATTGTGCAATAATGGCGGTACAACAATCAGTTGATTTCTTGGAAAACGGAAATATTATAAATTCTGTAAACTTTCCGGAATGTCAAATGAGCCGTACGGCTAAAAACAGACTTACGGTTTGTCACAAGAATATACCTAATATGGTAGGACAGATTTCAACAGTATTGGCGCATAGTAACATCAATATTGAAAATATGTTGAACAGAAGCAAGGGAGAGAATGCTTATACCATTATTGATTATGAAGGTGAAATAACCGATCATATTGCGGAAAAGATTACACAGATAAAAGGTGTTTTAAGAACCAGAATATTGTAATGTGCTCATAAGACTAACCCGTAATAATTCATAATAATGTAAATATAGCTTGTACTTTTTGCATGTTTATGGTAATATGATGACATTATTTTGAACATTAGGGGGTTCAACTTATGAAAAATTTATTTAAACTGACAAAGAACAAAAAAGGTTTTACGTTGGTAGAATTGATGGTTGTTGTAGCTATCATAGGTGTTTTAACATTGATTGCCGTTCCGGTATATAA
>CAZJOD010000201.1:4533-6021 GCA_964547525.1 uncultured Clostridiaceae bacterium
CAGTTGAAATTTTTTGCAATTAATTGTATTATACTGTGTAAGAAATATTTACTAATCTCAATTGCATTTAAGGGGGGATGGGTGCATGGCAGATAAGAATAGTAAAAAAGAAAGCGGTTTTAAAAAATTTCTCAATCAAAACAAATCACTGGCAATCATGTTACCGGTCTTTGTTGTTTTAATAGGTATCGTGTTATATATGTACGTTTTTTCCGACATGGGTAAGACAAAACCTGCAGTAGCGTCAAAACCACCGGCTGAAACACAAAAAGCGATAGTTACAACCGCTGTTAATAATAAGAACACAACCGGTGGTGATACCGATGTCTTTAATTTTTTACCTGTAAGAGAACGTGCTTTGTCTGACGGCGAGGTGCAAAACGATCCATTTACAACACAATATCAATTAAAGGGAATTGTATATAGTGAAAAAGGTACTAGTTGTTGTGTTATAACAGCTAAAGGGAAATCTTACATTTTGGAAGAAAATCAAAGCATTGAAAGCGTTTTAACGGTTCTTGAAATTAACAAATCTAATGTAAGAATTAAAAATACAGAAGGAAAAGAAATAATCTTGTCGATACTAAACTGATTTTTATTTTTAACATTATTTTCTGATAGTTAAAATAATGGAATAAGCAAAAATGAAGTTTAAGTATGTATAGAAAGAGACAGGAGGCAAAGATGAGATTGTCATATATAAGGGGAAGTATAAAATTGGGGGTTATTGGACTGGTTTTGTTGATTTTATTTATTAGCATGCCTACTAATGTAATAGCTGACGGTGAAAATATTTATTATATTGTCAAGCCGGGTGACACTTTATCTGCAATAGCAAAAAAATATAATGTCGATACAGATGCATTGGCACAAGCAAATGCCATTAAAGATAAAAATTATATATATCCGGGACAAAAGCTATTAATAACTGAAAATCCACCGGATGAAGGTGTAAAGACAACAATAGACAATTCAACAGAAAAAACACAACCGCAATTTGCAGAATACATAGCGACAGATGAAATAGACGCTCCGGAGATATCCATAGCCATGGTCAATACAAAAATTAGTGATGTCCTATCGGTTATAGCGTTAAATTTAAGTGAGTATGTGTTTTATTTGGGGCCTGATGAGCCTGTTACTTTTGTATTAGACGGTGTAAAACCTAAAAAAGCATTAGAATTATTTATTAAAACAGTAGAGCCCGGAGGACAAAAATTATCATACATAAAAGAAGGTAATATTTTTATAGTAGGGCCGGTAAATAAACTGAAAAACAATTTCTTTAATCAGATTGCACTCACAAAGTTTAAGCTTAATTATATAACAGCCGAAAATCTAAGCACGCAAATAGCTGCTTTAGGCTTGAATATTACGAATATACATTTAGATACGGCCACTAAGTATTTATTTGTGCAGGGGACACCTTACGAACTTGCAAAAGTATCTGATATAATTTCGGTTTTAGATAAAAAAGAGTATTTTCCT
>CAZJOD010000202.1:0-5874 GCA_964547525.1 uncultured Clostridiaceae bacterium
CCCGGTTAAAGAATTTTTTTGGGAAAAATTCTTTGTAAAAACAATGTTATTACTCTCGACATGTTTTACAGGACAATAAAGCACCTAAATTTTTATAGTGAAATCATTCTTGTTTTTAGTAAAACAAGAAAACATTATATCTTGTTTTTTGGTATAATCATCTGTGAAGATAAATTTAATTTAGCATTCTTGAATTAATTATGTAAGTTATACCTGGTAAAATATTGTAGATTTTATATCTGTCATTTATACAGGCATAAAATAAACTACAAACAATAACATAGCTTGTAATTTTTTCAGGTTGTTGAGCATGAACAAATTTTTTTAGGAGGAAACAACATGTCAGTACCTATAATTATGCATGTGAATTATTGTGAACAAGGACAAACCTTGGCGGAAATATGTGAAAAAGCCGTTGCTTGGGGATTTGACGGTGTGGAGTTCAGAAGAAAACGTGCAGGTGTTTCGGAAACTACCGAAGAATACTTGGATAACTTGGCACAAGCAGTAAAAAAATCAGGTCTAAAAACTGTAATATTCGGATCCCCCGGACCAAATCTCACTGTGGCTGACCAAAAAGTTAGAGAGTCTGAAATCGATGCTGCAATTAGCTTTTTTAAAATGGCATCTCAAATGTTTAATCTAACTGTTTGCAACACTTTTGCCGGTTCTCTTACCAATAAAACACCGGGTGTTCCCTATTCGGAATATGAAAAACACGGATCATTTATCGCTACCGAAGACCAATGGGCTTGGGCGGCCGAAGGTTTTAAAACCATAGGTGAGGTTGCAGCAGAGCTAAACTTTAAACTTGCATTTGAAACTCACATGTGCTATATACACGATTTACCCGAAGCGGCAAAAAAACTTACCGATTTGATAGGTAAATCTTCTGTAGGTATTAATCTTGATTTTGGAAATGCCGTTTATTTCAAAAAGGCACCGGGCTTATCAGATACCATTAATCTGATAAAAGACAATCTTTATTATGTTCACTTAAAAAACAGTGTTGCAGCGGTTGACGGTAAAAGAACTCCCACCGGACTCGGAGAAGGAGAAATTAATCATAGAGCATATTTAAAACAATTAAAATCTGTAGGATATAACGGACCAATTTGTATAGAAGCACCACGTGCCGGAGATAGAGAATGGTTTGCACAAACGGATCTTGCTTATATTAAATCGGTTATGAAGGATTTGGATTGGCTGTGAAAAATTAATAACTGAAACAAGTTATAATTACTATATGACTCTACTGAAAAAACCCGGTTTTATTGCAATAAACGAGTGGACAAATAACCGGAGCTGTAAAATCAATTGGTGGTTATTATGACAGGGGGACGGGGGTAGTGACACAAGAAGTGTCACTACCCCCGTCCCCCTGTCATAACCCCTGTCATATTCCGGGTTGATAAAATAAAAACAAACCGGGAGTATACGAGTAAAAAAAGATGGTACACTTTCATGTTTTTTCCCTGTTTTTAACACCGTTAATCAATGTTTTTTACAAAACCACCTTGACAACCACTCAACCCTGATTTCAATACAACCGCCGTTGTAGATTGAAAACCGACATTTAAGTCACCGGTTTGCAAATTAATTATATCATTTTTATTTTACCAAATTCAACATATAATTAAGATTTTTTCTATTTTACAACTTTTTGTTTCTATCTTCTGTGATATACGGGAAGACAGTTTTTGCATCCGTCAAATCCCGCGTTCAAAGCATCATTCAACAAGTGATATCCTCTTTGATGAACTTCGTAAGTATCCATAATCGAGTCACATCCTATTTTATGTACCTCACAATTGTTGATATTAGCTATATACTTAGGTACAGGAAACAAATCTGTTTTCAACTCATCAAAAAACACATTAACTCCAACTATTGCTTCACTATTTGTGATTTCAATTTTCTTACCTGTTAAACATACTTTCCAAGGTATTAACGGAACATTAAATTTAATTACAGGAGATAAAACAAAATGCGGTATTTTTTCTACTATTCTTCCCTCAAATTGATCAAAAACCCAATTAACCAATTTCTCCGGTAAATTTAGAAATGGACATTCACTATCTACAAAATCCCAGTAAAGATCGATCTTCTCCACTTTTCCTTTAAACAATTTGTCTTTTTCATCAAAATATACATTTCCAATACCTTGTTTCAATTTTAGGTTGTTTAACTTTAGAGTACCGTCAAATAATTTTAATCGAGTTGTCTTGGTACTTATGACTTTGTCATCTTCCCAAGGCGTCCAACTGTCAGGTATAATACCGGATGTGTCTAACGTTATCTTGTTTTCCACATTACAAAAAGCTGCAAGTCTGACACTAAAGTCAAAAGACATATTATATAGCTTTAATTTATTTCCACCAATTAAATCAAACTTAGGACGATTTGTAAATGTAGCTTGTATGTTATAATAAAATTCGATATCTTTATAGACAGTTTGTGAATCAATAAACCCGGCAGTTAAAGACTTAGACACAAACCGCTCAATAAATAATGTAATTTCATTCATATTACTAAAAAAGTTATTCGGTTTATCGACTTTTATCCAACCTTCTTTAGAAAAATTTTTATCAGGTATCCTATCCCAATAATATTCAAATACTTTAAACATTGCGGTCTCCGAAACGGCAACGCCAAGATTACAGTTTCTAACAAAATCATATAATCCGGAACTGTCTCCAAATTCATGATCTTCATATAAATTGGCAGCTATAATCATAGACCCGGATGATAAAGCCTTTATACTCTTTATGTATATATTGAATATGTCATCAGGATTATTATCTTTTATAACTATGCCGGGTATATATTTCTCTATGGAAGGTAATTGAATTTGAAAGCTTACCGTATTGGCTGAAAAATATAATTTTAGCGCTTCACCGAAAATATTATTTAAAGTAAAAGTCATTTCTTTGTTTATTCCGGCATTGTATTTGATTAAAAATTCATCAATCTGCGAATGTGCAAAATCAGCTTCTATTATGCCTGTCGAAGACATTAAAATACCACATGTGACCACAAGTGAAGCGTCAAACTTTATTTCCAGTCCCTCCCATAGCCATAAACAAATCCTTAGTGTAATTCCTAAGCGAATTTCATGATCACCCAAAATATCAATGTAAGGTTCGTGTGTAGGTTTAAACCTGAAATCCAATTTTAAAAAATTTCGTAATTCGTCGGGAACCTTATCTTTCAAAGCTAAACTTAATTCCTCATAGATATTTTTAATATTATTTTTAACACTAATTTTACCTGTATAAAAATCAACCGAACCGTTGGTTGTGAGAAAACCCGAATAAAAAAGTGCTCCGGAAATCCTATTAAGTAGGCTCTGATTAATTAATAAAGCAATATCGTAACCTGAAGTTTTCATATATATCCGCTCCTCTCCTACATTTTAGACAAACATAAACCACAAGGTTTAAAACCTGCCCTTAATGCTTCATCAAGTAAATAATACCCCACTCGATTTTCATAATCAATATCATCTACCGCCTCACAATCATACCTATGTAGTTTCTTAGATTTTCTGTTTGCTATATAAAGAGGTACCGGGCCACTTTTCCCAACAATCTCGTTAACCTCTATACCCATTTTTACAACGATTTCTTCATCCTCAAATAAGATACCGTTCAAACCTACATTAAACGTATAACCGGACGCTTCCAAAGAAGATGTAATAAGAGACGGAGATATAATAAATTCCGGTATATGTGTGATAATGTTGTTCTCAAATATACCCAATAAACGATTTAATAGTTTTTCGGTTATATTTTGATAACGTTTTGATCCTAAATCTATATTAAAATCCGCTCTATCAAGTTTTAAAACCAGGTTGCTATCTTTGTTTAAACTCACAATTCCAACTGCATCTGTCAAATCAATAATCACTTCTTCTTCCAAATTAAAAAGCTTTTTATGTTTTTCATATTGTTTTAACTTTATATCATCTTCCCACGGTGTAATTTTATCCGGTATAAATGAACTTGTATCAATATCTAACTGTTTATTGACAATTGCTTCTACAAAACACGAAATATTGGCTCTCCCTTTTAACTTTTTTATAACTAAACGTCCGTCTTCAACGAAATCAACCTCGGGTTTGTCAATGATCTCAACCTTGCCTTCATATTTAAGTATTGTATTTTGTACTTCTGATACCGACTCTAAAAATCCTAAAGAAATGACACGGGTAAAAATATCCATTCCTTTACCGATTTTTTCGTTATAGTTTACAGGTAACTCTCCGGAAAAACTTTGTTTTAAATCTTTTTCCTTATTTTGCCACCAAAAATTAAATACTTGCATTAAGGTACCTTCCTTAATCGCAAAAAAAACCTCATTATCGTCTGTAAAATCGGAAACTCCTGACATATCGCCTGAAGAATTATCGAAAAAATCGATACCCACAGCCAGTATTCTCGAATTAACGATTTTAATATCCGATACATTCACAGGTAATAAATATTCCTCACCGTCAGGCATATCAGGTAGCTTAATATGATACATTACTAACGGGATATCTATGGTGCCAATATCTTCACTAATATATTTCGTAAGAATAATACTTATAATTTTATTTATTTTAGAAACAGCGTAGTTACTAACTTTTACACTGTCATTAACGGTTATATCACTTATTTGGGCCATAGCCAAATCATATACTAACGTTCGATTTGATATGTCAAATCGAATAGTTGCTTTAGCTTTGAAATCAATATCAAACTCTATTTCAATACCGGTTAAAACTGTTAGATACAGTTCAGCGGAGAGTTTTAGGTAAATATTATCTTCACCTGTTAAATCAATATAAGGTTCATTTTTCATTCTAACCTTATAATTTATATTTGTAAAACCTTGTAACTCCGCCGGAATGCCTTCTATGAAAGAGTAACTTCCGGATGTTTTCAAGACACCCGAATAAAATGCCATTGCCATTGCCTTATTTAACAACTTTTCATTAATTTGCACAAGCACATCATATCCACATGTTTTCATATATTCCCCCTTATTAAAAACGATAATTAAAATCTATATATAAAAGCATATATTTTTCATCTTAAGATTTTTCATACTTAA
This sequence comes from uncultured Clostridiaceae bacterium, assembly GCA_964547525.1. Lineage (GTDB taxonomy): Bacteria > Bacillota > Clostridia > JAAYHZ01 > JAAYHZ01 > CAZJOD01. Next base: position 5,098 of record CAZJOD010000202.1, read on the forward strand.
TTTCTTGTCCTTTATACAAAATCTCAACAACTTCTACAGGAAAACAGTTTACTTTGTCTTTAAATAATTTTGTAATTTCATATTTATCACCGAAATGCATAGGCATAAATAATTTTGGTTTAAGGTTTTCTATAAAATATTCACCTCCCTTATAATAGTATTCCTTAAGCCTGGGATCTACAGGAAAAAAAGCAATATCTATATTCTCACCGGATATTTTTTCAATTTCATTTTTATATAGATGTTCATATTCTTTCATTTCATCTTCAGTGGATTCGTAAAACCAATACCACCAATTTAAATCTCCGGCATGAAAGATACTTAAGCCGTAAGCTTTCACTAAGAAAGAAACTCCTTCATCGGTTGAACCGTATGCTTTTATATTAATGTTATCAACATCAATTGTTTCATAGGGTGATATATAATAGAAATTACCGACACTCTTATCTATTACTATGTCATCACTCAATATATACCTTATGTTTGTGTTTATATCCGCCCAATCCAATATAACAGGATCAAAGTGATCTCTGTGGTTATGACTGACAAATACATATATGTTCGATTTATCTTTGAAAACATCCTTGTTTTGTATTCTATTCAATATGTTATCTTTATTATTTTGTTTGTATTTACTCCAATAATCAAATATAAAAAAATCAGAATCAATCTCCATGGCATAACCACTATGGTACAAATAATAAATCTTTACATTTTTAAAGCTCATAAAAATCACCTTTATCAGAAGATATATAAAACATATCATATTTTCATATA
>CAZJOD010000203.1:0-5870 GCA_964547525.1 uncultured Clostridiaceae bacterium
TGTTTACCGGAATTTTGTGTTGATTTGGCTTAAATATTAAACCGGATTCATATCGGTCAATTTCTCTATCAAATAGTGCAATAATATTATTGACTTTTTATTAAAAAACCGCATATAATGTTAAAAACAAAAAAGACTTTGACGGGGATTAGTAAATCCGCTTACTGCTACAGAGAGCTGCCGGACGGTGAAAGGCAGCGGGTAAAAGAATTGAATCTCACCCCTGAGTTGCCGGTTGAAATCCAAAACGGAGAGTATGTCCGGACGGTAGTCACCGTTATCTAAGACTAGGTTATTTATAAGTAGCCGAATATGAGTGAAAGATATTTAATATATCTTTAAATAGAGTGGTACCGCGTAAGAAAGGCCTTTCGTCTCTATAATTGATTAGGGATGAAGGGCTTTTATTTTTTTATAATATAAACAGGAGGAATGCATTATGAGCAGAAAAATTTTGATTTTTGATACGACATTAAGAGACGGCGAACAGGTTCCCGGAGCAAAACTTAACCTATCGCAAAAAATAAAGATCGCAAAGCAGCTTGAGGTTTTAAACGTTGATTACATCGAAGCCGGTTTCCCCGCTTCCTCTAAAGGAGACTTTGAAGCTGTGAAAGAAGTTGCTATGGCAATTACCGAAAACGGACCGGTTGTTACAGCCTTGGCACGTGCAAACAAAGCTGATATCGATGCTGTGTACAATAGTGTTAAATATGCAAAGAAACCTATGATTCATATGGTTTTAGGAACATCAGCCATCCATGTGGAAAAAAAATTCAAAAAATCAAAAGAACAGATTATGACAATGGGTGTTGATGCGGTAAAGTATGCCAAGTCTTTGCTGCCTGACGTTCAATATTCCACAGAAGATGCGTCACGTTCGGATTTTGAATATCTGTGGGATACGATACGCGCTGTTGTAGAGGCCGGAGCTACAATCGTTAACATACCGGATACAGTGGGGTACGCAGTGCCCGAAGAATTCGGAGAATTAGTCAGAAAATTAAACGATAGATTAATGAATTTAAACGATAAAGTAATATTGAGCGTACATTGTCATAATGACACCGGATTAGCTGTGGCCAATTCATTGGTAGCTGTTAAAAACGGTGCTACAAAGGTGGAATGTACCGTTAACGGAATCGGAGAACGTGCCGGTAATGCGGCGTTGGAAGAAATCGTAATGGGAATAAAAGTTCGAAAGGATTATTATGATGCGTATACCGGAATCAAAACAACAGAAATTAAAAGAACATCCGGATTGGTAAGCAATCTAATGGGATTGGATATTCAGGTTAACAAAGCTATCACAGGAGAAAATGCCTTTGCACATTCATCAGGCATTCACCAGGACGGATTGTTAAAGTCAAGAGATGTGTATGAAATCATTCGTCCCGAGGATGTAGGTGTGGAGGACATGGAGCTCGTATTAACCGCCAGGTCGGGACGTCATGCATTAAAGGACGCACTTCTCAAAATGGGCTTTACATCCTTTGACGATGATGTATTTGCGAAAATACATGAAAAGTTTTTGGAATTGGCTGATAAAAAGAAAGAAGTCTACTATCACGATCTGTACTATATAATGGAAAAAGATTTTTCCGATGAAATTACTCACATTCATGAAAACGGAAAATCTATAGATTTATATGAATTTATAGATTTCCAGGTTATAAGTAATAATTTGTATCCTTCAGCTACGGTAACAGTTAAAAAAGGGAATAATGTCTTTACCGAAAGCACTGTGGGAGACGGTCCTATAGATGCTGTATACACAGCTTTAAAAAAGATTGTAAATATGGATCTTCTATTGACCGAATATAAAATAAACAGTATCTCTCAAGGAAAAGAAGCTTTAGGAAGAGCGACAATTCAGGTTATGTACAACGATAAAACATATACCTCAAGAGCGGTTGATACCGATATTATAAAGGCCAGTGCTTTGGCTTATATAAATGCTATTAATAAAATTGTTTTGGATAACGCACAGCAATAAGTAAAAACTAAAAACGGGGGTAAAAACCCTCGTTTTTTTGTTCTCTATATATTATAAGCTTATCGATTATTAAACAATACCTTGTGTATACATTGCATCGGCCACTTTTATAAAGCCCGCAATATTGGCACCAACCACCAAATTATCTTTATATCCGTATTCTTCCGCCGCCTTACATATATTTTTATATATATTTACCATTATAGTTTTTAAACGCTCGTCGGTCTTTTCAAACGACCAGCAATACCTAATACTGTTCTGACTCATTTCCAGAGCCGATGTAGCCACTCCACCAGCGTTTGCGGCCTTTGCAGGTGCAAATAAAACTTTTTTGTCAATGAAATATTGCACAGCATCCGAAGTACACGGCATATTAGCTCCTTCGCCTACAGCAAAACACCCGTTAGAAACCAATGTTTTAGCATCTTCCAAACTTAATTCGTTCTGTGTCGCACAAGGCAATGCAATGTCACACGGAACATTCCATATGCCAGCACATCCCTCGTGATACTCGGCATGAGGATGTACACTTAAATATTCTCTTATTCTTTTTCTTTCAACTTCCTTTAATTTTTTTACCAATGGCAAATCTATCCCGTTTTTATCATAAATATAGCCGTTACAATCGCTCATGGCAACAACTTTTCCACCTAATTGAACAGCCTTTTCATTGGCGTAAATTGCAACATTCCCGGATCCTGATATGATTATCCGTGTTCCTTCAAAGCTTTTGCCTTTATCCTTAATCATCTCATCCATTAAGTAACATAAACCGTAGCCTGTAGCTTCAGTGCGGACCCAGCTGCCTCCGTACGTGATACCTTTACCTGTCAATACACCGGTAAATTCTCCGGTAAGCCTTTTATATTGACCGAAAAGATATCCTATCTCTCTACTTCCTATGCCGATATCACCCGCAGGAACATCGGTAAACTGCCCTATATGTCTATATAATTCATTCATAAAGCTTTGACAAAAACGCATTACTTCGGCATCTGACTTACCTTTAGGATTAAAATCGCTTCCCCCTTTACCGCCTCCAATAGGCATACCGGTTAAAGAGTTTTTAAATACTTGCTCAAACCCTAAAAATTTAATTACACTTAAATTAACACCGGGATGAAACCTTAGGCCTCCTTTATAAGGACCTATTGCACTATTAAATTGTACACGGTAACCACGGTTCACCCAAACCTTTCCTTGATCGTCCACCCATGGAACTCGAAACATAATTTGACGCTCAGGCTCTACTAATCTTTCAAATATACCCGATTCAATATATTTAGGATATCTCTCAGCCACAGGGTCTAAAGATTCAAGAACCTCTTTCACAGCTTGCAAAAATTCCACTTCTCCAGGGTTTCGTTGCACTACTTGCTCATATACATTTTGCAGCTTCCTCATATAATTACTCCTTACTTTCTATATATATCAATTGTTTTGCTTTATTTTTAAAAAATATCATACACCCGTAAATTAAGTTAGTCAATAGATATTAGTAATAAAATTTTTGGTAATTGAAATTTTTATTTATACATATTACATTTTTACCTAAATTTATAACCAATATTAAAATTTTTTGATTTCTGTTTTGTGTTTTAATAATTTTTAATCTGAAATTTTTGTAATTCTTTCATTCATTATGATATGACAAACAATGAAATGGGTGAAAAAATCATAAGGAAATTTTATACGATAATAAAGACATCTATTTTTGCAGCTATACCGCACTATAAATTGTATTGGCATATGTACCAAAATTCACTGAAAAAGAGTTATTACAATAGAATCACACTTTTATTTATGAAAAATACTTTGCTTTCTTTCCAAGATTTTTTTTAGAAAAGCCGCCACGATATATAAAAATCCGCCTGCCAGAACAATAACAGATCCGGACGGAATATTTAAAACATACGATATGGACAAGCCACCGATACAAATTATCATACCGAATAATGCGGAAAATATCATAATACGATGAAATTTAAATGTAAACATTTTCGCCACTGCCGAAGGTATTGTTAAAAGAGCCATAACCAAAATAATTCCTACGACTCTAATTAGAACAACTACCGAAAGTCCTATAAAAAGGTAGAGAATATAGTCTGCGACCTTTGCATTGATTCCGTTTAAAATTCCGAATTCTTTATCAAAAAGATACGCTTTTAGTAATTGAAAATATGAGATTACAACCGCTAATACGATGAGATTTAGAATACCTATCATAAAAAGGTCAACCGATGTTACGGTTAATATATCTCCGAACAAGTATGATGTCAAATCAGGCGGGTATCCCGGTGAAACATAAATAAATAAAATTCCCGCCGACATTCCTAAAGGCCAAATAATACCGGCTAACGTATCCGCACCGGTTTTAACATTATGCTTTACATAAGCCAATCCCAATGCAGATAACACCGCTGTCAACAACGCCCCTAACATTGGCTCGAATCCTAGAAGATACCCCAGACCCACACCTCCGAAAGATGCGTGCGATATACCTCCGCTCATCATAACAAGTTTTTTTTCTACAATAACGGTTCCTACCACTCCGCAAACTATACTGGCTAAAAAAGCACTTATCACTGCGTTCCTTAAAAATGCATATTTTACTACGGCTTCAAGCATTTAAAACCCCCTTATGATTTCTCATAATACGATGTGGTATTTTACCGTGAGCAAAAAGTTCCATAGGACACCCGTATATCCTCTCTAATGTTTCCATATCCATTTCATCTTTTTGATGATGATAAACGTTCTTATTCACACATAGTAATGTTTTAAAATACGTTGATATCATTGCGGTGTTGTGAGACACCATAATGATAGTCATATAGTTGTTCATATTTTTTAACAATTCGTATATTTCGGTTTCAGACTTTGAATCAATATTTGAAACAGGCTCGTCAAGTACCAGAATATGAGGATCGGCTACCAACGCTCTTGCTATCATAACCTTTTGCAATTGACCACCCGATAACGAATTTATTTTTCTGTCTTTTAAATTAGCTATACCCACTTTTTCCAGCACATATATACTCTTTTCCTTGTCTTCATTCGTAAACTTTATAAATGGGAATTTTTTATTCCTAATAAGGCCCATGAGAACCACATCCATAACATTAATGGGGAAATCCTTACTAAATGTTGTAAACTGCGGAACATACCCTAAAATGAGGTTTTTACAGTCCGGGTTTACAGTTACCTTCCCGATATCGGGTTTTTTTAACCCGAGTAAAATTTTTAGCAAAGTACTTTTACCACCCCCGTTAGGACCTATAATGCCTGTAAAATCCTTCTCTTCAATTTGAAAATTCACATTTTCTAAAGCTAAAAGGTTACCGTACCAAGCTGAAACATTCTCAAAAGATATTACTTTCATATTTTACCGACTCTCACTCTTTAGCAAAAAATCTATTATGTCCTTTAAATTATCAGGATATTTTTCAGATAAAGGATAAATCATTTGAATTTCGCCTTTAATTTCGTCTGCTACGATTCTAGCTTGTTTTTTATCAAATTCCGCTTGATACAATACTATTTTTATGCCCTTTCGCTTGGCATAATCTATAACATCCCCTAATTCTTTAATGGATGCGTCTTTACCTTCATGCTCAACGGCAATCATTTTTAAACCATACTCATCGGCGAAGTATCCTAAAGACGGATGGTATATTAAAAATTCTTTATTTTTTAACTTGTTTACACCTTTTTGAATATAAGCATCAGCTTCATCCATCTTACTTTTAAATGTTTCGGCGTTAATCTTATATTTATCGGCGTTATCGGGATCTACGGCACCCAACTGAGAAGCTATCTCATCGGCCATTATCTTTACCCGTTTTGGTGATAACCATATATGCGGATCTCTGCC
>CAZJOD010000204.1:0-5866 GCA_964547525.1 uncultured Clostridiaceae bacterium
TTGGAATGTGAGATCCAACTGCCGGTTAGGCTAATTATGATATATTTGAGCAAATATAAAGGAAGTGAGCTAGTGAGTAAAAAAGTGTTTGTCAAGAAGGTTTATGCGTATCAATTTGATAGTATAGAAATAAATTTTCGATATAAGAATTCACAAGTATATACCACTGAAAAGTTCACTACAGTGGCGTACTCTAATGGTACTTTTAAAGCTAGAGAAATTGAAATGGTGTCCATGTGCTATGTAGAAGACTATGATTCTGCAATGGAAGGAGTGCGGTATTGTAGGAGCGAGATTCTGATTATTCAAGATATTATTTCTTTTTTTACCGGTATACCGTTCACAGTATATAATGAAATATCTTCTTCATGTAGTATAGAGGAAATTTGTTGGCAAGAGAAACCAACGAATCTTGTAATTGAAGGTGAATCCTATACAGATCAGCTTAATAAACTCCTACAAAAAATATATACCGAGCAAGAGTTAATTGGTTCGCTCTTAGACAGATGGCGAAAAGCAAATTACTTAAAAGATGAAAGTTGTGATGCAAATTTGTATCATGATGAAGCGATACTAAGTTATTTCCATATAATAGAATTATTCGCTGAAAATAATAGTCATGAAATAAAGAATAAATTAGATGTAGAAATGAATTCTTTGTTAAGTGATTATTATAATAGAAACTTTTTCTTTAGTGCAAATCAGATTAATTCTAAAATAGGTTCGATAAAAGAGGTTTTATACGAGATTTTGATTGGTAAAGAGTTAACTCTTTCTTATAAGATTAAGTATTTTTTAGAAAGTTATAATCTTTTGGACCCCAATGTAAACTATTTTATTGATTCAATGATAAAAATTCGAAATGCAATTGCACACGGTCGGATTACATATCAGGAAAAACATATTTGGCCTATACCGCCCTTTTTTTGTTTGGCTCGGGATTCTTATGATGTTTTGGAATTACTTCAATTACTAACAGGTAGAATGATATCATGTTATATTGATATATCGTGTTGGGTAAAGGAATGGGAAGAAGCTAAGATGTTTTTACTTCCGCCTGAAGAGAATTTTAACTCTTTTTTAAAAGGTAATTGTCAGTTTGTTGATATTACTAAAGAATCATTATGCACAGGCAATTCTCAAAATATAACTTGGGCTACAATATTTAACCATTATGTTAAGAATCCAAGAAAATTTAGTGTTGAGCGTATTGCAGTTTCATTTAAAGAGTTCTTTTTAAATACAGAAATAACAGAGGAAAACGGCGCGGATTTGTTTAATGTTTCTGTAATTTTATGTGATCATGATGATGATTCCATTCGAGAAAAAGCAATTTCAAATATAAAGAAAATTATTAAAGAACAATGGTTCTCTTGGTCAAATTTTAAGGATTTATATAGATATTTAGATTATAACAATGTTGCACCAACTTGGTATAAGGAATATTTGGAGAATGGGCTGTATAGAGACATATAAAGAATATGCATAAAAAAAATATCTAGTGTGTTTTCTATCAAGGCATACAGATAACCCGAGGCATGCTGAGTGCGGTTTCTTGATGTCAAGGGAGGCAAATAAAGAAAAATGAAAATACGTACATTTAAAATCGCTGATTATGATAAAGTTTATACCTAGTGGCAAACGGAACGGATGGGGCTGAACAATGTTGACGATAGCCGCGATGGAATGAAACGATTCTTGCGCCGAAACCCAAATACATCTTTTGTCGCGGAAATTGACTTCGAAATTGTCGGAGCGATTCTCTGTGGACATGACGGGCGAAGCGGCTACATTAAACACGCGTGTGTTTCTCGTGAGCATCAAAATAACAAAATTGGCACACAACTTGTTGAAAAGGTATTTGACGCTCTGAAAGCTGAAGAGATATCCGATGTCACACTCGCCGTGTACCGATATAAAAATAAAGCACTTGTTGAACTTGAATGGTATGATTGAATTTCGGTTTTCGGGTCTGCCGCATGACAAGCGGTTAATCACATCACAACCTATGATCCGATAGATCGGGTTATGGTGTTTTTTATTGCAACTATGGCAAGGTAATAAGCCATATATTTTCTATTATTGGAGTTTGATACGTTTTTCTGTCCGAGGAACCGTAAAAAGGTTGAGACCGTAAAAAGATTGGATTAGATAGAAAAATGTGTGATAAAATTTTATATGTGTTCCGACTATATTGTATTGTGGTTATGTAAAAGTTAAAATAGAGTTTGAGGATACATATCCGAAATATGGAGCCATGTTGACACGGTGTATTGATGTTTGACATACGATGGAGCCTGAAATAGGCTCAAATGGAATTCTTACAGAACGGCCTAGTATGTAAAATGTAGATTGGAGAATGCGATGCCAAAAGTAATTCTTATATGTGGTAAGATCTGCAGCGGAAAAAGCACATACGCTGATAAGCTGCGTGTTCAGAATAAAGCTGTATTGCTTTCCTGTGATGAAATAACACTTGCATTATTCGATCAGAATATAGGTGCAGACCATGACACGATTGTAGAGCGAACCCAGAAATACCTTTTTGATAAATCGGTGGAGATTATTGAAACCGGAATTAATGTCATTCTTGATTGGGGTTTCTGGACAAAGGAAGAACGGGATTTTGCAAAACAATATTATAGAAGCCGAAATATTGCCTGCAAACTGCATTACATAGACATCAGTAATAAAATTTGGAAAGTAAATTTGTCCAAACGTAATCATGCAATCAGAAAAGAAAATATTAATGCTTATTATGTTGATGATAAACTGGCGGAAAAGTTCAATTCGATTTTCGAGTTGCCGGATAAAAGTGAAATCGATGTATGGTATGGAAACGAATGGAATGCTACATGTTATTGTGGTCACGACTGCTCTCGATGTGTTACCTATTTAGCTACCATCAGAAATGATTTTGAGCTCTGTAAACAGTCACAGCGATTTTACAGGGACGAATTTGGGCTTGAAATTCCGCTCTCCGAAATCCACTGCATGGGTGGGTGGTCGGATGATATATTCTATCTTTGCAGTGGCTGCCCGTGGATGAAATGCTGTAAAGAAAAAGGTCTGTCTGTTTGCAGCGATTGTGACGAATATCCGTGCAAGCCTCTTGCGGAGTATCAGGAAAAGTATGTGAATAAGTACAATCAGTTAGGAAATGGATGAACAATATGATGAGTGAAAAAAAGAAAACTGAAGATAAGAAAACAAATAGAATCTGCAAGTTTCTTTTGCCACCACCGGTGTCAGACAGTGCGCCAAGGTTAAGGGCGTAGAATATAGTGGGTGGGAATCCCACTGAGCAAGGTTTAGCGAATCACTCATAACGAATTATCGGGTAACTTATTATGTTAAGCGTAGACAGTTAGATAGTAGGTGGTAATCGTAAAGGTGGAAGGATCGAGCCCCTAGTTGGCGCGGAAAATTATTATTATTTAATATGAATAATGAATGTGAAGAGCTCGTTGCGTAAATAGCGTACTGCTAAATTCTAAAAGCTTTAGTAGTTTAAATTACTTACCGGGTTCATTTGAAGTGTAACATTTTAGCGGGTTTTTCTGTGAACAATCTAAATTCATCTCACACCACATCTGGTAAAACCCATAATATACCAGGTCACAGCAATCAAAATATTCTAAAAACGCTCTCGTAAAGGGATGACCTTGTATGGTATACTGCAAGATGGTATAGTATGGAAGTATTGAGTTTAGCCTACTATAATCGCAAATTGATGAAATATATTATACAAAAAATAATATACCCGGAAACCTTTAAACACAAGGGTAATAAGCATTTTGTATCAAAATTTGAGTTTAGCCTAGCCAGCTATGATACGAGGTACTTGAGGTTTTGAGTTATTTTGAAATAATTCTTTCACTAAACAAATACCACCTTGATAAAATTCTTTTTCCCTCGCTTTAAGAGTATAAAGTCGTTTTGAATGTTATCAGAAGTAACTGCAAAGTCAATATTTTCAATTCTATTATTAAATAATGAAATACCCCCTTGTTGAATCATTCTTCTTGCTTCCGTTTTTGAAGATATAAAACCGGTAATAGTCAATAACTCTATAATGTTTATTCCTTCATTTAATAAATCCCTATTAATCTTAACAGTTGGTATATCGTTCGTATCCATACTATCTCCAAAAAGCGAATTTACTGCACTTAAAACTTTATTTGCTTCTTCTTCGCCGTGAACAAGCTTTGTAATCTCAAATGCCATTATTTTTTTTGCACTCACAATATCGGTACTGCATAAAGAAATTATTTTCTCAGTTGGTACCCTTGTAAATAATCTTAAAAGGGTTTCGGTATCTTCATCATTAACATTATAAAAATATTGATATAATTCAAAAACGGTTGTCTTTTCTCTTGCAACCCATAATGTTCCTTTTTCAGTCTTACCCATTTTTTTACCTTCTTTTGTCATCAGCAAAGGACAAGTAAGTCCGAACATTTCTTCCTTTTCTTCATTATCCTGAAAATGCAGTTTTCTTCCTAAATTGACGCCTGCAACTATATTGCCCCATTGGTCGCTTCCACCGATTTGTAATTTACATTTGTATTTTTTGTTGAGGTACGTAAAATCAAATGCTTGCATTAGCATATAACCCATTTCTAAAAATGTTAATCCGCCTTCTTCAAGTCGATTTGCATATGTTTCTGTTGCCAACATTTTATTCACATTGAAATGAATACCGATATCTCTCATAAAATCCACATAACTGTACAGGTTTATCCAATCAGCATTATCAAGAATAATGGCTGGATTATCTCCATCTGTTTTTACAATTTTTTTTGCCAATGCTTTAACCTCTTCCAAATTATGCTTAACTTCTTCTTTTGAAAGCATTTTTCTCATATCGCTTTTCCCGCTTGGGTCGCCAATGAGTGCTGTAGCACCACCGATGACAAGAATACCGTTATGTCCTGCGTCTTGTAGGTATCTAAACATCATGAGTGCAAAAAAGTGACCTATGTGTAAACTATCAGCCGTAGGGTCGATTCCCAAATAGAAAGTTATTGGTTCTCCGTTAAGCGCTTTTTTTATTTGTTCTTCGTGGGTTGCTTGGTAAATATAACCTCTTTCTTGTAATAATTCAAATGTTTTGCTCATTCTTAAATCCACCTTTTCTAATTAATAAAAAAATCTCGTCCCATAAATAATAGGACGAGATATATTTTCGTGTTACCACCTAATTTCATTATCATTTCGCAATAATAACCTCTGAAAGTGCTCCAAATTGGAATACTCCTGCATTATAACGTATGCAAATCGGCAACATCCTAATGGTTGTTATCTTTCAGTGTGCAACTCAGAGATGTATTTCAAATAACTTGTTTATTTCCTTTCACCAGCCGGAAACTCTCTGAAAACTCTGTTAATTTTACTTCTTCTCTTCTTAGTCATTTTGAATATTTTTCTAAATTATATATTATCAATCAATTTATGTCAATACAAAATTTTTACTATGGAGGGAACACCGCATGTATGGTTGATAAGGGAGCGGTGGGTAGTCTCTCTGTTCTATCAGGGGTTGAGAAATAGCAGAGCTGAAAAAGCCTATAATAAAGTATTTACAATTGTGATTTTCTCTTGTTTTATATGCCAGGGCTTGGCAGTGGTTGATTTTACTAAGCTAAAATAAGTACTTTTCCTTATGGTAGTATAGAATTTTGCCTACTATAATTGCATATTGATGAAATATATTTTACAAAAACAATACACCTAGAAACCTTTAAATACAAGGGTTATATGCATTTTGTGTCAAAATTTTAGTTTAGCCTAGTCAGCTCACATCATAACCTATGAATCGATAGACCGGTTTATGGGTTTTTTTATTGAAAATAGAATTTAGCCT
>CAZJOD010000205.1:0-5843 GCA_964547525.1 uncultured Clostridiaceae bacterium
AGGATGGGTCAGTTTTCAACTATTATTCTGGGTCAATTTTAGACTATCATAAACACTTTTTACACCAAACCCTAGCGGTGATACCTCACTGGTCAGTTTTGATATTGTATAAGCTGTATCCCATATTAAATACTCTTTTATTCCATCATTCTTGACTATAACATATTGATTTAGTGCAACCGTATTGCTTTCATAGAGATGGGTAGCCTCAAGGCAGATATACGACTCGGCGCTCCAAAAGCCTCCATTTTTGCAAAATGTCCAAGAGGTTTTATTTGCCTTGTTGTTTATAAAGTGCTTCTCCGAAAAAACATCAAATATAAACAATCCGCCCGGTTTAAGAGCTTTGTAAACATTCCGGACAAGCCTTTGACGTTCATCCGGTGTTAATGCGGCATAATCACAATAGATCAAAGTAACAACGTTAAACATATTGTTAAAATCAATTTCCAAATAGTTCTTATACAAGTATTCGGTTTTTGTATCCTGGCTTTTGGCATATGCAATAGAGCGTTTTGAATAATCAATGCCGGTTACATCATATCCCATATCCGAAAACCGTTTTGTGTAAAGTCCCGGCCCACAGCCGAGGTCGAGGATTTTTCCATACGCCGGAATGAAGCCTGAAAGCCATTTCGCCGAACGATCTATGTAACTGTGTTTGCGGCTTGCTGCGTCCCATTCGGGGTTCAAATGTGCTTCAAGCATGCCCTTTGAGATATACTCGTCATCCCAAAACGGTTCGGCGCTGCGTTGCCATAACAAGGGTTTATTCAGCAAACCAAATAACTTATCAATCATTTACATATACCTCATTTCATAGATTTTTTGAAGTCTTTTTACCTGTTCTTCTTTTACTTCGGGTGATTCCGTAAACATATAGGTTTGCACTATTCTATAACCGAATACTATAAGAATTATTTTCTGTATATATTTATTAAAATCCTGCGGAATTTCCAAGTATTCCGAAATACCCTTTATATAAGCCGGAATAAGCCTTCGAAAATATTCATGCAAATTTTCGGTTTCAGTATCATCGTAGATAAGGCTTGCAATATCCTCACCTAAATATCCAAATCCGGCACAGTCCCAATCAATCAGGCGTATTTCCCCGTCCGACAAGAATATATTCTCTACCCAGAAATCCCGGTGGCACAACACCACAGGCAGACTTTTTAAAGAATTGAATAAAGCTTCTCTATTATCATCAATATCAAATAGCATCTGTTTTAAATATTCCGGTATATCGCATCCATGGGAGCGAAGACAACCATATTCAAATGATTTGCCTTTATACAGCTGTATTTCACCATTTTTAAGCATTTGCTTCAAGAATCCCGGTAATCGGCATTTATCAGAGATAAGAAATTCATGCGAAAACGTCTGCGTATGCCATTGTTCAAAATTTTTACTGAGCGCGTCAGGTTCGCTTAAAAATTTTATGTTCCTTAGCATTTCCTGCTGCTTGTATATTTTGCCTTGAAAACGTCCTAACTCTGTTGCTACAAATTCGAGGGTTTCAATGTCAAACCTATCGCCTGATATCCCGTCAATATACTCAATCCATAAATGTATTTCATTGCTATTCATCTCCGCGTGATAATACTCCGGCCAGCGAAACGAATCAGTGAAAGCCTTGCTAAAATCCGACGTGTATAGGTCATACTCCCTGCGCCACGAATCCGGGTCTCCGGAGCGTTCCCATTTTTTCTGGATTTTTAAAACGACTTTATAAGGCAATTTCTTACCATTAATGCTTTCGGCAATGCCTGTAACAAGCCGTACATCGCCCGGTGTTCCCCCCTGTAGTTGTTTGGTCCGGTAGCTTGCACGGATTATGTTTGCACTGAGCATTTTACTTAAAACATGCGTAAGTGTTTCAAATTTAATTTGAATTTGTTCAATATGCGCAAAATCATAATAAGCATAACTAATCAGCTTGCTTGTTTTTTCAAATCCGCCCGACACAAGCTCGATGGCGAACACACAGCCTTCCGGGTCGTCCACGCTTTCGTCCCTGCCGATACCAAGTTCCCGGCAATCCGGAAATCCCATTTTCTTTTGGTAGACGGCTGGATGCCCGCATGTCATGCACCCTGTATAGCCAAGAGATTTCGCAATTTCAAGCCCACACATGACCAAAGCAGTCCCTATGCCTTTGCGTTGATACGCATATATTTTTTCAGCATGGTTGTCATTCTCACCGTGTCTGACAGCAAGGCTGTTGAGCCATATAATATGTTCACCGTTATCTCCCATAGGCAACGCTGAAAAAATAGCGTGTCCTAGGTAAGTTAAATCATCATTTGTGACAGCTACTAAGTCAAGCTCCGGTATATAATATGGCGAACGACGAATATTATCCGCGAAAACTTCATGGAAATCACCGTCGCTGTTTCGTTCGTTATATTGAAATGCATCACGATCCAATTTTCTTATGATGCCATATTCGTCTTTTTGGATTTGTTTAATTTTGAAATTATTCATTTTTAAACCATCCGTTTTGCTTATTTTACTTGCTCAATTGAGCGATAGACTTGTTTCGTTTAAATTTATCAAGCAAAAAACCTCTTTGTCGTCTACAAACTTTACCTCTCGCTTGATTTGCAGCGGACAGTGGTTTTCAACCTGTTTACAGCATCTTCAAGTGTTCCGGGGTACCGCCCTATCGGCGCTCCGGCAAACTTAACGAAATATCTGTCTATACCATTTTGCACACCAAAGCAGATATAGCCGGAATCCCGGTGACCGCTTCTCTGTCCTCTATTTTGTAAGGTCTAATACCAATCATAAACACCTCTTAAAAACTCTTTAATCAAATTTTAACACATTTTCCGACCATCTCCAAACTTTTCTTATGAATTAATGTCATACATAATTTTTTAATAATATTTTTAAATAATTTTCTGCTGTAATCTGGCGGTCAAGTTCAGATGTTATATCGTTAATGCATGAACATTGTGCTGTTCCGGCTCTTCATGTTTTTCACCGCTCCTGTAGGCTGGTTTTACCTTTTTTACGTACCTTTTTATGCGTTTGCACTGTAGCGTCTAAAGACCGGATTGATATGGACATTATACTATGTTAATATAAAAAAAACATGTTGTTTTGATATGATTGGATAGGAACCACAAGAATCATATGTGCACAGTAAAAACGGAGGTAAATAAATGTTGAATAAGAATGAAAAAACATTATACTCCAATCCGGGGAGCGGTGAAGCTTTCGGCCTGGTACACGGATTACACAGTTTTGCAGGACAAAGCTTTGTTGCGGCGGATTCTTGTTTGGTACAGGCATCCATATGGTTATATGAGGCGAATAATGATTCGATAAAAATGGATGTATTATCCAAAGATATATACAGCGGAACAATATTGGCAACAGAACTTCTGCCTCCCTCAAATGCCGGGATCAGGAGGGTTGTTTTTTCCGATCCGATATATCTGGAAAAAGGATCCGTATACTATATACGGGTCAGTTCCGGCGCACCGGGTACAAATAAAGGAATTGTAGAAAAGGGAATTAAAAATGATGGTGGTACAGGTTATATCAACACATCCAAAACCAATAAAAATATGGCTCTTGAGCTTGTGTTCAAAGCATGGGAAGGTGAAATTCCTGTAAAAAGCGATGCCATGGAGCCTGAACCCGGCTACGGGGAAAGGCTCAACAGCGTGCTGGAACAAAAAAGAGATGTGTGGGGGGAAGCTTTGATGGCATTGCCGGAAGGACCGACCTATGAAAACATAAAAGACTACCTAAAACCCCTTATGCTTTGCGGAACATTTCTAACCGACTCCGGCATTTACTACATTCCCATGGGCAGGCCCGAAAGTTTGGCAGGTGGAGGCCGGGTTGCACTGCATGCTGCGGATGGAAGCCAGATCATATCCGAGTACTATAACAGAGAAAGAATAACCTTGTATGTGGGGAAAGAAGGAAGGGAAAGATACGGTTTGTCATTAAAAAGATTAACCGGCCCGTCTCTTTTGGACCGGTATCTGCCGGTACTGGTCACATCCTATGAGGATGCAGGAGGAGTCCGCTATATGCAAGAGTCCTTTTCGGATTACCTTAAAGAAACAGATGCATTGGTCAGTTTTATCAAATTGACAGCAAAGAATTCGGATAGTGTCAAAACATCAATAAAAATACAATTCACCATGAGTGATGATAACGTAGTTTTGCATGAAAAAGATACAAACAGGCTGGAAAAGGATCAAAAGGCATATCTTTTGTTCAGCGGGACAGCAAAATATACATCTCCCCGGTTGACTTATGATATAATATTGGATCCTTCGAATGAAAAAACAATATATATTGTAAAATTGTTAAAACCTTCAGACTGTTTGCATTTCGTCCCGGATGAAAACATACATGAAAATGCTAAAAAAGGAATGATTTCTTACTGGAACAAAAGACTGGACAGTAATGCATGTTTTGACGTACCGGAAGAACGGGTTATGAAAGCCATGAAGAACCTTTTGATACAAAATCTTTACATGGGTTGGAGATACAGTGTAGGAAATGCATACGAGACCTTCTACAGTCCGGAAAGCAGTGATATGGCAGCCACTTTGGGCATGTACGGGTACCTTGCCGAACAAAAGGCGGTGTTGTGTGAACTGATACCGATGATGAAACCCAATCAAGCCTATGCGAACTGGGAATTGGGTGAAAAACTATCCCATGCGGCACAGTACTATTTTATGACCCGAGATACTTCTCTTGTGGAAAAAAATATTCAAAAATATGAACAAATGATTGAAAACATCAAAGAACAAATAGACCAAAGCGATATCGGGCTTTTAAGCAAACAGCATTTTAGCGGTGATATCAGTGATCCTTCATACTATTTTCACCACCAAGCGGTCGTGTGGAAAGGATTGAACGATATGGCCTTCGTATTTGATTCCATGGGTGAGAAGAAGCTTAATACCATATGCTTGGAGTATGCATCAAAGCTGAAGGATGCTTTGACGAAAGCTGTGGAAAAATCCGAAGTAGAACTGGAGGATGGTACATTGTTCATCCCTTCGGAGCTTCTTGGCAACCAAACCAAAGTATTTGATCCCATTACCGAAACCAGACACGGATCATATTGGAATTTGTGTATTTGTTATGCTTTTGAAACAGGTATTTTTGATTATGACAGCGATAGAATGAAAAAAGCGTATGCTTATTTGAAAGAACATGGTGCCTGGCTTTTGGGGAT
This sequence comes from uncultured Clostridiaceae bacterium, assembly GCA_964547525.1. GTDB lineage: Bacteria > Bacillota > Clostridia > JAAYHZ01 > JAAYHZ01 > CAZJOD01. Next base: position 5,219 of record CAZJOD010000205.1, read on the forward strand.
GGTACGATTCAATTATTATCCGGTGGGAATCGGGAAATTTGTAGCAGACGGCTTAGCCGGATACAAAACCCCCGGAGTGGATAATGTATACGGTCTGCCCCATGTGAAACTCATGTCCGAAATGGACGATCCGGACAGGTTGGTTTTGGCGTTATATGCAAAGCTTGCCCATGGCATGACAAGAGAGACGTATATATCCGGGGAAGGGGATACAGTCGGTGTTTGTCCCGGGGAGTATTATCGATCGGTTTATTTACCGCCAAGCGGTGCCAATAACAGTTTGTTTTTAAAGATATTACGGCTCATATTGGTACGGGAGACCACAGATAGAGAAGGTAAACCCTACGGACTGCACCTTGCCTACGGGGTACCGAGAGATTAGCTTGCCGGGGGGAAAACCGTTAAGGTAACCGATGCACCCACAATGTTCGGTTGTCTGACATATACAATCACATCCCGTTTGGATGAAAATCGTATGGTTGCAAACATCAAGGTTCCTTCGAGAAATCGAATACACAATTTTTGCATAAGACTGAGAACGCCCGGCAAAAAAAACATGCAATCTGTCTTTGTGAATGGTCAGACATATAACGTATTTAATGCTGCAACAGAAACAATCGACTTG
>CAZJOD010000206.1:0-5784 GCA_964547525.1 uncultured Clostridiaceae bacterium
TTCCATTTTCCTTGTCTAGCCGTAGCTGTCAGTGTTTCTATACCCATACAAAACCTCCTATATTTTTTGGTTATATGTTGTATATTACCAAATTATATTCTTGCCTTTTTGGCAAATAATATATATTAGAACCGAAATTTCAGCTCTATAACCGGTTCAAAACCGAATTACGGTGTCTTACTAGACTCGCTTTACTAAATAATACCATAATAAAGCCCGATAGTCAAATCAAACCCTAGGTTTTAGGAAAGAAGCATTTTGTAGCATTTGTAAAAGTAAAAGTGTAAATTATTTTTTAATATTTATAATGAATTTAAGAGAAAATTACTGTATAATGTATTGAATGATTTAAAAGGTCGAATTTTAATCGACTTATCAAGATCATATCTTAAGGAAATACAAATCTAAATATATAAGGGGTAATTATATGCCAAAAAGAGAAGACATAAATAAAATTTTGATAATCGGTTCAGGACCTATTATCATAGGACAAGCTTGTGAATTCGATTATTCCGGAACACAGGCTTGTAAAGCGTTAAGACAATTAGGATATAAAATAGTACTGGTAAATTCAAACCCCGCCACTATCATGACCGATCCGGGTATGGCGGATATCACATATATCGAACCTTTAAACGTTCATAGGTTGACTGAGATTATTGATAAAGAAAGGCCGGATGCGGTACTACCCAATTTAGGCGGTCAATCCGCATTGAATCTTTGTTCCGAACTATCCGACCAAGGAGTTCTTTCAAAATATAAAGTGCAAGTCATCGGTGTCAATATAGACGCCATAAAGCGCGGAGAAGACAGAATAACCTTTAAAGAAACCATGAATAAGCTTGGGATAGAAATGGCTAAAAGCAAACCTGCTTATACTGTTGAAGAAGCCGAGAATATTGCTGCGGAGTTAGGTTATCCTGTAGTTATACGTCCGGCCTACACAATGGGAGGTACAGGCGGAGGGCTTGTATACAATGTAGAGGAACTGCGTCAAGTGGCAAACCGAGGCATATCGGCAAGTCTTATAGGACAGATACTTGTTGAAGAGTCGGTGTTAGGATGGGAAGAATTAGAGCTTGAAGTGGTCAGAGATTCCAAAGGTCAAAAAATTACCGTATGTTTTATAGAGAATGTCGATGCCATGGGTGTTCATACGGGAGATTCATTTTGCACGGCACCAATGCTAACCATAAGTGAAGAAGTTCAAAACAGATTACAAAAACATGCTTACGATATAGTTGACGCCATCGATGTCATAGGTGGTACAAACGTACAATTCGCACACGATCCCGTAACCGGCAGAATTGTAGTTATCGAAATAAACCCCAGAACTTCCAGGTCGTCGGCGTTAGCCTCCAAGGCTACGGGATTTCCCATCGCATTGATATCATCCATGCTTGCAACCGGCATGACTTTAGACGAAATACCCTATTGGAGAGACGGGACCTTAGAAAAATATACTCCATCCGGCGAATATGTAGTTGTCAAATTTGCAAGATGGGCTTTCGAAAAGTTCAAAGGCGCCGAAGATAAATTGGGCACACAGATGAAAGCGGTAGGAGAAGCTATGAGTATAGGTAAGAACTACAAAGAAGCCTTTCAAAAAGCTATAAGATCCTTAGAGACTGGTAGATACGGACTAGGTTTTGCTAAAAATTTTAATAAGCTGTCATTGGAAGAATTGATGAGAAAATTGATTGAGCCTTCCTCGGAAAGGCAGTTCATTATGTATGAAGCTTTACGTAAAGGTGCTGATATTGATGAGCTATATAACTTGACTCATATTAAACATTGGTTTTTAAAACAAATGAAAGAGCTGGTGTTACTTGAAGAAAAAATTCTGAGTTACAAACTTAAGCAGCTTCCTGACGAGCTTTTAATTCAGGCTAAAAAAGACGGCTTCGCTGACAAATATTTGGCTATGTTATTAAGCATTCCTGAAAAAGATATAAGAGACAGAAGAATCTCATTGGGCATAAAAGAAGGCTGGGAAGCTATTCCTGTGAGCGGTGTCGATAATGCCGCATATTATTATTCAACATATAACGCACCTGATACGGCAGTTACAACCGATAATAAAAAGATTATGATATTAGGAGGCGGACCCAACAGAATAGGTCAGGGTATAGAGTTCGACTATTGTTGCGTACACGCCGCATTTGCATTAAAAGATTTAGGATTTGAAACTATAATAGTTAATTGTAATCCGGAAACGGTTTCTACCGACTATGACACATCAGATAGACTATATTTCGAGCCTTTAACAGTTGAAGATGTTTTAAGTATTTACGAAAAAGAAAAACCGCTAGGTGTTATTGTACAATTCGGCGGGCAAACTCCGCTTAATATCGCAACCGAGTTGGAACAAGCCGGAGTTACGATTTTGGGTACCTCTCCCGACACAATCGACTTGGCTGAAGATAGAGACAGGTTCCGTGGGATCATGGAAAAGCTCAAAATACCTATGCCGGAATCAGAAATGGCTTCCGATGTTGAACAGGCGGTTAAAATTGCAGGAAAAATAGGATATCCTCTTATGGTAAGACCCTCTTATGTCTTAGGAGGTCGTGGCATGGAAGTGGTACATGACGAAAGCATGCTAAAACAGTATATGGAAAATGCAGTAGGTGTTACACCTCAAAAACCCATTTTGATCGATAAATTTCTTGAAAATGCAATAGAAGCCGAAGCCGATGCCATAGCCGACGGTAAAAACGCTTTTGTACCCGCTGTAATGGAGCATATTGAACTTGCCGGGATCCATTCGGGAGATTCGGCTTGTGTAATTCCACCAATATCAATTGATGAAAAACACATTAAAACTATAAACGAATATACCGAGAAAATCGCCAAAGAGTTAAATGTTACGGGATTAATGAATATACAGTACGCCATTGCTAACGATAAAGTTTATGTATTGGAGGCTAATCCCAGAGCATCCAGGACGGTACCGTTGGTTTCCAAAGTATGCAACATTCAAATGGCACGATTGGCTACCGAGATAATGGCAGAAACATTCGATAATAGTACAAATAAGCTTTCAAATTTAAAACATGCCGAAATTAAACATTTCGGTGTTAAAGAAGCGGTATTCCCCTTTAACATGTTTCCGGAGGTTGACCCGGTATTAGGTCCGGAAATGCGTTCTACAGGTGAAGTGTTAGGTTTGGCAGGATCTTTCGGATTAGCATATTACAAGTCACAAGAAGCCACTCGAACATCTTTGCCGGAGTCCGGCACCGTTTTAATTTCAGTTGCATCTCAAGACCGCCCGGCAATTTTAGAAACCGCTCAGCTTTTTGAAAAATTAGGGTTTTCAATTAAAGCAACAAAAGGCACTCATGCTTTTCTTACCGAAAACGGTGTTAAAAGTGAACTCATAAATAAACTGGCTGAAGGCCGTCCTAATATATTAGACGGAATAACCAACCGGGAAATACATTTAGTAATCAACACACCGTTAGGAAAAGCCGGTAAAACAGACGATTCATATATAAGAAAAGCGGCAATAAAATATAAGATACCATATATAACTACGGTTACAGGGGCTTTAGCCGGAGCAAAAGGTATCGCTGCGTATAGAGAGTATAAAAATTCCACCGATGAATTGAAATCATTACAAGAATACCATAAAAGTATAATTTACAAAACGTAAAATATACCGATACAATATTAAAACTAAATATTGTATTCACTGCAATAAAGTAAAGTTTTTGCAGTAGAGTAAAAATAGTAAATTAATAAAAAACAGGGTCAAATTCCCTGTTTTTATTTATGTATTGAAATCAAAGGCTCGGGTGGCAAAAATATTTTTATATATTTAATCGTGGGAAACCTTCCGAATGCCTTCTATAGCATATAAATCAGATACGAGCTTAGGTTGATCCATGTCCTTATAACGGCTATTATACAACACTTTTATCAATACCGTTTTCCCGCTGTTATTTCGTATAAAGTCTATAGCTTCAATTGAAACTCCGTAGCTACCCAGTACTTTTAAAACAGATTCCAACAATTGATTTTTATTATCAACAGTAATATAAAATGCACGGGCGGCAGTTCTTCCGGTCATTTTTTTTTCCATTTTTTTTAATGCCATTAGCGTTATAAAAATTATAATAGTTGCGGCTGCAGCACCGATATAATATCCCCCGCCTACCGCCAGGCCTATACAAGCCACAGACCATAAGCTTGCAGCCGTAGTCAACCCTCTTACCTTAAATTTATCCTTAATTATAGTCCCCGCTCCTAGAAAACCTATACCGCTTATAACTTGTGCGCCTAGCCTTGTTGGATCCATACCCGTTCGGCCTTCAAACCTTAAGAATACATACTCGGACGTTAACATGATTAAAGCGGATGCAACGCAAACTAAGATATGAGTTCTAAAACCCGCAGGTCTGTTCGGGTTTTCTCTTTCAAAACCGATAATTCCTCCGAATAAAGCGGCAAGAAACAACCTTAAAATCATCATGTACCATGTGGAATCCATTTAATCACCCTCGTTTAATTCTTATTATATTGCAATAACTCACTTACTGTGAATCCCAGTGTATGATACCGCTTTGTCATTTATAATATCTTCACGTATAAATTATTGCAGTGGAATCATTATATTATATTTTATTATAATTTACCAAATAATAATCATAATATTGTAAAATTTATTATTGATTTCAAAACAAAAAGAGTATTTTCAGTAAAAATAGTTATTGCATTATAAGCTTATTATGTTAATATATCCCCAATCCGGCAAGTAATATAGCCGGTATTGAAGATAATACGGGTAAAACTAAGGAAGTAATCGCTATATCTACATACGAATCTTTATGTGTTAGTCCCGTAATCGCTAACAAAGTCAAAACCGCCCCATTATGCGGCAGGGTATCAAGCCCACCCGATGCCAGAGACGCAATTCTGTGAAACGCTTCCGGACTTACTCCGGTTTCCAAAGCCAATTGGTAGTATTTTTCTCCTAAAGCCGCCAAAGCTATACCTAAGCCGCCGGACGCCGAACCGGTCGCTCCCGATAAAAGATTTACCGCCACAGCTTCGGATATCAAAGGCGATCCTTTAATCCCTAAAACAAAATCGGTTAACGTTTTAAATCCCGGAACAGCCCTTACTACAGCTCCGAATCCTACCGCAGCACTTGTGTTTATAATAGCGATAACAGAACCTGACGCGCCTGTACCAATGCTTTTTGTAAATCCTTTATAAGATTTTATTCTAAGCAGCATACATAGTGTAATACCGGACAATAGCGCTATTATGATATTTAATTCTAAGATGTTTAAAACTATGATTACAACCATCGGTGGAAGTATTGACAAAAAGGGGTTTGGTAAACTTTTATTTTCAGATATAGCATCCTTTTTATTTTTTGGCTCAATATATATTTCGCCTCTCGCAGTGAGCCTTTTTTCCTTACGAACTAAATAAATATAGCCCGAACCAAACATAAATAAAGCGGCTGTAATTCCCATAATAGGTGCCGCAGTGGCGGTTGTATTAAAATATGTTGTAGGAATAAGGTTTTGAATCTGGGGTGATCCGGGTAATGCCGTCATTGTAAATGTAAAAGAACCCAAAGCAATACATCCGGGTATAAGTTTTACAGTGATGTTTGCTTCTTTAAACAAAGCAAGTGCTACGGGATACATTGCAAAAACCACTACGAACAAACTGATCCCACCGTATGTTAATACGGCACAGCCTAATATTACAGCCAATATGGCTCTTTTTTTACCTAGAACCTTTGCCATGCCACTAGCGATTGAA
>CAZJOD010000207.1:0-1449 GCA_964547525.1 uncultured Clostridiaceae bacterium
TTATAAATAGGATACATTTTTAAAACTTGATTTTAAAAATGTAAGCCGGCCCGGGGATGCTCGATGCGGCCACCGGGCCTTATAAACCCGTACTTGTATAAATTTTTATTCAAGTAATCGAAAGACATTTGTATGATTAATATCTTTGTTACAGTATGATTTCTTTATGTTGAGTGGATGAATCGTATATCGCTTGCATAATTTTAGCGGTAATAATAACGGTATCAATGTGAGAAGGCAACTTTTGACCGCTTTGAACACAATCCACAAATGCGTTAATTTCGGTTTCAAATTGGTTTCTCATGGTGAATTCCGGCTTATATGCAACCAAAGTACCATTTTCTGCAGTATACAGTTTAAAATCCGAACCGTATTGCAATCTTATGCCGGCTTTATCTCCCATAAAATCTATATACATTTCCCCTTCACCGATATTTTGTGCCCAAGCACCGTTGAAGGTTATAACCGGACCTTCGGTACGGATCATACCGGTAACCGAATCATCCACATCATAAACACCGTCGTATTTAGGTGGACCCGCCCACATGCTTTTATAAACATATTCGGTCATGTTTTTGCCTAGCTTGCAAAAAGCTTCTCCTGTAACGGTCAAAGGAGAGGGATCACCACAGCAATACATAACTATATCCAAAAAGTGTACTCCCCAGTCGATCAAAGCACCGCCTCCCGCAATTGCTTTTGTTGTAAATGCACCGCCTAAACCGGGTATTGATCTGTGTGCACGAAAACTTACATAAACATGATACACTTCACCCAATCTGCCGCTGTCGATGTATTGCTTTATAATATTGACACTGTCATTGAATCGGTTTACAACACCAATATTAAGAATTTTTCCGGTCTCATGTTGAGCTTGCTGCATTTTCAAAGCTTCTTCATAGGTCCTTGCGGCAGGCTTTTCACACAATACATTTTTACCGGCCTTAAGGCATGCGATTGTTATTTCGGAATGCTTGTCGTTAGGAGTACAAACAGAAACAGCTTCCACTTCGTCATCTTTTATAACTACATTGTAATCTGTGACGGCTGTTCCACAACCGTATTTTTCCACAGCCGCTTGGGCTCTTTCGGGAATAATATCGCAAAAATATTTTATTTCCACTTTCCCGTTTTTCATATATGCCGGGATATGTGCGGAATTTGCAATGGTTCCGCAACCTATAACTGCCACTTTCATGATAGTATCATCCTTTCGTCTGTTGTAATTGATACATATATAGTATACATAAAAATTAAATAAATGTCTTTCGATTTAATGAATAAAAATTTATCCTATAAAAAGAAAAGCCCGCTATGTATCGAACATACCGGGCTTGGCATAAATTTTTTTAAGATGCTCTTAAAAAATTTATCCTATTTAATAAGACCCGGCGGCCGCATCGAGCGTCCCCGGGTCGGCTTCATTTTTAAAATCAAGTTTTAAAAATG
>CAZJOD010000207.1:1549-5780 GCA_964547525.1 uncultured Clostridiaceae bacterium
ATGAAAGGGGATGCATAATAAATTGAGAAAACAGTATTCGGACAGACGGATAAAATTATACGGGTTTAATAACTTGACCAAAACCCTAAGTTTTAATATTTATGATATTTGCTACGCCGAGCTCGAAGAGGACAAAAAATCCTATATTGAATATATTGACGAACAATATAACTCAGACAGATTGATGAAGATTTTACATGACGTGGCCGATATAATAGGCGCCCATATTTTGAACGTTTCAAAACAAGATTATGAACCCCAAGGCGCAAGCGTTACCATGTTGATTTCCGAACAGGAGGTACCTTTATATGCGTTGGATCCCTCCTGCAACAAAGGCGAGCTTTTAAATCTACCGCAACACATAGCGGGACATCTGGATAAAAGTCATCTGACAGTCCATACTTATCCGGAAAGCCATCCCGGAGGACAAATCAGTACTTTCAGAGTGGACATAGATGTATCTACCTGCGGAGAGATCTCGCCACTGAAAGCGTTGGAATACCTTATGGGGAGTTTTGAGTCTGATATAATTATAACAGACTATAGAATAAGAGGTTTCACCCGCGATGTTAACAACAGAAAACATTTTTTGGACCACAACATAAATTCCATACAGAATTTTATTCCTAAAAAGGTCAAAGATAAATACACGATGATTGATGTTAATGTATATCAGGAAAACATCTTTCATACGAAAATGTTGTTAAAAGAATTTGAAATAAACAATTACCTATTTAATCGTGATGAAAACAGCTTGTCGGAAAAAGAACGCAAATCCATTTGTCAGAAGATCCAAAACGAAATGCTTGAAATTTTTTACGGTAAGAATTTTAAATAGAGATATGTAACAAAAAAGAAAGAGAGGATATAAGAACAATGGAACTATGGTATACCGAACAGCATACCGAAACAGCACATTTTTCGATTAAGATAAAAAATCATGTGTACAGCGAGAAAAGCAAGTTCCAAACGTTGGATATTTTCGACACATATGAATTCGGAAGACTTTTCACGTTGGACGGTTTGATCATGTTAACACAAAAAGACGAATTCATTTACCATGACATGATCGTTCATGTACCCATGGCGGTAAATCCTGACATCAAAAAAGTATTGGTCATCGGAGGCGGAGACGGAGGTACCGTTCGGGAACTGACACGCTATGAAACTATCGAAAAAATAGATATGGTTGAAATAGACAAAAAAGTGGTGGATGTATCTAAAAAGTATTTACCCTTTACGGCGTCAAAGCTTTCAGATCATAGAGTAACGTTGTACTTTGAGGACGGTATTGATTTTGTTGTGCAATGTACGGATCAATATGATTTAATTTTAGTGGATTCTACAGATCCTATAGGTCCGGGAGAAGGTTTGTTTAAATTTGAGTTTTACACCAATTGCAAACGTATATTAAAGGAAAACGGTATTTTAATTAATCAACATGAAAGCCCGTACTATACCTCCTATGCCAACCAAATGAAAAAAGCGCATGCAAAGTTAAATAACATTTTCCCGATCAGTAGGGTTTATCAGGCTCATATACCCACTTATCCTTCAGGTCACTGGTTGTTTGGGTTTGCATCGAAAAACCTCGATCCTATTAAAGATGCTCAATTGGAAAGATGGCTTGATTTTGGAATTAATACAAAGTACTACAACACGGAATTACACAAAGGTTGTTTTGCTCTGCCGTCATATGTAATAGAATTATTGGAGAGTGTTTATGATTAAACCGATCTCACACTTTATCGGTTGTGAGGGTGAGTATTCCGATTCGGACATCGTTTTGTTCGGTATCCCGTTTGACGGTACAGTATCGTACAGACCGGGAACAAGGTTTGCTCCGGCAGCCATAAGAAACGAATCATATGGCATTGAAACTTATAGTCCTTATCTTGATAAAGATCTGACCGACTTAAAAATCTTTGATGCAGGTGATTTGGATATGCCTTTCGGGAATACTCAAAAGGCGTTGGATAAAATAGAGAAGTTTGTAAAGAAACTTATGGATGACAATAAACGCCCCTTGATGGTGGGTGGAGAACACTTGGTGTCATTTCCGGTCATAAAAGCCGTTTTTGATAAATATCCGGACCTTTGCGTATTGCATTTGGACGCTCATGCCGATGTGCGTGAAGATTATTCCGAAGAAAAGTTTTCTCATGCAACAGTTATTAAAAGAGTTTGGGAGTTAACGGGAGACGACCGCATATATCAGATCGGTATTCGCTCGGGTGAAAGATACGAATTTGAGTGGGCAAAAAGCCATACGAATTTACATAAATTCGATTGTGGCGTAGTAAAAGACATTATACCCTTATTAAAGAATAAGCCGGTTTATATTACATTGGATTTGGACATATTGGATCCTTCGGTTTTCCCCGGAACCGGAACCCCGGAGCCGGGCGGGATAACATACAAAGAATTGCTGGATACCGTAGTACGCTTTAATGAATTAAATATTGTGGGAGCGGACGTAATGGAATTGTCCCCCCACTATGACCAAAGCGGAACATCTACCATATGTGCATGCAAGATAATCAGGGAGATGCTTCTGGCTATGGCGAAACATTGATAAAACATTGAAAGAAGGTGAAATATTAATTGCAACATTTTATGCTTGATTCATATAACAGCTTTAGAACAAGACTTGAAGACGTTACTTTAATTTACGAAATTCTTCAAAGAATACCCTATGAACTAGGAGTTAAAACAGTAATGCCCCCCATGGTATTGCCATATTTTGACGGATTCGTTCCGGAAGACTGCGGTATCAGTGCATTTGTATTTTTAAAGGGTGGGCACTTTACCATCCATACCTTTTCATTCCGTGAATGCTACTTTGTGGATTTCGTTTACAACGAAAAATATGACCATGAAAAATTGATAAATTTGATAACCAGATCCCTGCCCACCGACCGATTCAATAAATTTGTTGTAAACCGTGACGATGTAAATGAAGAAATATTCCCTAAGGTGGACAAAGACACCGATTTCGGACCTCACGTTTTTATGGAGACAGAATTTAAAAAGCCGCTAAACATGGATTGGCTGTTTGAGACATTCGACGAGTTACCGGAAAAAATTGATATGACTCCGATTATGCGTCCTTATGTAGCAAAAAATGTATACAAAGACGGATTCATGTATTCCGCCATGACTATGATAGCAGAAAGCCATATTAGCCTTCATTATTTTGATAAAACCAAAAAAGGTTATTTTGATATATTCTCTTGCAAATTTTTTGATGAAGATTTTGTCATACCCAAAATTTTAGAAATATTCGGACAAGAACCTAATACTCCTTACACGTTAATCTCAAGGGGCAGTAAATATCGACAATATGGTAAGACAACCGGGAATAAACTGGATTATTCCAGACAGTGGGTAGTAAGATGAAAAGCAGGTAGTCACATGATAAAAAAAGATAACTTAGATATATTTTGGCAATTCCATCAAAGCACAAATGAAGAAATGCCCCAAAACACTATGGCGGCATTTCTTTATGCATGGAACTTAGGCGGTATACCCGAGCTTGACATTAGAACTACAAAAGACGGTGTCATCATTGCGTTTCATGACGATACACCCCAAAGAACCGCCGTATTGGATGATTCGTTAAAAAATAAAAACATATCGGAATTTACATTTAATGAAATAACACGTTGGGATGTAGGTGCATCACTTAACATAAAATATGCAGGCGAAAAGGTTCCCTCCGTCGAAGAGACGTTTTTAAAAATGAAAGGGCATCCTGAACGTTTGGTATATCTTGATTTAAAGGATGTGGATCTTTGTGCACTTTCCAAGCTTATCAAAGATTATAAGGTTGAAAGACAAGTAATATTCACTCATAAAAATCAACAAAATTGCATAACAATGAAAAAATACTCACCTTCCATAAGAACCATGCTCTGGATAGGCGGCACGGCCGAAGGGATTAAAGAAAAATTTTATAAAGCGATGCATAACCGCTTTGAAGGATTAGATCAAGTCCAACTACATTTGAACGACAAAGCCGATATTAACGGATGGCGTTATCAATTGGACATTGAATTCGTTAAATATGCGGTGCAAGAAGTAACCCGGTGTGATTTGGACCTGGAAGTACTTCCCTTCAAATTTGACAAAGAAACATTACATATGCTGCTAGACTTCGGAATTCGTTGGTATGCAACCGACGAACCCAAAAGGTTTTTGCAGGATGTAAACGAATGGCGAAAAAAACAAA
>CAZJOD010000208.1:0-5746 GCA_964547525.1 uncultured Clostridiaceae bacterium
CAGTTCGGCAGCTGATGACGAATAACCAACATACGGTTAACAGCTAAAAAAACCTCTCTTTTGAGAGGTTTTTTTAGCGAATACGATGAAAATAGAATTTGAACATGGAGATTGCGAAAAATCCGACTATATTTAAAATCATATTTTCAATACAATGTGTTTAACTAATCATAACTCTTGATTTTAATACTTTGTTGCAGCAATAAAACTATATGATATAATAAAAATTATTAAAAAAGCATTTATATAAAAATGGAGGACTAAACATGATCGCTGATAATATGACAAATGCGAAAACATATTACGGAATATCAGATTACATTAAGAAAGCATTACAGTATATAGAAAGTCATGATCTAAAAAATATGGAACCCGGAAAATACGATATATTCGGAGATGACCTCTTTATTAATATAGGATCGGAATATTTGCCGAAAAGTGCAGAAGAAGGAATCTGGGAAGCGCACAGAGAATACATCGATATCCAATATGTAATTGAAGGATGTGAATACATGGGTTATGCCAATGTTGAAACGTTAAAAACCACACAAGAATATAAAAAGGAGATTGATGCCGAATTGTTTGCAGGTAAAGGTGATAGAATTTTGGTTACTGAAGGAAGTTTTGCAATCTTTTTTCCACAAGACGGTCATATGCCGGGTATTGTTGCTCATACGGATCAAAAATCCAGAAAAGCTATTGTCAAAGTTAAAGTGGGCAAGTAATAAAAAGCGGTTACATTGTATTTAACGGTAAACGTTAATATAAAATTTTATTTTGGGGGATGAGTTGCATGTCCGATATGTGTCCTAATATTGTTCTAATTATGGCTGATCAACTTAGAGCGGATTGCTTGGGTTGTTACGGAAATAATGTTATTGAGACAGAATTTATAGATTTTTTAGCATCGGAAGGTACTGTTTTTGAGAATTCATACAGTCCTTCTCCATCATGCATTCCTGCAAGAGCGTGTCTTATGACCGGTATGAATCAATGGAACACCGGTATCTTGGGGATGGGAGCCGGTCAGGGAAGAAAATTTGTAAATTTTCCTCACACATTACCCGGAGAGTTGGCAAAGGCGGGTTATCATACCCAGGGTATTGGGAAAATGCATTTTTCACCTCAAAGGTTATTATGCGGTTTCCATAATACAATACTTGACGAATCTATGCGTAAAGAAGATCCTAAGTTTCAATCGGATTATCACCAATGGTTTGAAAAAAATAAAACCGGTGATTACGGACCTGCAGATCATGGTATACCTTTCAATTCATGGATGTCAAGACCTTTTCATATGCCGGAATTTTTACATCCTACAAATTGGACTGTAAACGAATCTTTGAAATTTTTAGAAAAAAGAGATCCATCGAAACCTTTCTTTTTAAAAATGTCATTTGCTCGCCCTCATTCACCCTATGACCCACCTCAATGGTATTATGAAAAATATATCGATAAACAATTGCCCGAACCATATGAGAGTGATTGGTCGTCTGACCACAATGATATAAAAGCCGCTAAGAATCCTAATGCATGGCACGGTAATGTAAAACGTCATAAAGTAATGCAAGGTAGAGCGGGTTATTACGGATCGGTTCATCATATCGACCATCAAATCGGAAGGTTTCTTGACTATATGCAGCGACGCATGCCCGTTGAATTCAAAAATACTATGTTTATATTCACTTCCGATCACGGAGATATGTTAGGAGACCATTATATGTGGAGAAAAACATATGCATATGAAGGTTCGGCAAGGATACCTCTTATTGTAAAGCTACCGGATACTATGAAAATCAAGCAAACGCAAATATGCGACAAACCGGTAACCTTATATGATATTTTACCGACTGTTTTAGATGCCGCCGGTGTATCCGTCCCGGATCAGACTGACGGAATGAGTCTTATGTCTTTGATCAAAGGTGAACAATCGTCTTGGAGGGATGTTGTACACGGAGAGCATTGTGCATGTTATTCAACCGACGAAGAGATGCAGTTTGTGACCGATGGTAAATATAAATATATATGGTTTCCAAGAACAGGTAAAGAGCAGTTCTTTAATTTGACAGAAAATCGTACCGAGAGTATAAACTTGATAAATGACAGTTTATATTCCGATGAAATAGTGAAATACAGAAATACTATGATTAAAATTTTAAGCTCAAGAAATGCCGGATTAACAGATGAGAACGGCTTGGTAAAACAAACAAAGCCCATTATATCTTTGGAATATGCAAAAAGGGTAGGAGAGTAAGGAGTTCATATGATAGATAATATATTGCCATTCAGACAGATCCATTTGGATTTTCACACCAGTGAAAAAATTTGTAATGTAGGTAAAGATTTTGACGGTGAGGAGTTTGCCCGGACATTACATGATGCCGGTGTAAACTCAGTAACTTGTTTTGCAAGATGCCATCATGGAATGCTGTATTATGATTCAAAAAAATTTCCGGAAAGGATACACCCCGGACTTAAGAATAAAAATCTATTAAAAGAACAGATAGAGTATTGTCACAAGTATGGTATTCGTGTACCCATTTACATAACGGTACAATGGGATTATTACACCGCTTCGCATAATCCGAATTGGCTGTGTTTAAATGAAGACGGAAGTGTTAGTGGTTGGAAACCATATCAAGCCGGATTTTATGCAAATCTTTGTGTGAATACCGGATATATTGATTTCTTGAAGGAACACACAGCGGAGGTATTAGAGACATTAGACACCGACGGTATATTTTTTGATATTGTAAACGTAAGGGAATGCTCTTGCATAACATGCAGACAAAATATGGTAAATGAAGGACTGGAGCCTTCTAATAAATTAGACAGAATAAAATACGCACGAATGACTATTAATCGGTTCAAACATGAAATGACGTCTTTTGTGCGTAAATTTAATAACGATTGCACAATATTTTATAATTCGGGTCATGTGGATCATACCATAATGAACTCCATAAACGCATACACTCATTTGGAACTTGAAAGTCTTCCGGGAGGCGGATGGGGATATATGCATTTCCCTGTCACAATGAGATATGCAAGAAATGTTAATGACGAGTGTATAGGTATGACAGGTAAGTTTCATACTACCTGGGGCGACTTTCATTCATTCAAAAACATAGCCGCATTGGAGTATGAGTGCTTTAACATGCTGGCTTTAAACGGTAAGTGTTCCATAGGCGATCAACTGGAACCCGGCGGAAGATTATCCCCACCTGTATACGATTTGATTGGTAATGTATATAGGTCTGTCATTGAAAAAGAACCTTGGTGTGTAAAAGCACGGCAAGTCGTAGAAATTGGTGTACTGGTAAATGAGGAGCATGTAGGACACGGTCAAGGCGGTATAGATTCCGCTTCGTTAGGTGTTGCTAGAATATTACAGGAAGGTTCGTATCAATTTGATTTTATTGACCGTTTTATGGACTTTTCCAAGTATAAAATTATTATATTACCTGATGTAATCCAACCGAATGATACATTACAAACACTTTTATCCGAATTTATAAATTCGGGTGGAAAGGTGTTGGCTTCATACAAGTCCGGATTAAAAGACAGTCGATTCTTTTTGGATTTCGGGGTTGTAGTTTTAAAAGATCAAACCTGTGATTTAATATCAGGTGAAGAGGTTTCAGGTAAAAAATATGCCGGAAACGCATATGCCGACTACATTTTGCCTAAAGGACTTATTGCCGGAGGTTTGCCTTCGACTTTGCTTGTAATGTATATGAAAGGGCTCCAAGTAAAAGCCAAGGATACCAAATATGTTTTGGCTGAAGTTTATAAATCATATTTTAACAGAGATTATAGGCATTTTTGCTCACATAATCAAACTCCTTGCTCAGGTGAGCCGGAATATGACGGAATTGTTATAACAGACAATACGGTTTACTTTGCACATCCCATATTCACACAATATGCACAAAACGCTCCGTACTGGTGTAAAAAGTTGATTTTTAACGCTTTGGACATGCTGCTGCCAAACAGATTGGTAGAACATAGCGGACCGTCTACCGTTGTCACCACTTTAAATGAACAAAAGGATAAAAATAGAT
This sequence comes from uncultured Clostridiaceae bacterium, assembly GCA_964547525.1. GTDB lineage: Bacteria > Bacillota > Clostridia > JAAYHZ01 > JAAYHZ01 > CAZJOD01. The sequence goes on from CAZJOD010000208.1 coordinate 4,065, forward strand.
ATATCTTACATGTTCTGCATTATATACCCGAACGCAGAAGTTATGATATGGATATAATTGAAGATAAAATCCCACTATATAATATATCATTTAAAGTGTATGCAGGTAAAAATATAAAAACAGTATCTTGTGTGCCGGATAGGGTTGAAATTAATTTTAAGTTAAATGACGGTTATGTGGACTTTACATTACCGGTAGTATGTGGCCATCAAATGGTGGAAATCACCTGGTAATGAACAGGTACGAAAATAAGGAGACAGCTATGCAAGGTGGAAATTATTTTAATAAAGTAAAAGTTGAAAAAATTCGTGATAACATACGATGTTATGAATGGGCAAAAAATCTTACCGAAGACACCGTAAAAAAAGCGGAGCATTTGATAGCTTTTGGTAAACACTTCTGGTGGACACTTCCGACACCGAATGAATTGGCACGCAGTTCTAATGCATGTCAGCTTAATAACGGGTGCCCGCATTGTGGTAAAGAATTATTGGTAAAGTACGGAACAACAGGATGGGTTCCTAAGATTGAAGATAATCAATGGAAAGTAGAATGTCCTAATTGTCAAAGTATTTTCCCGTCTAATGATTTTAAAAGTTATTATGAGAGCGGTTTGGACGAAAGGGGTGTTTTCAAGCGTGAAAATGCCGATTCCTCCTATTTAATAAATACATTATATCCTGATAAAGGAGACAACTACTTTGTAGATGACGGTACCGGATGCAAAGACGAATTCGGTGTTTTCTGGACGTTTATACCGTATTATATACATCACGGTTTGTGGCTTGACGTACATAACATAGGTTCTGTTGAAAAGGGGCTTATTTCAAACGGCGTAAAATATTTTGCCGAGGCTTGGATCTACACCGGTGAATTAAAATACGCTTTGTATTGTCTGATGGTTTTATACAAGGTCGCTATGGTTTATCCTGATATGGATTTAAATGTATGGATGAGAATTCCCGGTAGGCCGTATCGTAATAGTGACGGATTTTCTCTCCAAGGCAAAGTTGTAGGATCTATATGGGAGACTTTCACAGCAAGATTATTTTGTTATGCGGCAGATGCGGTTTTACCCGTTTTATCCGAATATCCCGATTTGGTGGAAGAGTTCATGAGCGATATTTATGGAACCGATGTTAAAGCTATCAACAATGTTATAATAGACGGTATTGTTCGTGAAGTATATAGCGGAGTTAAAGATGCAAGTATTTGCGGTAATGAGGGAATGCACCAAAGTGCACTGGCTATGGCTGCGGTTTGTATGGGTGAGTGTAGTGAATCGAAAAAATGGTTGGAATTTCTTTTTGCTCCGGGAGCAAGAATTATGGAAAAAGATCCTGTGAGAACTATCAAAACAACAAGAACAGGATGTAATGTGTTTGGCGTATTAGAAAATAAAGTTAATGGAAACGGTCTTGGAGACGAATGTTCACCTATGTATAACCGTCTTTGGATGGTGGAATTAGCCCGCTTGGCAGATATTTTATCCGCTTATCCCGGAATTAAAGGTTCCAAATATGATATAAAAACACATCCTGTTATGAAAAAGATGTATAGAAGTTATGTACCTTTGAATCTTGATAATGATTTTATACCAAAAACAGGTGATACGGGAAAAACCGGTAATCCTATGAAAATATTCGACGGAGACAATCTGCAGAAGTTTTTAATGGACGGAT
>CAZJOD010000209.1:0-5719 GCA_964547525.1 uncultured Clostridiaceae bacterium
AACCCCGGACACCTTGATTAAAAGTCAAGTGCTCTACCGACTGAGCTAATGGCTCGTAACACACAAGTACATATGATAAAGCATGATTAACCGAATGTCAATAATATTTTAAAAAAAAACATATGGAAATATAAAAAAAATTCGACTCCTTTGTGATAAAATCAAAAATATTTACTAAATAAAAAGACGATGCCGTATACAAAATATTATAATCGCTCGAAATACATTTAACCAAGGATGTGATTAGTTTTAAATGAATAAAATTAAAAGATTTAAATTGATAGCTTGTGAAATACTTTTCCGGGAAGTGTGCCTTTGTGCTTCCAAATGTAAAAATATCATTGATATAGATTTTTTACCTAAAGGACTTCACGATATGGGCCAAAGTAAAATGTCAAAAAGACTGCAACAAGAGTTGGACCGCGTAGAAACTGATAAATATGACGCAATATTGTTATGTTACGGTTTATGCAACAACGGTGTTAAGGGATTGCAATCAAAACTACCTATTGTAATACCTAAGGCACATGATTGCATAACTTTACTTTTAGGTTCGAAAGAAAAGTATAACGAGTATTTCCGCAGTAATCCGGGAACATACTTTAAATCAACCGGTTGGACCGAACGTGATAAAGGCCCGGAAAATAATGAACTGAGTATACCTTCTCAGCTGGGTATGAATAAAACATATCAAGAATATGTCGAGTTATACGGTGAAGACAATGCCTTATATTTAATGGAGATACTTGGTAATCAGATGAAAAATTATAGTAAGATAGTATATATAGACACACAAACCGGCGAGTTCGATTCATATAAGAAATCTGCTAAACAATTGGCGGATAACAATAATTGGCAGTATGAAGAAGTCACAGGAAATACACGTTTAATATTTAAGCTTTTAAATGGTGATTGGAATGATGAAGAATTTTTAACAGTACCCCCTGACAGTATAATCGAACCCACAAATACCGAAGAAATTATCGGGTATATTTAAAGTTGAATAATAAATGGTAAAATATAGCTAAGAAATTGACCGATGCACATTTTTAGGGTACTATGTCATATATATAACATATGTAAAGAATAAGATTTTGGAGATAAATAATGACTCAGATACGAACAATGAGTGAAATTTCAAAGATTCATGCCGCAAGTAAAATAGTTGCCTCATGCCATAAGCATATAAGACCGTACATTCAACCCGGCATAACCACAATGGAGATAAATGATATTGCTGAAAAGTTTATAAGAGATGCAGGTGCAATACCTGAGCAAATAGGATATATGGGATATCCATATGCTACTTGTGCTTCGGTAAATGACGAGATTTGCCACGGCTTCCCAAGTAAATACAAATTAAAATCGGGAGATCTGGTGAAAATAGATATGGTAGTTAATCTTGACGGATGGCTTGGAGATTCCGCATGGTCATATGCCGTTGGAAAAGTTTCTGACAAAGTCATGAAGCTTATGGAAACAACCTTAAAATGTCTGTACCTTGGAATCAAGCATTCCATACCCGGTAATCGTGTAGGCGATATTTCTAATGCCATACAATCATACGCGGAAGGAAGCGGTTATTCGGTAGTAAGAGATTTTACAGGACACGGTATAGGACAAATGATGCATGACGGATTATCCATTCCTCATTTCGGAAAGCCCGGAAAAGGGCCCAGATTAGTGCCGGGATTGGTATATACCATAGAACCTATGATCAATACGGGCACTTGGAGGTGCTTTGTCGATAGTAACGGTTGGACGGCTCGAACTCAAGACGGCGGACTAAGCTGTCAATATGAGCATACAATCGCTATAACCGAAACAGGTCCTATGGTATTAACTCAACAAGATAACGAAATATTTTTCTAATTGTTATCAACTCTTATACAGTTGTTTATTTCAATTACTTCCTTAACATTGCGGATGTCATCCAATGCTTTTCGCATTGCATATTCTTCCGCTTTGTGAGTAATGAAAATCAAAGGTACTATTTCAGAGCCATACCCTTTTTGGATAACGGAAGACAAGCTTACATTATGTCGTGCGAAGCAACCTGATATGGCATGTAATACCGCAGGCTTGTCCATAACTGTCATTCTGATGAAAAACTCCGTTGACCAATTCTTATTAATTATACTTTTGTTAGTATTTACAACATCCATAAAATTTCCGGCGGTAGGATTTTTACATGCATGCAGGATATCGGAAACTATGGCGCTTCCCGTAGGCATATCACCTGCACCTTGACCGTAGAACATCATTTCTCCTATAGCGTCACCGTTAATGAACACAGCATTAAAACTATCTCTTACTGACGCTAAAGGATGCTTTTTAGGAATGAATGTAGGGTGAACCCTCGCTTCAATACCATCACCGGTAAGCTTTGCAATCGCAGCCAATTTTATTACATACCCCAATTCCATCGCATATTGTATATCTTCTTTGGCTATTGAAGTAATTCCTTCCCTATATATATCGTCAATTCCGATTTGTGTTTGAAAAGATAAAGAAGATAAGATAGACAGCTTATACATGGCATCGAAAGCCTCCACATCGGATGTAGGATCCGGTTCGGCGTAACCTAGATCTTTTGCCTGTTTCAACGCCGCTTCAAAGGATATTCCCTCTTCGGACATTTTAGTCAATATATAGTTTGTGGTTCCGTTAATTATTCCCATAATCTTAAAAATTTTATTTGCCTGTAAAGATTCACGGATAATTCTAATTACCGGTACCGCCCCTACCGAACTCGCTTCAAATAACAGTCCGCAATTATGTTCCTTAGCCAATTGAGTTAAATATACACCATGCTTTGCTATAACTTCTTTATTTGCCGTTACAACCGTTTTTCCCTTTAACAAGCATTTTTCGATATATTCTTTTGCGGGATGTTCTCCACCTATAAATTCGGCCACGATACTTATATCGTCATCATTTATTACTTCATCAAAACTATCTGTTAAAATACCTGATGGAACATTAACAGATCTCTTTTTATTTATATCGTGTACCATTATTTTTGAAACGTTTAATTGTATACCGTCACTGTGCAATATTGCATTACCATTATTACCAATTAATTTATATGCACCGGTTCCGACTGTACCGAAACCTAAAAACGCTATATTTACTGTTTTCATATTCAGCCCTACTTTGCAAAAATTTCATATTAACATAATATTATATCACAAACATCTTTCGGTTTAACGTGATTTTATCGAATTTTTGTTAATTTCTTTTTCTTCTTTTTACAGATCCTCTCTTTTATTATTACTCTTATATAAAATTTACCTGTCAATTTTTTACCTGTATAAATTTTTCACATTTTGTTTCAAAAAATGTTTATTTATTAATTATTATTGTACCTCAATTGCCGATTAGTAAACAAAATTATGTATAATGATATATAAATGATGTATTGACATATATTGTTTCAATCCATATCATTAAATTTAATAAAAATATTTATATCGGGAGGTGCATGATATGAAATATTTGGGAAAGACATATGAAATTACAGTCCCAAAAACCAGGGACCCGTTTGTTAATACCGGTTTGATTAATGCCGGTATTGATACCGATACAGGATTTGAAAGGTTCTGGACAACCACTTATAATGGAAACGTAGGTTGCACAGGTGCACTTGTGGACGAATGGGGTAATTCACGCATTGTAATGTTCGGTGTTCCTTATTACGGCTTCTACAGTGCAGTATATTTACCGGATAACAAGCTGTGGATGTGTGGATTCATGGACAAGGTTTGTTGTTATGATATTAATAATGATAAACTGGATGCTTATGAAACAGACGCTCCGGGCACATTGGTTTTTCAAGGCATGCCCTATGATCCTGTTACCGGCCGGCTGTTTATCGCTTCATCCAATCCCCCGATAGCCGAAGGAATCATATTCGATACAAGATTAAAGAAAACAGTAACTGTATTTAAAGATGCATGGCCTCACAAATATATGCACAACAGTTTTAATAACGGAGACGGAACGTTTACCGTTATTTTGACAACACCCGGAACCGGATATTACAATTGGGATCCTACTACATGTAAATTGGTTTTAAAACATGATTTTCCGATCCACGATCAGGCGGCAGGTGCAGCAAGCAGTCATTTAACAGATAATAACATGTTTTATGTCCCTTATAAAGGGTGGTTTAATCCTGTCGAAAATTGTTTTATAGAAGGTATAAAACCTGAAGAAGAGGCTGTATGGTTAAAATATGATAAAGAGAATAACACCGTATACGGCGGTATAAACGATGCTGTCAGCTGTACAATAGTAAAATGGGATACTTTAACGGGAAAAGTAACCAAACTCTATACGGTTCAATATGCAAACACACAACTTTTGGCTTTTACCAAAGATAATACGGCTATAGTATTGAACAAATACGGATATTTTTATCGTATAGATTTAAAAAATAAATGCCTTGAAACATGCAAGAGACTCGAAACCGATGAATACGGAAGGACCGATTGCTTAAGAAGAATAAATGAAAAAACCTTGTTAGGTACACCGTTTATAACACAAAGATTTTGGACGGTAGATCTGGAAACAGGTAAAGGTACCGATTGCGGAAGAGTTGTATCAAGTGGCGGACAGGTTAATTTAACATGGAAAATTGATAATAAAATCTATATGGCGGCATACACCTCCGGAGAACTCGCTAAATATGATCCTGAATTACCTGTATTTTTTCCTGAAAACCCATATGTGGTAGTTAATCCGCCAAAACCCGCCATGCGTCCGGTAGGCGGAGCTGACGACGGAGAAAGTCTATACTACACATGTGATAACGAATACGGTTTGCAAGGTTGTATGATAGTTAAGTATAACACTAAAACAAATCGCTCAATGTACACCAAGGATGTATTACCGGGACAGCAAATCAGAAGTCTGTTTTACGATCGGGAAAAGAAAGTTTTAGTAGGCGGTTCTACACCCGAAGGTGACTGCGGATCTTATATACCCTCTGTATACGAAAGCTATTTTTCACTGATTGATCCTGAAACATTAAAGGTCATAAAAACCATAAAGGCGGCAGAGGGAACTAAGCAGGCTCATGTGGCGGGACTTCTGGGAAACGGCAAAGCACTGATCCGTCACGCCGATAAGAATGCCAACGTTTGGAATTATGAGAATAACACTTATGAATCGTTGGAGTTGCCGAACTTAGGGAATCGGAAAATAAACGGTTTCGTACCAACCGTTAAACCCGGATACTTCGTGGTGCATGTGGACACTGATTTGGAACTTTGGGATTTACCTAATTACAAAAAAGTCTCCGTTATAGCACAGGATGTAACCCCTGCTCGATTGGTTGTTGATAACGAACATATATACCTTCATTCGGGGAACAATATAACCGTTTTGGATTATGCTTTGAAAGGATTAATATAGCAAAAAATGCAGCTTGATAATATTTTAAACAAGCGTATATTGGGGCAAACGAGAAAAGCTGTTCAGGATTTTAATATGATCAATAAAGGCGATAGAATAGCCGTCGGTATCTCGGGTGGCAAAGACAGTATGAGCATGGTATATGCTTTAAGTCTGTTGAAAAAGTTTTATCCTGAAAGTTTTAGTTTGCACGGGATTACAATCATGTCCGGGGTGAATGATTTCGACCCGGACATGATTGTTAATTTTATGGATATGCTGGATATACCGTACACAGTTGAAGAAACATATATCGGACAGC
>CAZJOD010000210.1:0-5651 GCA_964547525.1 uncultured Clostridiaceae bacterium
AATGGTTATGATTTTAAAAAATGCATTTAAAGAATGGCAAAGCTTCTCCTAATGTTTTTATAAATTATATAAGATTATCGGGTATTAAAAGATAAACTAATTCTTTTATGCCCGATTTCTTTATTAAAAATAGATAATTTAACGGTGCCGCACATAAAAAGGTTGCTGTATTATAGATAAATACTTGCTAAAAATGATTGTAGGAATTTTATAAAATTTTAATATATGTTGGTGAATTTTGATATAATTAATAAAGATGGTAGTTTAAATATTAATATATTATTATTATATACAATAAAGATAAACCTTACATTATTAAGTATATACCCTATATAAAGGAGTTTGGAAATATGGATAAATATACGAGATTTACAGATCATGGAGCACCTGTGCAAAATAGTGCGGAAAACAGATCGGCTGTAATATCGAAAGATGAGGAAGGAAATTTATATTTTATTATATTTGCCGAAGGTTTTTTATTAAATATTAATTTAAATAATAAAAGTGTAGATCAGATTTTTTACCCCGACAACAACAGAGGATTTCCTTTCGGTTCATATTGCGGCAGAACCGGTCTTGTATATACCTCGGCAGGTAATATGTTAATGGAGTTTAAACCTTGGGAAAATGTTTTTACTTTTTACAAACGAATTGAGGATGTACATGTAGCTGCATGGAGTTTCGACGAAGATGAAGACGGAATACTATATTTCGGGTCATATTCTGTTCCGGGATGTAGACTTTTCTCGTATACCCCTGAAACAAAAGAGATCAAAACATATGGACAAATGGACCAATTTGGTGCATATATGGATAATGTTGCAACCGATAGGTATGGGTGGGTTTATATGGGAGTCGGTACCGAAAAAAAAGGAATTATAGCATTTAACACGAATACATATGAGAAAAGGATTTTATGCAGCGACACCGAACGAACACGTGGTTCGGCTTATTTACATAAAGGAAAAGACGGGTCGGTTTACAGTCATATGAATGCTGACGATGTAGGAATGGGTTTTAGACCCGATGATTTAACGATTGAAAAAAACTGGTTAATATTAGAGAAGGGAAATTCTACACCTATAAAACCTGATAGAGTTCAATTCTGTCATTATTACAATCGGGAGCATACTTTTGAGGGGATACACAGTCCTTTTACAGATGCATCATTTATCAAGCATTATAATATCGGTAACAATGAAGTTGTATATATAAATCCGTCGACAAAAGAAAGTGAAACAATAAAGCTATCTTATAAAACGGAGGGAGCGGGTCTCTCACCGATGGTTGCAGGTCCTGACGATAAAGTTTACGGAACAAGCAATCACCCTATGCATAGTTATAGCTACGACCCTAAAACAGATATAATTTCGAATTACGGAGGGAAATTTTATCAAGAAGCCGGTGGAGGAAACATATGTGCTTATGCGGTACAAGACAACATAATAGGAGGAGCGGCATATTACGGCGGAAAGATTCATATTTTCGATACATCCAAGCCGATTTATACCGGGGAAGAAACAAACGGGAGAGTAAGAAACCCCCGGTTGGTTGCTAAACATAAAGAAATCATAAGACCGCGAAGTGCAGCTGCACACATAGATAAAGAAACTTTCATATTCGGTGGATTCGGTGAAAACGGCGGTACCGGAGGAGGGCTTTGCATTTATAACTATAAAACAGGTGAAGATGCGGTTATAAAAAACGAAGAATTACTAAAGTATCATAGCACTTTGTGCATGCAAGTTTTAGACGACGGGAATTTGATAGCCGGTACAAGTACGGCTTCACCTTGTGGCGGTACTCCGAAAGTTAAAGAAGCTGAGATATATATTTTAGATTGGTCAACCCGTAAGATCATATTCAGTTGTGTACCGATTGCCAATCAACCGGAAATATCCTTAATGCAAAAAGACGATAACGGAATTATTCATTGTATAACATCCGGCTCGGTGTATTTTACATTCAACCCTTATATAAAAAAGGTGGAATATATAAAAGAACTGTCCGGGTTCGGTTATGTAGTAAGAGACGGTTTGGTAAAAGGTGAAAAGGGAGTGCTTTACGGTTTATTTACAAACACTATTTATAGTATAAATACCGATAACAATATTGTAAATAAACTTGCGGAACCTCCCGTTAGGGTGTCATGCGGGATGGCTTATATCAATGGTAGAATATATTTTGGAGGAGCGGCTAAAGAAAGCACATACAAGAAAGAAGGAGCGAAAGACTCTCATTTATGGAGCTATTCAGTTCTATAATATCAAAAAAATGTATAATGTGATTTCATTACAATAGCTTACTTACTGTGAACTTAAATGGTTATGAATTGCATAAAAAAAAGAAATAATGATGACTTGGTAATTATATGGTACAATATATTTTATGGATTGTAAAATTCGTATTATTCAGCCTATGCGTTTTTTTATCCAAATAACGATAACCGGAGAATAATCTTTATGGAACTGTCCCTCAATATGAATCCGGTGCAAATGAGGAAGAACATCCTATACTTGGCATGGCCGGCTATATTACGTTTATTTTTACAAAGTGTAGTAGGTGTTGTCGATATTATTATGGTGGGTAAGATAGGATCTTCAGCGATCGCATCCGTTGATATGGGGAATCGTCTTGTGTTTGTATTATTAGGTGCTCTGATGTCTTTAACGATAGGCAGCACCGCATTGGTAGCACATTCCGTTGGAGCCGGACAAAAAGATCAAGCTCAGCACATCATGTGGCAATCATTATATGGTGGATTTATTGCAGCGGTGACTTTAGGAGTATTTGGTGCTGTTTTTTCACGATCACTGCTATCTTTTCTTATGATTTTAATGGAAGAAGCCGATCCGTTTATTTTACATACAGGAAGTATTTATTTAAGGATTGTTTTTATCTCAATGATTTTTGCACTTCCTACGATGGTTATAAATGCAGTTTTCCAAGGCTTAGGTGATATGAAGACACCTTTGTTTATAATGATAATTACAAATGTTTTTAATGTAGTATTTAACTACTTGTTTATTTTCGGGGTAGGTTTCTTCCCGGAATTAGGGGTTGTAGGTGCTGCAATAGGAACGGGCATAGGTAGGATTGTCGGTCTGGTTGTCGGATTAATTGTTTTAACGAAAGGTAAATCAGGTATAAGAATCGATTGGAGGGCACTGTCTTTAAAGATTGATAAGATTGTAATAAAAGCGATTTTAAAGATAGGTATACCGGCATCTATAGAGCAGTTGGTAAGACAAAGCAGTCAGATATTGTATACACTTATTGTAGCCGGATTGGGAACCACAATTGTTGCAGCTAATGCGGTGACTATGAACATATCTTCGTTAGCGTTTATGCCGGGATTTGGGTTCGGGTTGGCCGCAACCACTTTAGTGGGGCAGAGTTTAGGTGCGCGAAAAACGGAGCTTGCACGCAGTTATGCTAAACAATCCGTTATATTATGTGTACTTTTAATGACTGCAGCATCGGTTTTAATGTTTATATTTACAAACCCGATTGTACGGCTTTATAGTGACGAGTCTGAAGTTATAATAGGTGCGGCACAAACACTTCGAATTTTTATTATATATCAACCGCTTTTCGGTATATTTATGGTATTTGCCGGCGCTCTAAGGGGAGCAGGTGATACAAAATGGGTAATGTATGCTACTATGTTGGGTAATTGGCTTTTCAGATTGGCATTTACAGCATTGTTCGTCTTTAAAATGAATTTAGGTTTAGCCGGTATATGGTATGCTATGGGTATTGATGTAGTTATACGCGCCGGGCTTATAATCAAGAGATTTATGTCCGGTAAATGGAAAAACATTCGTATAATTGACAAAGAAGGCAATGAAGAAACCGGTATCGTTTGAGAAAATAACAGTATAATATCCTGAGGATATTTAACATTTGTGGTATAATGAAGTTCATTATATGAATTATTGAAGGGAGGTTTTAAAATGATTGAAGTCAATGATATGACATTGACATATCCCGGAGGAAAAGGAGTCTTTGATTTAAGTTTTACTGTAAAAGATGGAGAAATAACCGGATACTTAGGGCCGAACGGATCGGGTAAAACAACAACAATAAGAGCATTACTAGGGTTTATGTCACCTGATAAAGGTATATGCCGTATTAACGGTTTGGACTGTGTTGCGGAATCACCGGCTGTACAAAAAAAGCTTGGATATATCCCGGGTGAAATCTCTTTTCCTGACGGAATGAATGGTGATGAGTTTCTTAAGGTATTATCTGATATGCGAAGAGTTCGAAATATAGTTCTTGAAAAAAGATTATCGGATATGTTTGAATTGAATCCAAAAGGTAAAATTAGAAAATTTTCTAAAGGAATGAAACAAAAACTTGGTATAATTGCAGCATTTATGCATGATCCCGATGTATACATACTGGATGAGCCGACCGGAGGACTGGATCCGTTAATGCAAAACCGATTTGTCGAATTACTGTTAAGTGAAAAAGCCGCAGGGAAAACCGTTTTAATGTCCAGTCATATCTTCGAGGAAGTTGAAAAAACTTGCGACAATACATTAATAATAAAAGACGGTCGAATTGTCGCTCAATCAGATATTAAAACTCTGAAAAGCTCACAAAGGAAAGCATTCTCAATCGGATGTGAGGATTCTGAAAAAGCCGTTGAAATATATAAATCAAAAGGTTTCGAAGTAGTCAATGTTCAAGATGGTATTTTAGATATATATGTCGCCGGTGATAAAATAGACACATTTATAAAAACTGCTGCGGCAATGAAGGTTCTAAGTTTTGATACCAAAAATCAAACACTTGAAGATGTTTTTATGCATTTTTATGGTAAGGAGGGTGTGTCATGATAAACTTACCTTTATTCAGGTCCACTTTAAAACGAAATTGGATACTATGGTTGATTTTTGTTTCTGTTATTTCAATGTATCTGGTTGTCATGATCGCCATGTATGACCCTGACGATATTAGTGCGATAATGTCCATGATTGAATTGTTTCCTGAAGATTTGATGAGAGCTATGAATTTTTCATCAGCTGTAACAGATTTAACATCATACCTTGCAAGCTGGCTCTATGGAATGCTTATGACCGCTTTTCCTTTGGCTTATTGTATTATTTTGGGAAATAGATTGGTGGCAAAGTCGGTGGACAACGGATCTTTTGCTTATTATTTATCTACACCTAACTCAAGAGTTAAAATTATATCAACATTAGGCATATATGCAGTTTTATCAACTGCTTTTATGTTCGCTGCAACATTTGGTATAGGTGTTGTGTTATCTGAAGCGACGTTTCCCGGATTATTGGATATACCCTCTTTTCTTAAATTGAATGTTATTACTATGCTTGTAAATACAGTCGCTATCATGATAACATTTTTTAGCTCATGTCTTTTTAATGAAGTAAAGAATTCATTGGGGATAGGTGCGGGAATAACAATATTCTTTTATCTGATGAATATGCTTGGAGGGGTATCGTCCGATGCAGAGATTTTGAAGAAAATTTCCATATACGGATTTTATGACCCTGTTAATGTGGTGCGTGGAGGTATTACATGGGATATAAATCTGATCTATATATGTATAATAGTTGTTTTGTTCGTCTCATCCATACTTGTATTTAAAAAGAGACGACTTCCATTATAGATATAAT
>CAZJOD010000211.1:0-5648 GCA_964547525.1 uncultured Clostridiaceae bacterium
AATGGTTTACCGAAACATTATATGGTACGGCGGGCAACATTCCTCCACTTGATGATGGTAAGTGGTATGAATATAAATCGGAAAAGGATTTTGAGCATATAGACTATATATTAATCATGTATGTTATTTCATATACAGAATATTATGGAAAGGATTACATGTATAATTATTCTTTTTTTTATGAGTTTCCACAAGATCATTACAAAATATATGATGATTATTCTTGGGAATCAATTTTAGTGACAATTCCATGGAAAGTAGATTTTTGTAAATGAAAAAATTAATAATTAGCTCTATATTTAGTATAATTCTTATTAGTATAAGCATTTCTGTTCATGCTGAGCAAAACTTAGGTAGCAAAACAATAACTTGGTATACAGAGGTTTGGCATCATTCAGGTGGATATTGGTCTGGTAATATTTCAAAAACAGTTTTTGATAGTGAACTAGGTGTACTGACTTATAATGATAATGCATCAAAAATCTTTACAAATGCATTTAGTGAATATGTAACAGTATATAATGATTTTCCAGATACCCTTAATAATTATTTAGATGCAGGTGGTAATGTTAATGATGTTAATGTTGCTATTACGCCAGGTAATGGAAAAGAGAGTAGTACATGTTATATTGAAGGGACCTTTTCATACATTCTTGACACAGAAAATAAAAGAATAAAAGCTACTTTCAAACCTAGTTATATTTTACGAAGAGAGCCATATTATTTAGATTTTAATATGCCTAAAACCTACTACCCATGCGATTATATAAAGTTTTCTATTTATCATAAAAGCACTAATCAGCTTCTAGGTGTTATGGCGGCTAACGGTGATTTTAATTATGATTGGATTACAGGACTATCAGGTGAGCTATATCACCCGGACAATCCGTTTGTTGTTGTATCCAATTATGGTGTGGAAAAACAATACCGTTTAAATGATCTAAAAATAGGAAACGGCACATTCAAAGACGGAGGTGCCGTTGGATACTTTTTTACCAATTCATTTATATTTGAATTTTCCGCACCGAATGCTACGGAAAATCCCTCGGACCCTTCGGATAATCCACCAACTCAAGGTACACCTTCACTAAATGTTTATTTTTCAATTTTATGTAACGATTATTACGCTACAAATAATCCCGATTATCCTGTATATGTCGATGCCTATCCTGTATATCTGGATTTGCTTTTTGACTATGAATATGAGAACACACGGATTACAAAAGTAACGGTTGAAAGAAAATATTATAACAGTTGGACGGTCCTTAAAACTCAAAATGGCATAATTAACTCTTTTCAGTATAATACATCATCAGCAAGTGAGACATTCAGGATAACCGTAGAATCTGAAGGATTACCGGCTATGTCGGTAACCGCATCGTCTTATACAAAACTAAAGGATCAAACAGGAGGGTGGGTTGCAGTAGATTTTTATTTGTATGATAAGAAAGGGCGTATAGTAAATGATAACTATAATAATCCTATAGAAGTCACAAGTCTACCGGATACTTTAGAGCTACTAAATATAATTCACGAAGATGATACTAACTTTACTTGTGTTAATTATTATTTACAGGGTGGTATAAAAATTGAAAGATTAGATGTGGTATTTGGCAGAAATAAGGACATTCCTGCTAAATACCTGGATAATATGTATTACATGACTTATATCTATAAAAATATGTGCCCTGATAGACTGCCAAATCATCATGTATTTTTTAAGATAGTAGATCCTGAGCTTAAGGTTACAGCAGAAATTGAGGGATACATAAACAAATGGGACGGAGATACGGATATGTCCGGAAATATACTCGAAGATAATTCTCACAGGTTTTTAAGTCTTGAAAAGATTAAAATAAATGTTTATACAGAAGGATATGCTGATAAGGTGGTTATTAGATTCAGTCCGGAACTGGAATCAATGACCTACAAATCAACAAATTCTTCAAATGTATATGATATGAAGAATGATCTCAATATTGACTACACTTATTTTCCTGAAGATACAACCTTTCACTTAGACTCAAGCCTTGAAAAAAATATGGTGTATTGGGAGTACTATTTACCTTTGGCTGAAGACACGTTAAATTGGAACGATGAAAGGGTAAAACCGTCATATTCCTTATATGTATATGCATATAAAGGCGATAAATGTGATGTATACATAATAGATGACATAGAAATAACCGGAAGCTTATATGACATTATTCATATTCAACCGGTATACTAATCTTATATAATATAAAAAAGAAACGGTCTTTATTTAATACTTTATAGACCGTTTCACTTTTTTATACTATTTATATATGTTATTTGTTTGAGTCCAACATCTGTACATATGCTTCATATGGTCTCACGCCTACAGCCTGGTCAACCACTTTGCCGTTTTTCATAAGAATTACCGTCGGAATGCTTCTGATTCCGAACTTAGAAGCCAATTGGTTTTCCTCATCTACATTCACTTTACCTATGACAGCCTTATCGGAAAAATTCTCCGAAAGCTTTTCGATAACCGGGGTTAGCATTCTGCATGGTCCACACCATTCCGCCCAAAAGTCAATTAGAACCGGTTTATCTGATTTCATTACTATACTATCAAAATTATCGTTACTTATTTTTGTTGCCATTGATATCACTCCTTGTTTATTTGTTAAGTTTATTATAACCGACTAAAACCATGAATACTGTAACAATGTCACACTTAATATTATTTTATCTTTTATATTCTTGATATATTACGTTTTATTATTCATTTTTTATTTTCTGTTAGCATTTTATTATTTTACCGCCACCGGAAATAATATGATACTCATCACCTTTTAGTTTAATCTCCAATATATTGCTACCTGATTCCGTATATATCTTTAAAGCTTCGGCAACTAGAAAAGTACCCTTACCTATAGATAAATAAATAATGTCTTCTTGAGATTTTCTAATCAAACTAACCATGGCGTCGGTTTTTATACCGTAATCCATTAAATCGATTGTTTGTGGATTATATGGATCATTATATAGCAATATATCTGTAAAATCGGCTGTTTCAATTTGTATGGCAAGGATGCTTTGGTGATCATTATTTATTCTTAGTCTTTTAATACTTTTAATATTGCTTTGTTTTTCATAGGGTTCAATAAGCTGTACAAAAATTACAGGCTCGTATGAATTCAAAGTTTCTTTAGAGGTTATGAAACATGGAATTAAGAGCTCGTTTTTTAGCATGTATTCATAGTTTCTGTTTCCGAAATATCTAAGATCGGCAATTGTTGATTGGGAATCATAAGTAAGATCAGTGCATTTTAGATGGCGATCCACATTTTCGTGTGCATATCCGAAATAATCATCTATATTAAAATCTACCGACCAGCCGAAATCAGGAGATCGGTCTTTTTTTAAGTTTTCTATAAAAACTCCTTCCGGGTAATCACTTATACAAGGTACTGTCTTTAAACCTGTTGTTTCTACAGAACCGAAGGATGCATGTATATAACGTTCATACAAACTGCCGTCTCCACACATCCTGAATACATCAATTATATAGGAGTCTTTATAAGATATGTCCACAAGAGACAGTGTTCTTGCGTATTGCGTACCGTCTTTAATCATATACGGGTTTTGGCAGGTTACGGTCTTTATGTTTTCACCTATAGCCCATAAGTCAACACTGCCTTCACCTCTGTTACCGTTTGAACGGTCTAGTGTGGCACAATTATGTACATAAATTGATTTTCCCCATTTACATTCTTGTGCTGAAAATCCTCCGTTATACACTACTGTCGGATATCCCCAATCCGGCATCATATCAACACCTTTAGCGAATAATCCTATATTCATCGGGTCAATGTGTTCATGCCCACTGTTTATCCAGTCAAAATCCAACCAAACCGCTCTTTTATTATCTCCTTGCCCCGAACGAAGTATAGCCAGATGCCATTTTGGTTTTAATACACTGCTTAGGTTTAATTCGGTACCTTCATTATGTAAAATAGTATTTATCTCACATATCATTGAATCAATTTCATCATTGCTTAAGAACGTAAGTTCTTTTAATTCGTTCCCGTAATTACCTTTGGAAGATGAATGTATAGCTTTTATAAATATGGATTCACCTGTAACTTTGTAGCACTTATACAGCATAAACAAGTTGTTGGCTCCGCTATGAATACATTTATATGTCGGCCGTGCTATAGCTCCGCAATCGCCAACTTTCGGATAATACTCGTCTATACATAACGTGTCTATAAAAAAGCGGTATGCTTCAACTAAGGATTTATGTTTTTTTAACATTTCATCAATGTAGCCCGGTTTTATATTTGCGAATTTTATTAAAATGTCGGTAAGATGACATTTTGCACCGTTTGTATAACCGGTCAATCCGTTTTCTTTTGAAGCTCCGTCACATTCCGTACTTCTTACAATTATATCTTCAAGTAATTCGTCGGCTGTTTCTTTGTTCCCCAAAACGGTGTTTATAACGGCATATAAAGCATGGGTCATTGGGAAATTCGATCTACATTTTTTGAAATTAGCCAAAGCGTCTTTAAATATACGATTCTCTATATGGTTGTAAAGATCGTTTATATCATCTTTTTTAAAGGGAATATCGTATTGCTCCTTTTTATATTTTATAAACGGTATAAGTTCTTTATCTTCAGGCATCACCGATTTTATTATATCATATGCGTAAGCCATTGTTGATATATCAGAATAAGACCCGTGCCAGTATCCAACATATCCCTCGGTAGCATTAGGCTGATCATACATATATGATTGTGATCGAGCATCGTAATCCGGCCAATAATCAGCGAGTCTATCCAATAATATGGCGCATTTGTGTGCATAACGCATATCATTTGTGAAAAGCCATGCTAAACTCAATGCTTCAATCGCAGGTATTATGAGTTTGCCGAAATGACCGTGTATCAAATAAGCTCCTATAAATCGTTGTATAACACCGTTATTATCGTACCCCCGACCGTCATCCACACCAAACATATAAAGTGGATCATTCGGATCCGGGTGTTCAATATTATACAATAAAGATTTATCCGCTTTTTCATAACAGAAAAAACCCTTTTCGTTTATACCGGATTTATAAAAAGAATAGAAATCGTTTGTAGGAAATAGACTGTGGCAATCTGGACAACTGACTTTCCACGGGTTTTTTAAAGGATCCATGTCCCATCCGTACAACAGCCTTTTTTTGCCACATGCGGGACATAAACTGTTTTTATTAACATAATGTGATCTTACTAGATACGGATCAAATATTAAGTTCCGGATATCGTCATCCTCTATAACAACAAAATAATTTGCTCTGTTAATGATATTATCTATCATTATTTTCGTTTGTTCATTGGTTTGAGAATTATTTTTTATTTTTTGCACAACATTATCGGGGTAGAAAACACTTTTATATGCTTTTTGCATTAACATCACCTCCAAATTATTATAGCATAAAATTATATTTAAAATTTTTATCAAATTTCTTTTGTATTTTATTAATCTGTATTAAGGATCTGTGTAAGTGTAAAAAAGAAAAAAATTCACTGATGATAAATTATAAACTATTTATAGTATAATAATATTCGCCGATTGTAACTAAACGACTTAATTACGAATAAAACTCGAATTCATGATTTTACAGAAAA
>CAZJOD010000212.1:0-3150 GCA_964547525.1 uncultured Clostridiaceae bacterium
GGAGATGATTTCTTTACACCGGATATATTCTAAGGGGTTTTCTGCCATTCTATTATCTTCATTGCATTTCTGGTAGTAATCAATAATTGTTATAACATCTTCGCTCAATTCGTTTCCTCCCATGGGTAAATGTTTTTCTATCTTCACAGAGTACGATTTACGGTTCGTTGCAACCGTTTTCTATTAAATGCAGTGTCCCTACAAAATTAGAATCTAATAAATATATCCGCTTAATGCGAAGTTGCTTATCTTCACTGTTACATTATACATTAGGATAAGAATCATTTCCATATTTTATTTTCAGCGGAGTGTAATCTAGGCCATCGCCATCTAAGCCATCTTGCTAAATCAAAATTACTCTTTATCACGCTCCACATCCGTTTATTCCGTAAACCGGATAACAATCTTCCTAATAACAAAGAACTTGATAGGTGAGAAATTTAAGATCAAATCTGTATCATTTGCTTTAACACATTTAAGGGCATTTAAGCTCTTGTTATATTTTATATTTTTATTGTTGACAGAAAATACTAATTCACGTATTATATTAAAAAAATATATAAAAGTTATGAAAAAGAATAGTATATGTTGACCTGATTTCAGAGAGAAGATGAATGGTGCGATTCTTCATGATGGCAATATAGAAGGCACTTTTGAACTGTGGATTGAAAGGATGCATTCCGACTAGAAACCACCGGAGTTTCTCCGTTATAAAGGAAGCAGCATAAAGTATATACTCGTGCTGGCAGAGTGCAGATTTATCTGAATTTAGGTGGTACCACGGACTGAAAATATAAGTTCGCCCTGAGCATTAAGCTTCGGGTGGACTTTTTTTATTTAAAAAATAAACAGGAGGTATGTTAAAATGAGAAAAATGACTATGGACGAAATGATGTCGTATTGTAACCGGTATGGCTTTATATTCCAAGGCAGCGAGATATATGGGGGGCTTGCAAACACATGGGATTACGGCCCACTAGGTACGAGATTGAAAAAAAAATATTAAGGATGCATGGAGGTATTATTTTATTCAGAGGAGAGAAAACAGTTACGAACTGGATTCGGATATTCTAATGAACCCTACTGTATGGAAAGCTAGCGGTCATTTAGACAGTTTTTCTGATCCGTTATTGGATTGCAAAAAATGCAAGACAAGACACCGGGCAGATAATCTGATTAATAGCTTTGATACTAAAGTTAATGCCGATGCTATGACACAAGAGGAAATGGTTTATTTTATTAATGAAAAGAAAGTTCCCTGCCCTAGATGCGGTAATTCAAATTACACAGATATCAGACAGTTTAATCTTATGTTTGCGACACAACGTGGTGTTACAAAGGATGCATCAACTACCATCTATCTGCGTCCTGAAAATGCACAGGGTGAATATGTGAATTTTTTAAATGTGTTACGAACAATGAGAACAAAGTTGCCATTTAGCATTGGACAGATCGGAAAAGCATTCCGTAATGAAATTACGCCGGGTAATTTTACATTCCGTACAATAGAGTTTGAACAAATGGAATATCAGACATTCTGCAAACAAGGAACTGATGAAAACCTTTACGACTATTTCAAGAACTATGGAATAGAATTTTTTCAATTTATTGGTCTGCAAAAGGAAAATATAAGGTTTCATAACCATGAAAAATTAGCACATTATGCAAAGGCCGCATGTGATATTGAGTATCTGTTCCCATTCGGTTGGGGGGAAATAAACGGAACACACAATAGGACTGACTTTGACTTACGTAGACATCAGGAATTTTCCAAAAAGAACATGGAATATTTTGATGCTGACACAAATGAGAAATATATTCCTTATGTTATCGAATCCACTTATGGACTAGATCGTCTTATTCTAGCTGTTTTATTTGAGACACTGGCAGAAGAAGAGTTGGAACAAGGGGAAGCAAGATTGGTTTTGAAGATCACCCCTTCCCTTGCCCCTATAAAGGTAAACGTTTTACCTCTTATAAAAAAACGTCATGCAGAAAAAGCTCAAAAGATTTACCGTGAATTAACAAATGATTTCATGGTTTCGTATGATGATTCCGGAAACATTGGAAAACGGTATCGCAGAGGAGATGCTATAGGAACACCTTATGCGGTTACGATAGATGATACAACTCTTGATAATAATACTGTAACTGTACGAGAAAGAGATACTATGCAGCAGGTGACAATATCAGTCGATGAATTAAATAGTTATTTACGAGATCAAATAAAAAATAAGCATATCACACACAAAAATATTTACACACCCCCACCAGAAAAAGCAAGGGTCCCATTTCAATTGTCAAACCCTTGTTTTTTCCGGTCAGAAGGTCGGACTTTAAACTGGCATGTTATTACTACTGACGGATTATGAGTTCATTCCTTTTAATTTTTATATCAAATGTAGTACCCATACGTCTTATACGTTTTGTAACCGGATTTATTTATGCATAACAACATTGGATTATACTTTTATTTTGCCACAACAGGGCCGGTAATACTGATTAAATATCCAACTTATGCTGATTCTCTTACTAAGCACCTATGCTGTATAACTCCTTAACATCCCAACTGGTGCCATCTTTACTGTCATTCAATATTATACCTTTCTCCAATAGTGAATTCCTTATTCTATCCGCTATTTCATAATTTTTATTTGCTTTTGCATCATTCCTCTGTAATATTAATCCTTCAATATAGCTTGCTGTTATCCTTAAATGATTTAAATGTTTATTTCTAAGTTCTTGAACAAATTTTTCCGGTGACTCCTGAAACAAGCCAATTAAAGAAAATTGTTGTTTTACTTTTTCTTTTAATTGCGTTAGCGTTACTGATATATCTTCTTTCTGATATTGTTTACTTGTTATAAGTGTGTTCACATACTTACAAACAGAAAACATATCAGATATAGCAGCAGCAGAATTAAAATCATCGTCCATTGAATCAATAAAGCTCTTTTCAACATTCTCTATAACCGAATTATCAATAACTTTGCCACCGGTATTATTCCCATACATATTTGAAAATGCATTAATTTTTGCTAATGTATTATAAAAATAGTACAGTTGTTTTTCTGCCAATGAAAATACTTTATCACTCAAATCTATATCAGTTGAATAGTGTTTTTCAAGCATAGCATACCTGATTACTTC
>CAZJOD010000212.1:3250-5482 GCA_964547525.1 uncultured Clostridiaceae bacterium
TCAAATCTATATCAGTTGAATAGTGTTTTTCAAGCATAGCATACCTGATTACTTCGGGATTATATTTTTCAAGTGCTTGCTTAATTGTCATTGAGTTTCCAAGGGATTTACTCATTTTCTGACCATTAATCGTAATTAAGCCATTATGAACCCAGTACTTTGCGAATGCTTTTCCGGTAAAAGCTTCACTTTGAGCAATTTCATTTTCATGGTGTGGAAAGATTAAATCCTTACCTCCACCATGTATATCTATACTTTCCCCTAATGTATCGAGTACCATAGCTGAACATTCAATATGCCATCCCGGTCTACCTTTTCCCCATGGACTCTCCCAAAAAATCTCTCCTTCCTTAGCAGACTTCCAAAGTGCAAAGTCAAATGGACTTACTTTTCCTTCTTCAACATCTTTCCTAACTCCATTTAATAGTTCTTCTGTATTCCTGTTTGATAACTTTCCGTATTCATTAAAGCTGCTTACTGAGAAATAAACGTTACCACGCTCCGTTGCATAAGCATGACCTTTAATAATTAACCCTTCAATGAAGTTGATTATTTTGCCAATATACTCAGATGCCTTTGGTTTGATATCCGCATCAAGGACTTTTAATTTTGATAAATCTTCTTCAGCCTCATCTATCTTTTTCTGCGAGTAGCTTAAGGCATTAATACCCAGAGAATTAGCCCTTGCTATTATTTTATCATCTACATCAGTATAGTTTCTCACATAGGTTACATCATACCCTTTATAACGTAAATACCGGCTAATTATATCGAATAAAATTGCCTGTCTGGCATGTCCAATATGACAGTCATCGTAAACAGTTATTCCACAGGCGTACATATTCACCTTATTATTATTGATAGGTATAAATTCTTCTTTTATTCTGCTATAGGCATTAAAGACTCTCATATTCCACGCTCCTTAAATTATCCTAATTACAATCAGTATGGTTTTTTAATATTTTACCATATGGTGCCATAAAATCAATAACAAGTATGAATACATTTTTTCATTTAACAAACACCAATTTCTATATCCGGTTTTGCTTGAAACCCTGAAAATTCAAATTAATGTTGAGTTCAGCAAAATCATTTATCGGCAGAGTGTGATGCAGACATCTTAAGATTTTTATTTCTATTAGTGTCGGCATACCAAGTTGTATGGTCATATTCTGTGGGAGCAGGTTCATCATTGCAAACAGGACAAAATTCTTTCCTGGACACTCTGATGAATTCGGGATAGCGGTAATGGAAGATACCTCCGCGTTTTTCATCAGACAAATCTGCTGTCATCCTGCAAATAAGAAGATTATCTGGTCCGGTAAGGTTACTTTCAGTTTCAACAAAACCGAATTTACGATATAGATTCTTAGCATTTTGATACTACATACAACCTATATTTAAAAAATTACTATACAATCCAATCCCAAGATTCACTAGCTTCTATCAATATTTCTTTGGGTATATCTTTGCCGTTAAATCCTACATTCCTTGCATATTCCCTTGCATAATTCTTAAAAGGAGTAAAGTAAGATTTTCCGGTTTCAAGAGATAAAATATTCATCTTTGCACAAATACCACCTTCATCTAAATCCCCACTTTTAATAAATGCTATTTTTACTTTTTCAATGTCGTATGGTACCGGACGTTGTATTGTTTTTAAATCTTCTTTATCTACAACAAGTACAAAATATTCTGCAAATCTTTTCTTGGGTTGACCGACAGATCCCGGATTAATATAATATTTTTCTTTGATTTTAATATTAAAAGGATTGTGCGTGTGTCCACACATTAATACTGATTCATTAATGCTAGACAGAACCTTATTTAATCTACCGGGATCGGCCTCAGACATTATTCCTTCAGTAATATTATCCAGATAGTGCGCTAAATGAGCTTGTTTATTCTCATTGAGAAAAACAGAAGCTTGTTCAGGTAATGAAGAAAGATAATACACCATATCTTTGCTTAGTTTTTTATATGTCCATAAAAGTGAATCATATAAGCAACAATTATTCCATTCAGGGTGATGTCCGTTACTATACAAAATTAAATCGTTGTCATGGTTACCTTTTACAGCAATGCTATTTAGCTCTCGCAAAATATTATAAGTTTCTACCGGCTCCGGCCCAGCATCAAAATAATCGCCAAGTAGAATATATTTGTCAACATTAAATTGTTTTGCATCATTAAGAACAGCATGGAGTGCTGTTGCATTACCGTGAATATCAG
>CAZJOD010000213.1:0-5454 GCA_964547525.1 uncultured Clostridiaceae bacterium
TTACATTATCAACCACATCGTTAATATCTACCGCTTTGATATTCAATGGTTTGTACTGACCTCTTTCATCTTCCATTCTAACCTGTATTGATACACATATTTCTCTTTTAGTAGTTTCACGTAACAGTTCCTCCGATACATCCCGCAATCTGTACATATGATAATTTGGAAGCAGTTTTACAACTTTAATATTATATCGATCAATAAAGTCGAATATTTTCGTCCAATTAGCCCTGCTTAAATCAACCACAGGTGCGGGTATGAAAAAATCCCTGTCAACTTCTACAATCGACCGGTTTTCAATTAACGGGTCATCGGAAAAAAGAGAATTCAAAGGAGAAACCACCGCTTTAACAATTTTCATTCGGCTTAGTTTTTCTTTTAAAGTATCGGGCCTGTTATACCTCAAAAAGCCAAAAGGTCGATCCCCTACCCATGTACAGGCATCATACAATTCAGGTGTCTTTAAGTATTGTTCGATTGGAAACACCCCCTAAACAATTTAACGGCATTACCGTACAAAATCATATCACGATCCCGTTGGCACATATCCACAGAAAAAATTCTTCCGATTTGTGTTGCAGGGTCTCTGCCGGGAAAATCCGAACCGTATAAAATTCTTTCCGCACCTAAGTAATCCAACCCGTATTGTAAAAGGCCATCCTCCGGTTGCGACCCTGATGTATCCACATATACATTTGGATACTTTTCTATTTCTTGCATTCCCCTTATTCTACACCCTGTAATATGGGCCATAATTATCTTCAAATCGGGAAACTTTTCAGCTAAGGTCGCTATATGAGAAGGATTGGATTCATTTTCATATTCTTGTACGGTTTTATACCAACAATGAATTAAAACAGGTATTCTAAAATCCGACAGTATTTTGGCCAAAGGCTCAAATTCCGGTCTATCGGCTTTCATTGAATGGTGCACCTTAACGGCTACCGCCGGACCTTCTATCACATACTCTTTTATGCAGTCTTCTATGATTTGAAAAGGTACATTGGGGTCAATAACTAAAAAGGGAATAAAATCATTTTCAAATCGTTTTGAATATACTTTTAACGCTTCGCCTTGTATATATAAGTCTCTATCGTTTTGATAGAGCTTTTGATAAAACATTAACGCACACCGATCAATTTTACACCTGCGCATTTCGGTTATACTTCTTTGTATATTTTTCTCACAGTCGTCAAAGTATACATGCCAATGACAATCTATAATCATATTTTATTCCTCTTGTTTTAAAAAATTTTCAACAATTTTGCGGCGTTTTTATATGTGATTAAATCTTTTTGTTCATCACTTACTTCCATATACTGCAGCTTTACAAATTGAGTATCAATATATTGCAAGGGATTTCCTGTTCCTAATATTATTTGCTCAGCACCTGCGTTTTGTAGTAACGATTGAAAAGAATTATTAAACACATCCACTCTTGAAAAATCATAAAATGTCTTTCCCTTCCTGTTCGCATCAATGTTCTTAACCGCTGCCGCTATTGCATTAGTCGGTCCGTTAGATATGATAAAATCAGTATCAGGAGCATTTTTCACCAAGCTTATAAAATCACCGGTATTCAATATATCATTCGTATCCATCCAATGTCTTTGTCTAACATTAATAATTGATACGGGAATATGCACCGGGACACCTGCTTCCCCTGCCATATTTGCCAATCGTACGGCATTTTTATCGGTTAGCTTATACGGGTGATAATAAGGAACCATTAAAAGACCTTTCATATTTAATTTTTCTATACAATATATAAAATCTTTGTCCCAAGCGGGATATGAGGGATTAATAACGGCAAATGCAGCCAACCTGTCGGAATATGCACTTATTTCCTCGGAAATTTCCATGTTCCCCTGCATGGTATCTTTATAAAATACCGCACTTAACGAAGATACCGCAGAAATTTGTATCCCGTATTGATCCATTACTTTAACAAATGATTTCGCGTCGTTATTATTTATTTTTCTAAAAGGCCAATGCCCCAGATAACCGCACATATCAATAATCATCTTTATATCCCCCTTTCTAAATATCTTTCCATAGTCTTGTTGTTTAAAATAGCAATCTTATCTTCTTCACTAAGTTTACATCCCAGCAGTTTACCCATAGACGAACTGAAAGAACCGTCGGTACCAAACATTACACGACCTACACCCATTTTACGCACGGTTTCTTCAATTAAATCCTCATCATATATGCTGCCGCTTATATCAAGGAATACATTAGGATAGTCGGCAATAGCCTTCAATGACCAATGATAATCGCCTCCCCCTCCTATATGCGCATAAATAAACAATGCTTCCGGATATTTTTGAGCGGCAAGTGCAAAATGAGTTCCATCGGATATAAAAGGCTGTGTAACCGGTAAAGAATTGTCTCTGCCGGCATGTTCAAGGATAGGTATATCCAACTCTATACATTTCTCTATAACACTATGAACCGCAGGGTCGGATATAAAATATTGGTTATAAAGTTTTACACCGATCATGCCTAATTCGTTAACACAACGTTCAATTTCCGCACAAGCTTCTTTAGCATATCCGGGATTAACATAACACATTCCTTTAATAATTCCCGGATACATTTTCATAGCTTTATATACATAGTCGTTATATCTTCGGCATATACCCGGCTCCGGGTTACCTCTCGTAACAGGAAGCGAACACACCAAAACATCCATACCCGTTTTATATGCACTTTCAACCAATTGAGCCGCTTCGGCCTCATTAAGGTTTCCTTGTGCGTCCGTCCATACATGCTCATGCCAGTTGACAACCTTGTTGTTTTTAAAAATCTGTAATTTATCGGCAAATGACTGCATATATATACCTCCATTCATTCAGCAGTATATCAACATTATACCACAAGGCATAAAATTTGCCGAAAAAAGTTATGTAAAAAATCTATTGCAAAAGTTTTATTTTATTGCATTTTCACTGCATAAAGAGTTATTACATTAGAATCATATTAGATTTTTATAAACAGGAAAATCAAGATTTGATTTTGTATAATATACATCCGTATTTATTCGGATGAGATATGGCCACAAAGTTTCGGTCTACCTTAGCCAGATGAAACAAAGTAATCATATCACCCATAAAACAAATACAAATCAAAGTACCGGCAAACACCGGTAGCGCCATATGTTCATATATCCCAAAACCAACAGGAAAAAGGCCTAAAATTAAATACGGCAAAAATATAGCTCGGCGGTACGCAAAAATATGAACCGGGACGTCGTGACTTACATAAGGCATCAATTTCTTGTTTGCTATCACCTTGGTATTATTAAATTTTATGTGTCCTAAAATAACCAGAAAAAAGGCATGTAATACCGCATGTAAATATATTAATACCCCAAGACAAACAAGATACCCTAGTAAAAATAACGTCGGATTTTTACCGGCTTGTATTGCCTTCAACAGATCTCGATAAAGATTGGCACCTGTTACATTATCATATAAAAAATATATAAACGCAATTAATAACAGCATAACCGGAAATATAATTTTATTTGCTTTTTTTACATCTATTGTCAAATCAATTTTGCTTTGATCTTCATTTAACATATCACAAGATACCCCTTGTTAGATAATTATTCACGATCTAAAAAATCAATTATACTTTGTACGCCCTCCATATTTGTGTCCATTGTTACGGTTGCTAAAATGGAAAACCCTGAGATAACACCTTTTTGTATATACTCTTTTATTTTACTCATTTCATATATTAGTCTATCTTGCGGAACCGGACGCCTATAATGATAATCTCTTAAATAAACACCTAAATTTATAGGTTTATCCGGAAAATGTTCTTTGCATTTTTCCATGTATTCATCCAAATTAAAAAGATCCTCGGATTTCCATACCCAGAAATGTACGATATCCATATATCTTTTAAAATCTTTCCACTTTTCCTCAATTACATTAAACTCATGGGAATATACTACCGACCACATATCCAAACCGGCGTTTGAAACGATGTCATATATTTGTTTATATTCGTCCGCTTTAAGATTGTATGTATTGCACAAACCTATCATATCGTCATGAATAACGCCTTTTATGTTGGGAAATCTTTTTTTTAATTCAACTACTTTTTTCGCTTCGGCCATTACCGTCTCAGGACTTCCGTCAATATATATTTCAACGGCGTTCGAAAACACACCCTTAATGGGCTCCAAACTGCGAGTTTTCCACTTCGATATGTCACAAACCACTTCGTTACAATTCGACAATCGGCTTAAGCTCAATTCATCATTAGGATGAAACAAAAAAACAGCTTTATTCATCTTGAAATATTCTGCGCCGTCTCCCACACCGAAAACCGACGGAGGTACACCGGGGTCGAATCCCTGTCCCTCCCAAATATATCCGTAATCTCGCAAATTCATATAAACACCGCCTTTCACATATATGTTAAGGTTTCATTTTATTTCCAAAAACTCTGTCAACCAACTGTATACATAATCCCCAAGGATCTCTCAACATAGCTAAACGATCTCCCGCTTTTGTAAATGCATTAGCGTTTACAACGGTTGCTCCGGCCTCAACAAGCCTTTTTATATCCTCTTCTATTTTATTTGAGACAAATGCAATATGAAGCATTAACGGGTCCATATTCGCATATTCCAAAACTTCGGCCGCCGGATTATAATAAATTTCCAAAACGGTATTACTGTTTTCATCTCCTATAAACCAAGTGTATTCGTTTACTCTTTTAATTAACTTCAAACCAATATTCTCGATATACCACTTTACAACACTACCCGGATCTTTGACATTAAATGCCACATGCTCGATTATCATAAAATAATACCCCCGAATATAATATTTGGGTCAACATATTTGAAAATTGTACTTCAACATTCAAACCATGCAATCTTTTATGTAATTATAACATAATTGATAAATGCTACAATAAAAATCGGTAAATAAATGCATGACAATATAATGCTATGAGTATATAATTAATATATGTGCCATATAAAGAATTTATAAGCGCTTTATACTTCTTCACATAAATAACCGATAGGAGATGAAATCATGAAAACCATTCGTTTGGGAATTATAGGATGCGGAGGTATGGCTACCAGCCATCAAACCAACATGAAAGATCAGTTTGCGGAAGATGTGGTTGTTACGGCAACGGTGGATATTGATATTAATAGAGCGGAAAGAATGGCGACTGCATGTGGTTGCGACACATATAAAACCGATTACAGAGAAATTACCGATCTGGTGGATGCGGTTCTTATCGCTTTACCCCACTACCTTCATTATGAATGTGGTATGTATTTTTTAAACAGCGGAAAGCATGTTTTAATGGAAAAACCTTTGGCGAACACAGAAGCCGAGTGTCTGGATCTTATACATACCGCCCAACGGAGAAACCTGGTGCTTATGACCGCTTATGTCCAAAGATATAATCCGGTGG
>CAZJOD010000214.1:0-1997 GCA_964547525.1 uncultured Clostridiaceae bacterium
GCTAAGTTCTTTTGTGTATAGTCCGGGTTAAGCCAATTATTGTCATCATACTCGGCACCGTCTTCGTATTTGACAAGCTGAGCCGGGTTCCATGTTTCCAGGTCCTTTGAAACATGAATGTAAGTATGATCTATACATCCTTCTTTTCCGGACCATAACAGCTTATAGTCTTCGTGGTGTCCCCTCGGAAAAAGACGTTGCATATTTAAGACAACATAATGATCGTGGACCTTATTATAAATTCCGGTTGTCGGAGTTTTCACCCACATAACTTCACCTTGTTCTTTATTTCTAATCATATCCGAATATACGTCTTTCCATGGCGACCATGTTCGTCCGTTATCGATAGAAACTCGTTCATATGCCTCATTGGTATAGTCGCCTTCATATGCAACCGTTCTTTTTTGAATTTTTACCAATCCTTGCCCTTTATATGAGAATGAATGACCGGGAGCCATATTTTTACCCGGGGATTTCTCATAGATCTCTCTTTTGATAGATTTTATGGTCATTATATGTCACCTCTTTCAGATAAACTCAATAGTATATTTGTATGCGTCGGATTTCCAAAAATCCTTAATGTTCGCACCTAATCTTGTTATGTAGATCTCAAGTTTTCCCGTTAATCTGTCTTCTAACAGATCGAAGTTTGAAAGCTGCATATTCGGAGAATCGGTTAGAGGATGATAATCGTCAATAACAGTAAGTGTATCTTTGAGTAATAAACCTTGCTTTTGCTCAACTTCAGCCATAACCAGCGGATATCTAGGTGAATTCCCATAAGCATCCGGTCCGGTTATATTGCCTATCCAGTATAATTTTTGTGTTTTGGAACTTTTATAAAAAGAACTGATGGTGGCAGGTGAAAAAAAGACCTCACAAGTTTCATAATGCCATGGTACGGGATCTGTAAATGTTTTTCCGCCATCATCGGAGTAACAATACCATTTATGACCCGGAGCGCCTTTTTCGATCCTTGTATTCCAATTCTTACTTTGCACATTTGATCCTCTAAAAATTGCGATAATCCTACCGGTATCCAACCGGAATACTAAAGGTTCGTCTACGCATCTTGAAGATTTTAAGTCGTTTATTACAACCGGTTTTGAATTGAATAAATCATACCTGTTTGTTTCTTTATTCCATATACCTCGTATAACTATCAAGCCTTTCATAATATCAGGACATGACGGAAACACTTCATTAACATCCAGATGCAGTATATCACAACAAGCTTTTATGTTTGCTCCTATCGAAAACAATATGTCACCATTTTCTAAAATCTGCAAATTACTACCTATATAAGCATCGTTATTCCATAGGTATTCAGGGTCATTCCATTTTTCTTCAACATAATCGGCACCGGGTTCGTACTTGATCAATTGACCTTCACTCCAATTAATCGAATCCGAAGATGTATATAAAAAACTATGATCATGAAATCCCCTTTTGGCTTCCTGCCAGTATAACCTATAAGCGTTTTTATGACCGCCGTCAAATATTCTTTGCATATTGATGGATACATAATGATTATGTACAGGATTGTATATACCGTAAGAAGGTTTACCCACACTGATTTCGTCTTGACCTTTTACGATATATTCTCCGGTGTGCACATCCTCCCAATCGCTCCAGGTTACACCGTTGTCATCTGAAAATCTACGATAAGATTCATTTGAATAATCTGATTCGGATGTAATACTACGAATGTCAATTCTCTTTAACCCGTTACCTGTATATCTTTGGCGTCTTGAGACACTTTTATTAGGTCCGGGAGAATGCTCAATAATTTCTTTTGTTATCCTTACACTCAACATTGATTTCGTACCTCCTTAATAGGCTGTATATATTCAATACAAGAGTCAAAATAATAATTGCACCGCTAACTGAGGTTTTTTATAATAATACTGCAATTATTGAATATTTTGAAACCCTATATACATTTTAACATATTGCATATGGTTTATTTCATTTATAGAAAAATAAATGAAAATCCG
>CAZJOD010000214.1:2097-5305 GCA_964547525.1 uncultured Clostridiaceae bacterium
AAAATCCGATTTGCAAGACCAAATTCCACCCGTCCGTTAAATTATACATTAAACTTTCATATAAAGCTTGTACCGTTTTTAAGAGCTTTAATCGCTTGGATATAAAGCTTGAATATAAAAAATTAAATTTTTAAGTTATGTGTTTACACAATTGACATCATGTGTTATAATACCCGATATTACGGGCGTTCCGCTTTATTTGCATGTGCAGAATAAACATGCAGAATATATGAACTTCCGACACAGGAGGAAAACGAATTTGGATATCATTAAGATGATTGAACAGGAGCAGATCAGAAAAGACTTGCCGGTCCTGGAGATAGGTGATTATGTAAAGGTATCTTTGCATATAAAAGAAGGAACCAGAGAAAGAGTACAGATTTTCGAAGGCACAGTAACTGCAAAAAAGGGATCCGGATTAAGTGAAACATTCAAAGTACGTAGGATTTCATATGGAGTGGGAGTTGAAAAAACCTTTCCGGTCAATTCTCCGAAAATAAGTGGTATTGAAGTTGTAAGAAAAGGAAAAGTAAGAAGAGCAAAATTGTACTACTTAAGAGATCGCGTTGGGAAAGCGGCTAAAGTTACTGAGAAAATTGTTTATTCAAACAAATCTAAAACAAAGGCTGAAGAATAATTGGGAAAAGGGTAATATATCCAAAGAAATAAAGGGACTTAAAGTCCCTTTGTTTCTTTGTTTTACAGTTAATAATGAACCGTAGAGGATTACAGATGGACGATATTAAAGAAAACAATATATCTGAAAAAGAAGAGATAAACGTACTAAACGAAATATGGCAATGGACTAAAGCTATACTGGCGGCTGTAATTATAGCGTTGATTGTAAGAGGATTTATATTCGAACCTGTGTTGGTAGACGGTCCGTCTATGGAAGATACTTTACACACCGGGGAAAAATTAATATTGTACAAGCTTGGTTCTTTTTTCTCACCGCCGAAAAAGGGAGATATAGTGGTCGTAGAAATAAATGAAGGAAAATTCGTATTTTTAAGGTTTCTAAACAAATCTGATTTTGCAAAAAAAGTATTACCCACCTTCATAAAAGAAGTTGATTATATTAAAAGGGTAATTGCCGTTGAAGGTGATGTTATAGATATTTCAGACGGTTATGTATATATAAATAATGAAAAACTTGACGAGCCATATGTGTTACAAACGGGAATGACTTTTATTAGAACCGATGTTATTGACTTTCCTTATTCGGTTAGAGAAGGTGAAGTTATAGTTTTTGGTGATAACAGAGTAAACAGTAAAGACAGCAGAGAAATCGGCCCAGTACCGTTAAGTTCTATCAAAGGCAAGGCTGTATACAGGATTTGGCCTTTTGTTAAATTTGGAAAATTAAATTAAAAATTTTACTAAATAGAAAAACATATATGTGGAGAAAACTATGAAACAAATACAATGGTATCCCGGTCATATGGCAAAGACCAAAAGATTACTACAAGACAACATAAAGTTGGTTGATGTTATAATTGAATTTGCAGATGCCAGAATTCCCAATAGCAGTGTAAATCCTGATTTTGAAAATCTGTTAACACAAAAACCTCGTATTATAGCGTATAATAAATCCGATCTTGCCGATCCCATACAAATATCGAAATGGAAAAGATACTATGAAAATTCAGGTGTTATTTCTGAATTTATAGATTGTAAGTCAGGTAAAGGTATAAATGAATTGTTGGATCTTGTAAGAGAAGCCGCTATGCCGGTTATACAAAAAGACCTTTCAAAAGGAAGGGCATTCAGACCAATACGAATTATGATTGTAGGCATCCCAAATACCGGCAAGTCGACATTTATTAACCGAATAGCTCGGAAAGCTTCTGCAAAAACGGGGAATAAACCCGGTGTTACCAAAGGAAAGCAATGGGTCACTATTAATAAAGAAATGCAGATGCTTGATACTCCCGGAATTTTATGGCCAAAATTTGAAGATGAAAAAGTCGCTTTAAACCTTGCTTTTACAGGAGCTATATCAGATGATATTATGGATTTACCGGATGTTGCATATTTTCTTATGCAACAACTAATAAAGCTTTATCCTGAATCTGTAGAACAAAGATACGGTATAGAGCACGATGATACTAGAAATATAATAGATATTGTAGCTTTTAATAAAGGTTGTATTAAAAAAGGTAATGAGCCCGATTATGATAGAACCGCTAAGATGATTTTAGATGATTTTAGAAGTGGTAAATTAGGGAATATCACACTGGAGCATATTTAGAAGGTTTGTAAACACAATAAATAGAATAGATAAATTTTGTATTTATTTATTACGGTCAGGAAATTTGCTTGTCATAAATTAAGGATTTTTAGGGTTTAAAAAACTTTGTATATAAGGACGGAACATGAATGGATGATAGAAAACCAACAAAAAAATCAATAGAGACGGCAGCAAAAAATATGAGTGTGGAAGTCGCTTTGGAATTCATTCAAAAACAATCGAATTATTATCAAATAAATTTAGATTCATTAAAAGACAAATATCAAAAGTTATATGAAAAATATAAAGAAGAAAAAGAACGTTTATTCAATATGCAAGTTTATGAAAGGGAAGGATATGCAAAAGGTTATACAAGAATAGGAGGTGCCGATGAAGCCGGAAGAGGCCCTCTGGCAGGACCTGTTGTTGCAGCTTGTGTCATCCTAAAAAAGGATGAATTCATACCGGACATAAACGACTCTAAACAATTATCCGAAAAGAAAAGAGAAGAATTGTTCAAGATAATTACCGAATGTGCGGTTGATGTGGGTATCGGCATTTCAGACACCTTATTAATAGACCGTATAAACATACTAAATGCTACAAAAAAAGCTTTTGTAAAGGCGGTAAAAAGTATGCAATGGTCTCCCGACTATTTGTTAATTGATGCTTTGGAGATCTCTGAACTTGACACGAATCAAAAATCTATAATTAAAGGAGATACGTTAAGTATTTCAATAGCTGCGGCATCTATAATTGCAAAAGTGACAAGAGATCGTTTAATGTTGGAATATGCTGAAAAATACCCGCAATACGGATTTGAATCAAATAAAGGTTACGGTACCCGGGAGCACATAGAGGCTATAAGAGAGCACGGTTTGTGTCCGTTGCACAGGAAATTGTTTGTAAGGAACTTCTATGATGAATAAAAGAAATATTGGTGATCATTTTGAACAAATCGGTTGTGACTATCTAATA
>CAZJOD010000215.1:0-5248 GCA_964547525.1 uncultured Clostridiaceae bacterium
CGGAATTTTTTATTTTAGCAATTAAGGTGGACTCCTTAGATTATACAATATTCAAACCTATTAAAATCTCCGTGTCTTGTTCCTCTTTACATTCTCAATGCTTTGTATTATTATGTATTAGACGGGTAAATATTAATGAAACAACCATAAGTCTTAGAGGTGAAGAATGAGTATAAGCAGATTTTTTGTAACTTTTACAATTATTATAGGTATATTCTTATTTGTATTTGGAGCCGGAACTTTATACTACATAAATAATGTTGAAGGACTACCCATTTTTGCAAATGACAATAACAAACCGGACGGCGATACAAACAATAATAACAATCCCGGTGGTATTGGCGATTTATTGACAGAATCACAGTATCCTGTGAATTTTCTTTTATTTGTAGGTGACTACGACGAGACCAATACCGATTTTATAGCTTTAGTTAACTACAATCCTGATAAAAAAGAATTTTCTTTTCTTTCAATACCAAGAGATACCCGTGTTCCGGGAGTAGATATACAATTTCCTAAAGTGAATTCATTATACTTCAGATCAAACGGACAAGAGTTGGCGGTTGAAGCAATCTCCACAATGCTAAAAGTTAATGTAAAATACTACATATACACAAATTTGAAAACTTTCAGAGATATAATAGATTTACTGGGTGGAGTTGTGATTGATGTTCCTGTCGATATGGATTATGACGATCCTACACAAAACTTGCACATACACATTGAAAAAGGAATTCAAAATTTAGACGGTCGTAAATCCGAAGAATACTTAAGATTCAGAAAGCCTAACAACGACAACTATACGCCTGAATTATTAAAGCATTATAACGGTTCCGATCTATCCAGAATAAAAGCACAACAAAATTATATGAGAGAATTGGTTAAACAAAAAGCCAATCTGTTTACTCTGACTAAAATTAATCAAATTCTTGAGACAATCTTTAATAATCTAAAAACCAATGCAACAATGAATGACATATTAACTTTGGTAAAAAGTGTTCCGACACTAAGCTTGGATAAAGTAAATTTTTATACATTACCGGGTGTTGCGGAGCAAGGTAGTCTATATTATGAAATGGATGAACAAAAAACCGGAGATATCATATCCGCACATTTTTATTCCAGAGGAAACGTATCTTTTAATGAAGATCCAAACGAACGCGGAGCCGGTTAAAAAATCTATACGGACCAGGCTAAAATTAAATACATTTACATGTAACATATTACATAAAAAGAGGGAATCAAATCCCTCTTTTTATTGTCCGAAATAATCCAGTTTACAGCCGTCCATGGAAGCGGACAGCATATTGTTCCTGAACTTATGTACTAAAATAAATATGTAGTTAAAACAACCTAACCCACCAACGAATATGAATATTGAAAGAGCCACTACACTCACATTAAGTCCCCATGGATTATCTATGTTGCCTATAAGAAAAGATGCCCCGACAATAGATAATACAATACCAATAATAAAAAAGAAAATGCTTTTAAATACGAGTTTGGACTTTTCCGATCCGTAAAATTGGTGAGGTAATATATTTTTGTCCAGCGCTTTTTTTATTAATGATCCGGAACCTTTAAGACGTCTTCTCCCATGTAATTGATGTAATTTACTGAAAAAACGATATCTTTCGGCTATTTCCTTTTCATTTCCCAAACCGTTTATGATTCTGGACATACTATATCCTTGATCATACCTATACCTTATGTATTTATCAAAGTTTTCATCAACCAATTTCAGATAATAATCCGGCAAATCGAATAACTCCTCTTTAAGTGATTTTACATAAGCTTCAGCCATCTCAAACCTCCTTTACCCTATACTTCCAGATCCTCGTTCACTACATTCGAATCAATATTATTAATATAAGGGTATATTTCGTTCTTTATATATTCTTCCGTTTGAGCCGCACTTCTGCCTGTAAATAACTTGGGGTCTGTTAACTTGCATAATTCAGAACGGCTTAGAGAAAAGGCGGGATCGGCTGCGATTCGTTCTAACAAATCGTTATCTTTTCCTTGTTCTTTAATTGACCTTGATGCTTCCATAGAATGTATACGAATTCTCTCATGTAAATCCTGACGATCTCCACCCTTTTTTACAGCTTCCATTAAAACATTTTCGGTTACCATAAAGGGCAATTTATTCATTAAATTTTTCTCAATTATTTTAGGATAGACTACCATATTTGAAGCTATGTTACGATATATATCCAGTATACCGTCCGTAGCCAAAAAAGCTTCCGGAACGGATATGCGTTTATTTGCACTGTCGTCTAATGTCCTTTCGAACCATTGGACCGAAGCTGTGATTGCAGGATTAAGTGAAATAGTGATTACATATCTGGCCAGCGAAGAAATTCTTTCAGATCTCATAGGGTTTCGCTTATATGCCATTGCAGAAGAACCTATTTGTTTTTCACCGAACGGTTCTTCTATCTCTTGGAGATTTTGAAGCAATCTTATATCATTTGAAAATTTCCATGCGCTTTGAGCTATACCCGATAAAACGTTTAAAACTCTTGCATCAAGTTTTCTAGGATATGTTTGGCCGGTTACCGGAAATGATCTTGAATATCCCATTTTATTACATACAAGTGCGTCTAATCTTTTTACTTTTTCATGATCTCCATCAAAAAGCTCAAGAAAACTTGCCTGGGTCCCGGTTGTACCCTTAGTTCCACGCAACATTATACCTTTTTGTAAATAATCCAAATCTTGTATATCCATGTATAGATCCTGTATCCACAATGTAGCCCTTTTACCAACAGTAACGGTTTGGGCCGGCTGATAATGTGTGAAACCTAAAGTCGGCATATCTTTATATTCCATAGCAAAATCCGCCAACTCTTTTATAACTGCCGCAAGTTTTCTTTTAACTATAGTTAATGCTTTATCCATTATTATAATATCGGTATTGTCACCGACAAAACAGGATGTTGCTCCTAAATGTATAATCCCCCTGGCAGAAGGGCACAAATCTCCATATGCATGAATGTGTGCCATAACGTCATGTCGTAGTTCCTTCTCATACTTCTCCGCCGCTTCATAATTTATATTATGAATATTAAATCTCATCTCATCTATTTGTTCATCGGATATATCCAAGCCCAATTCTTTTTCAGATTCCGCCAAAGCAATCCATAGCTTACGCCATGTGGAAAATTTAACATCCTGTGAAAATAAATGCTGCATTTCTTTTCCCGCATATCTACCGCATAGGGGGTTTTCATAAATATCTTTCAAAATCTTACACCTTAACCTTTCAATAAAGGTACTTTTCAACACTGACAAGCTTCACACATATACAAAAAACCTCCATTGCCATGCTAAGT
Organism: uncultured Clostridiaceae bacterium; assembly: GCA_964547525.1. GTDB lineage: Bacteria > Bacillota > Clostridia > JAAYHZ01 > JAAYHZ01 > CAZJOD01. The sequence continues at coordinate 3,339 of CAZJOD010000215.1, forward strand.
TCTTTGATAGGAGGCAATGTGGGAGCTATTCTTATATTTTTATCATAGGGATCTTTACCATAGGGATATGTCGCTCCGGCACCGGTTAATTCTACACCCGCTTGTTTTGCTTTTTCAACAACCTTTTTCGCACAACCTTCCATGGTGTCAAAACTTATAAAATAACCGCCGTCAGGATTAGTCCATTCCGCTATTCCCAATCCTTTCAATTCCTTATCCAATGTATTTAAAACAGTTTCGAACTTGGGCTTTAAAATGGCGGCATGTTTTTCCATGTGAGAAAGAATATCTTCAAAGGATTTAAACGCTCTCAAGTGTAGAAGCTGATTCATTTTATCCGGTCCGATGGTTTGCTTTGACAACGATTTGTCGATATTTTTAATATTATCTTTACTTGAAGCCATTAAAGCTACACCTGCACCGGGAAACGTTATTTTTGACGTAGATGAAAAAACATATACTCTATCGGCATTACCCGCTTTTTTACATTCCTCCAATATGTTTAACCCCGGTTTACTGTAGTTTTTAAGAAAATGAACAGGATATGCATTATCCCAGAATATCCTGAAATCATCCGCTTTTGTTCTCATGTTTGCCAATCTTAAAATTGTCTCGTCGGAATATACATTTCCTGTAGGATTACTGTAAATAGGTACACACCATATTCCTTTAATCGAATCGTCAGATGCTGTCAATTGTTCAACCTGATCCATATCCGGGCCGTTTTCTGTCATATTTATTATGATCAAATCAAACCCAAGTGATTCTGTAATTGCAAAATGTCTGTCATAACCCGGTGACGGACATAGAAATTTAACGTTTTTACCTGTCCCCCACGGTTTTTTTCCTTCTCCCGGTCCAAAGACCACCGCTTTTATCATTGTATCATACATCATATTTAAACTGGAACTACCACCTAGAATAATTTGATCTTCAGGAGCTCCCACCAATGGTGACAATAATTCCCGCAACCCTTTTATACCGTGAAGTTCTCCATAGTTTCTACAGTCTACACCGTATTGGTCTTTACTGTCTGTATATATGTCAACATTTATGAACAATCCCGATGTTAAGTCCAATTGTTCTTTACACGGCTTACCTCGGGTCATGTTTAAATTTAAATTCATACTCTCAAATTTTTTGTATTGTTGCAATAATTCTTGGTGCAACATTTCAAGCTGTTCTCTATTCATTTCTTTTAACAACATATAAAAACCCTCCGATGAAAATCTTTTTATGATAAGTATATGGCATTTTGAAAAATTACGTTACCAAACTTTCATATGTAATGAGATTACCACATTTAATCGAAATTAATAATGCACGATTTGCCGAACTTTTTGCAGTTAATAACAATCCGATTAGCAGAATATTTGTATATACATTATTATAACATTCCCTTATAGAAAATTAAATATGATAAAGCTGTAAAAACTTTATTTTGTTACAATAAATAAACGAACAAAATAGATATCAACACCGGTTCACAGCAAGTGAGTTGCTGCACTCAAATCAGTATAAATTAATACTTTATTTAATAAAAATACATACATTATTAAAATGCATTTTCAATCAAATGTATAGATTTAATTCCGGTATAGTCATAATATATTTCCAATACATCAAACCTTATTTCCCCGGCCTGCATTTTATTCATTGATAAAAATCCAAGAGCGGTCATCCTGATCTTATCGCGTTTTTTTAGAGTAACGGCTTCGGCCGGAGTTCCGTATGTTGTGTTTTTTCTTGCTTTTACCTCTACAAATACAATACAGTTCCCTGTTTTTGCTATAATATCAATTTCTCCATGTCTGTGATATCTGTAATTTCTCGATATGATTTCGTATCCCTTTTTTATTAGATAGTCACAACCGATTTGTTCAAAATGATCACCAATATTTCTTTTATTC
>CAZJOD010000216.1:0-1898 GCA_964547525.1 uncultured Clostridiaceae bacterium
TTTCACAAATTGCAGCATATGGTGTAATGACTACTCCTGCTCTTGTCATCGATGGAAAAGTTGTTTCCTATGGAAAAGTGCTTAAAACTGATGAGGTCGTAAAAATCCTGCAAAAGGTCAGAGGTGAATAAGAAGTGATAGCATCTGTAATAACCACATATATAGATGTTTATAGAAGTGTATGAAATGTACTATTGTAACCTTGTGAAATAACCGGCTGACCGGTTTGCGGTCGCTATTGCATTATTCAGTGCTCAAGCCCTGTAGCATTGGCAACCATAGTAGGAGTGCTTGTAGAGGTTCCTGTTATGTTGACACTTGTTAAGATTGCATACAATACGAAAGGATGGTTTGAAAATGAGTAAGCCTAAAGTTGCATTTATATGCGTTCATAATTCATGCCGTAGCCAGATTGCAGAAGCATTAGGTAAATATTATGCATCTGATGTGTTTGATAGTTATTCCGCAGGTACTGAAATAAAACCTCATATAAATCAGGATGCGGTAAGGTTAATAAAAGATATATATGGGATCGATATGGAAAAAACGCAACGATCTAAATTACTTGATGAAATACCACCGCCCGAAGTTGTTGTTACAATGGGATGTAATGTTAACTGTCCATACCTTCCAAGTAAGCACAAAGAAGATTGGGGATTAGATGACCCTACCGGAAAAAGTGATGAGGAATTTAAGAAAATAATATTTATTATAGAAAAAAAAGTTAAAGAGCTGAAAGAAAGATTGAAGTTATAATGATAATATTGAGCAAGATGATAATTTGATTCAATTTTATTTTCTATTCGATTATATAAATACTCGCTAATATTTATATTTATAAGAAATATAATTGGAATCATTACAATAAGCATCATGACAACTAACTTCGTTCTGACACCAAGTAGTTTAAACATAGCACCCTCCGGATAATTATAATAATTTCAAAATTATAGCATATGGAGTTAAATTTTATGAATCGATATAATTTATTTAGATAAACATTTGTTAGCGGCCATTTGTTGGCGGAAATGATGTTTGAGTTAGTAAAAGAATACTTCAACTGTGATAATTTCTATTGATTTTTGTTTCATGTTTTGATATAACAATAAAAGGGAATGAGGTTCTCCCTTGGTGTTGCCTAAAATGCATTTATGCTGATGACTTCTGCAATTTAGTTTTGTAGATATCATCAGCTTTTTTATTGTAACAGGAGATATGGTATGAACAGAGATATGGTTTTGTATGAGTTATTTAATCCTATGAAACATGTAGTAAAAAGTAATTTAAATATACTATTAGGAAAAATCGATCTCTTATTTACAATCTGTTGAAATTAAAAAGGAAAAATCATTATTGCTTTTTTCCTAAGGTTAGATGGATAAATAACATGGGAAAAAGCAGAAAAAGCAACTAACTTATAAAAGGTATATAAAAATAAAGGTATCGAAAGGAATTTATATTTATGTTGATCAGTTTTGCTCTAATCTTGATTTGTGGTTTTGCAATAAGTGGAATTTTTCAAAAACTGCACTTACCCGGATTGTTGGGAATGTTAATTACCGGTATTGTTCTCGGTCCTTATGTTTTAAATTTGATTGATAAAAATTTACTCGCTGTTTCCGCTGATTTACGAGAAATAGCACTTATTGTCATTTTAGCAAGAGCCGGACTGTCACTGAATATTAAAGATCTGAAAAAAGTGGGTAGACCCGCAATATTAATGTGTTTTATCCCGGCAACTTTTGAAATTATCGGTGCTATATTGTTAGCCCCTCCATTGCTTGGAGTTTCGGTCGTTGAAGCTGCGATTACAGGTGCTATGCTTGCTGCAGTTTCACCTGCCATTATTGTTCCTAAAATGCTTGTATTGATGGAAAAAGGATACGGTACACGCAAGA
>CAZJOD010000216.1:1908-5220 GCA_964547525.1 uncultured Clostridiaceae bacterium
CTCAATTGATTATGGCAGGGGCATCTGCAGATGATATATATGCGATTGTTTTATTTACTTCTTTTATTGGGGTATATAAAGGTGGGTCGTTCGATGTTCTTACATTGCTAAAGATTCCGGTATCTATTTTAACCGGTCTTGCAATTGGGATCGGAATCGGGTTTGTTCTGGTTAAGATTTTTAAAATACTACATATGCGTGACACTATAAAAGTTTTAATTATATTGGGAATTTGCTTTTTATTTGTTGGGTTTGAAGAATATATCATTATATTAATTCCTTTCTCCGGTTTACTTGCGGTAATGGCACTAGGCGGAACTATACTCAAGATGTACGAACCACTAGCAAAGCGAATTTCCGGAAAATTCTCAAAGATATGGGTTGCAGCTGAATTAGTACTGTTTGTTCTTGTCGGCGCAGCTGTTGATGTCCGATATGTATACAGTGCCGGATTGGCTGCGGTGTTAGTGATATTTGGCGCTCTTGTTTTTAGATCCGTAGGAGTATTTATAAGTCTTATAAAATCAGGATTAACTTATAAAGAAGTCTTATTTTGTTATATTGGCTATCTTCCTAAGGCGACAGTTCAAGCGGCAGTTGGAGCAATTCCTTTAGCGGCAGGAGTCGCCGGTGGTAATATAATTCTTAGTATAGCAGTGCTTTCTATTATTTTAACGGCACCTATTGGAGCTATAAGTATTGATCTAACTTATAAAAACTTACTGAAAAGAGATAAGGGATGATGTTGTATGACATTTGTAATTCTATTCACACTGAGTATTCTGTTAATAGCATATGTAATATACATAAAAGCTTTCAGATCATATACCTATAAGGGGACTGAAGAATCGGTCTGTATTAAGAGACAACTAGGACATAAACGCTCTATGAAGACAGGATCTTCAGTGGAAAATCAAAAAGACCCTGTCATAAATCGGAGACTTTAACGAATGCTATTGCTGCTACTTTCGATTGTATCCCAAGCTTTTGCTACTGCACCGAGTGCATTTTGAAGGTAAAGCTGTTTTTGCGGGTCATCACCGATCTGTTGTTGACAAAGAGTAATTTGTTGATTAGCTACTTGAAGTTGTTGTCCAACTTCTTTTTTCCAATTAGTTGTATGGGTCATTTATATCACCTCCTTCAGATTGATTTAGTGTACCAAGCAATTAAATTTATTATACAGATAATATAAAAAATTATGTGTCGATAGAATCCTAAGTAAATGTGCTGTAAGTAACTTACAATATAAAAGAATTAAATAATGGGATAGTACTTGATGAGCTTGGATACAATGACGGATACTGTATTATCCATATAAAAACATTAATATGAAAAATAAAAATTAAAGGATAATTACCAATATAAAGTAGAAAATATCTATGTATGGTATCAAAAGTGGAGTACAGGATTAGAAGGTACACAATTGTGACCTTTCTCATTAAAATAGATTGTATTTCGGATTGCCGTTTACAATTGCGTCTTTGAAATTTTCACTCAGGAATTTTTATGAAAGTTTTAGGCTTTATTTATTAGCTCTGTTAAAGAAATAAAGTGATAGAAGACAATAGTTTAAATTAATTGTTATATTTATTTATTAATTTGCCTACATTACAAACCTATTTTTTAATTGTTGACGGGCAGATAAAGTGGTTCCTTTTTTTAAAGATTAAATTAATCTAACGGATGATGTTAAAGGTTTTGTTCGGTAGGTCGGGTTGACACTGACTTACTGGATTATATTTGTAGAAACTTATAACATACACATTAGTTTAATATATTAATAATCGGAGAGGACGGCTGCATTAAACTTTTACCATTTATTATTGACAGAACTATTTAACTGAACTATAATACAATTAAGTATTTGCTTAATTAGATGTGAGGTGCGCACTTTATGGATGACTTTAATGTAACTTTAAAAGCATTAGCAGATGAAACACGATTAAAAATAATAACTCTTCTTTTAACCCACGACTTTTGTGTAGGTGCATTGGCAAGGAGGCTTACTATTTCAGAAGCTGCTGTGTCTCAACATCTTAGGCTTCTGCGGGAAGCCGGTGTGGTAAAAGGAGAGAAAAGAGGGTACTACACCCATTATAATGTTGACAGGGAAATAATAAGAAAGACAGCAGAAAAGTTATCGGAGTTGTCTGAAATAACTCCGTTATTTGAAGGCGGTTGCAGTAAACATACTACAGGTGAGCATAAGTGTTGTAGAAAGGAGGGAAAAAGCAATGTATGATTGTAAATGTCAAAAGCTTAAACTAAAGCTTACTAATGGTAATGTTGTGAGCAACAATTCAATGAATGTCATGGTGATAAAAAAGAATATCTTCGCAAGGACAATGATGATAAACAGTATTATTAAAAAGGGGGATATCATTTTATATCTTGAGTACATACTGTAGATTTATCTTACATCAATAAGAAGGAGGTACATACTTTGAACATTTTAAATGTTGATAAGCTCACAAAGAAGTATGGGGATTTTGTGGCAGTTAAAAACATAGACTTTTCCATTAATAAAAGAGAAGTGTTCGGATTCTTAGGACCTAATGGCGCCGGGAAAACAACAACTATAAATATGCTTACCGGGCTTGCTAAACCAACCGGTGGTGAAATTACATTATCAGGGGTGGACTGTGTCAAAAATATTAAAAAGGCACAGGATATAATAGGTATAGTTCCTGATGAGAGTAATTTATATGAAGAAATGAATGGGTTTGACAATCTTGTCTTTTGTGCATCCCTGTATGGTATGGAAAAGTTAAAAAGGGAAAGGAAGGCAAAGGAGCTTTTAGAACAGTTTGGTCTTGCTGATACCGGTAAGAAAACTTTTAAGGCATATTCTAAAGGAATGAAGCGCAAATTGACAATTGCAGCCGGAATTATACATGAACCGGAAATTCTCTTTTTGGATGAACCCACTACCGGTATTGACGTAGAAAGCGCAAGGCAAATACGAAAGCTGATTGTAGATCTTAACAAAAAAGGTACAACGATTTTCTTAACGACCCATTATATAGAGGAAGCTGAAAGGCTTTGCCATCGGATAGGTTTTATTGTGGGGGGACAGATTGTAAAAATTGGAACAGTGAATGATCTTATGGCAGAAGCCCAAAGAGAAAATATTGTGCAGTTTACACTTGAAAAATGGACTATAACGCTAAAGGATGCCCTCGTAAGTGATTTTCCCGGTTTTACAGTTAAAGCAATCGACAGTAATACTGTTAGAGTGCACTCTTTTGAGAAAGTAAACCTGATGCCTTTTATGAAATTTTTTGATGAAAATGGTGTATCGGTATATGA
>CAZJOD010000217.1:0-5149 GCA_964547525.1 uncultured Clostridiaceae bacterium
GTTAAATACATTTCATCAATTTGTAATTATAGTAGGCTAAATTCTATACTTTCATATTGAAAATCACTTGCTACTTACATTAGCAAAATCAACCCCCCCATTTTCGTATATATAATAACCCGAACAAGGAGCGTAATGAAGCGGAATTGAGACACTTTTAAAATAGTTTAAAATGACTGATTTTATTGGAGTTTTCAAGAGCAGAAGCTAAACCGCTTTGAATAGAATCAAGGTCGTTGATTTCGACTTCTCGTATTATATAGAATATTTGCAATCCTTTTCTTTATTTTAATATGGGTGCAATCCAAGTCTCTTCAAACCAATAGTTTCATCAAGACCAAACATTAAATTCATATTCTGTATAGCAACATGAGCGCCACCTTTTCCAATGCTATCCAACACACTGAATACCACAATTCGTCTTCTTTTTTCATCGACATCCAAACCGATGTGACAGAAATTTGTTCCTGAAACTGCTGCTACCCATGGATACGGTAAATATTGCCAAGATGCTCCTTGTTCTTTCGGCAAGTCTATAATTTTTATGAAAAATTCATTCTTATAAAAATCTTTGTATAATGAAATCAATTCATCACGGTTAACTTTTTTATTTGGAAAGCAGTGACAAATATCGAGTATACCTCTTGTAATAGGTACATAAGTTGTCGTGAAATGAACCATTACATTAGAACTATTTAATTGTCTTAATTCCTGTTCCATCTCATATGTATGCCTATGGTCAACTACATTATATGGAACTAAGTTGTTTGCTATCTCTGGATGATGAATTGCTCTGTCAGTTTCCGCACCGGCTCCAGCTGTTCCTGAAAGTCCATCAACAATAATTTTTGTAGTATCTATCAGACCATGCTTGACTAAAGGAGTAAGACCAAGAATAGCAGCCGATGAGTAACAACCTGGATTCGCTATAATCCTTGCTCTTTTTATTTCTTCCCGGTGGAGTTCTGGTATTCCATAAACGGCTTCCTCCACTATCTTCCAATCAGAATGTACTTTTCCGTAAATGCTTTCCCATTCTTCTTTATCCTTTAACCGAAAATCTGCACCTAAGTCAATAACTTTGGTTCCATTCTCTATTAACCCTCTTGCTTGTTTCATAATTTGACCGGATGGAAGGGCTGCAAAAATCACATCACACGGTCTAACATCTTCAGGTTTAATAAATTTAAGATCCGAGCCATATAAATTTTTGTGAAAAAATTCAACTGGTTTATCTCCTCTGCTGGTTATCCAATCTATTTCAACCTCCTGATGTTCCAGCAAAATGCGAATTGCCTCTCCACCCATATAGCCTGATGCACCATAGATTCCAACCTTTATCATTCAATACCACTCCATTTCAAATCATTTTTTTCCTATAATAACTTCGCCAATCTTTTCACGATGAAGTGTACCCCAATCTTTTAACGGCTCCTTAAAATTTTTAAGAGTTTCCTTAATTTTTTAATGATTCCACTGACATAATATGTATCAAACTACATGGGTATACCTTGCAAAGGCATCATTCAGCTTCTGTTGGTCGCTACCATCAGTGTTCATGCTGTAAAAACCACTGCTATGGCTGTAATAAATCCGTTCGCCGTGAATTACCGCATATTTGCCGTTGGCAATATTGTCTCTCTGAGCATTGTTGTTGAAGTGTTGTCTCTCGGAATATTGTCTACATGTGTGTTATTTCCACAGCCGACCACCGTCATCACTATAAACATTGCCATTGGGATTATACATCACGCACTTTTTCATCTTTATTTCCTCCTATCGTGCCTAAGCTAAATTACCAATCAGGTCAAATAATAGATTTATTAAGAATTTTAGAATACTGATAATTCAACTATGCATAATACTTATAATCTACCACTTCTTATCTTGTTTATATAATCCATAATACTGTCTTCTTCGTATTGTCTATAATAAAAATTAAAATATTCGCCTACTGCTAATGCCACTGTATGATATAGTTCACAAGCTTTAAAAATAGATTCCCAGAAATTGTTATAATCACTGTCTGAATAAGTTTTCGTATATAACCTATAAAACTCAGACGGTAGAAATTTTTTGTAATATTTACCCATCTTACCCGTTGAAACAGAAAAGTCAGTTCGTGTGCCAATGTACCAATCAATCATCCCGTTCAACAATCTTCTAACAATTAGATTAAACATTTCCTTTGCATAAGGTAATTCATCGCGTGCTATTCCTTTTGCGACATTATTAAGGCACCACCAAAAATCATTGCAATATGCGGTATATTCATCTTGATTAGGCTTCCTTACATGATAATCCTCATCTGTTGGAAGTGGTATTTTCGGAAGGAAGTCATCTTTATCAAGCAATAGTTTTGTCAATTTATCTTCTGTAAAATTTTTTTCGGCTTCTACTTTAATTTCAATTCCTAAATCAATTCGATTTCCATCCTTAAATAACATAAGCCAAGCATAACGACGAGATGAATCATATTGCCCTCCCCCATACAATCCTGTTTTTACATCGTTCCAGTCTGGTTCTTGGACAATAGCAATTTCCCCGAATATTTTAATCCAGTTTTTATCCTCCAAAAAAGATTCTGTTTCGGTTACAACAAAAACGACATCATAATCTTGGTACTTATCTTTCACCACATTCGGGTTAATACGTGAACCATTCATATAAACAGCCCTTATTCGCTCGTCATTATTTGCTATTTCTAAAATTAAGTCAAACATTTCTTGTTCTGTTCTCAATTCAACACACCGCCTAATATAAATTTTCTAATTTCATGTTCTATAAATAGTCTAAATTCATACTTTTCATTAATAAGCAATAAATTATAAATGCTTCATAACCATTATTTCATAATCTCGCTAGAGACGCAGAGCCTTAGCAAGGTCTGTCGCTTAACGTTTTGCGTTCCTGACGTCTCTGAGCCAGTTCCAGGATACCGTGCTTACACCGCGAAGAGATGTTTTCCACGTACCTTGGGAAGCTTATTTAATTACCACACCTTAATTCATACCTTATTTTACCATGTAACATAATAAGAAGGCAACATCAATTCTCATATACTACAACCCACCTTCTGTACCAGTATTGTAGCATACCATACAGGATCATCCCTATACGAGAGCGTTTTTTAGAATATTTTGATTGCTGTAACCGGGTACATTGAGATTATACCGGTTGTGGTCGAAGATAATATGGTTTCCCATATTTAAATTAAACTTGCTACACTCTTCCATGATTTGGTACAATATGTTATTATACATATGATGCCTTGATATTAAATAACATTTAGGAGGAATTTTATATGCCTCTTCCAATGATACACCTTGCTACTGCAAGAGAATATGCTAAGGATTTTTCCACATTATTAAATTGCCCAGAATTTTATTTAGGCAGTATATCACCTGATGCTATTCACATGCGGGTAAATACCGAGAGAAAAGATAAAAATGTTACTCATTTACATGCAGAGGGAGATTCGTGGAAAGATAATGTATTAAAATTTTTGAAACAAAGTAAAACTAACCCCAATTATAATTTTTTATTAGGTTATGGGATCCATATATTAACTGATATTATTTGGCATGAAACAATATATATTGCATTTAAACGGCAATATGAAAAAGATTCGAATCCATTGCAAGATATTAGGTGGGCATATTACAATGATACTGATCAGCTTGACTTTGAGCTATATGAAATATGTGAATGGCGTAAAAATATATGGAATTTACTGAAAAAATCTGACCGCTGTTCTGTAGAAGGTATATTGAAAACAGATGAAATAATTGCTTGGAAAGACCGTACCCTTCAATGGTTTAACAGAGGAGTCAGTCAGCATAAAAACCCCATAAAATACATCTCATTAGAAAACCTTCAAAGATTTATTCATGATTGTGCTAATAGCATAAAAACTATCTTAGAGTCCGAGGATCTTTAAATATTAGATGCATTATAAGCGAAAGAGTGGTATTGTAGCATTCACTGGCATAGTTATTCCAACCGTTCTCTTGCCAAAAAAACTTCCCCTTCGTTCTGCGTGCAATATATTTATTGTTTGTTTAATTTCTCTACAGTTTATGTCGAGGGTACGGTTACCTAACCGTCCGTAGGCGTAGTGCCTATTTAAATAGTGATATATAAAAGTTTGTTATAATAGCAGTACAGGAAATGTTTTCACAATATACGTAATGTATACTAAAACCACCGTACGGAAGGAGGCAAACCATGCAATACCCCGAAGTAATTAAAACCGCTCTCGATTATATCGAACAGAACCTAAAGACTGTCATCACCGCAGAGGAACTCGCGCAGATGGCAAATTATTCGACGTACCATTATTACCGAATGTTTGCGTCAGTTATGAGTTCATCGGTCGCGGGTTATATCTTGAAACGGCGTCTTGAGCACGCTCTTGCTGAAATGGCTCACGGCAGAAAATCGATTGATGTGGTTCTTGAGTATGGTTTTAATACCTACGCGGGATTTTACAAGGCATTTGTAAAAATGTATGGCTGCTCTCCGAAAAAGTATCTAAGTATATATCAAAATCACAAACCAATAAAACCGGAGGTGGGAAATATGTATACCGAACAAGAACTAAGAAAAGTCCTATTAAATTGGGATATAGAAAAGGGACTGCCTATTGGTGACATCTATATCATGGACGGGGCAAAAGTTTCCGGGAATGTCTGGACAGTCGGTGAAGATTATATCTTAAAAACCGGCGAACGTGAAAAATTAATGAAAAACCTAAAGGTTTCTAAGGCACTTCATAAACTGGGCTTTGCTTCTTCTTTACCAATACCCACGAAAACAGGATGCGAGTATCTGGATGGAAAGGAGATTTTCATTCTGACCCAAGGTTTAAAAGGCAAACCACTCTCTTCGTCTGATAGATTCGGTGATAAGCGGATCGAATTTGGAGAAAAATACGGTAAAAGCATTGCAAAACTTCATAAGGCGTTGAAAGCTACACAAAAAGATTTTTCGCCCGATGAAGTGGAGCTGTATAAAAATGTTACAGGTTGGGCGTTACCAAATGTTAAGCGGCAGAACATACAGTGGAATATGGGGCTTGAAGACGGCTTTTTTGATGATTATATTAATGACTTTGGGAAGCTATATAATAAGCTTCCTAAACAGCTTA
>CAZJOD010000218.1:0-5130 GCA_964547525.1 uncultured Clostridiaceae bacterium
TTAAAAAATCTTCATATAAAAATTCCGGATATGTGTACATAACTCTGATTCTTATGGTATTATCCAAATCTGCAGCCATATTCAACAATTCATGAAGTCTTTGTCTTCCATATATATCTTTACCGTATCCGGCGGTATCCTGAGCTATAAAAATTAACTCCTTCTTACCAAAATCAATTATATCTTTACATTCTATAATGATATCTTCTATCTTTCGGCTTTTGTAAGCACCTCTTATCCGGGGTATTACACAAAATGTACAATTATTACTGCAACCTTCGGATATTTTAACGTACTCGTATGAAGCGTTCATGTCATAAATTCTTTTATTGTTCAAATAATTTATGTCTATCTTATCTCCTAGATATTCGGTTCTATCTTTTTTATACGAATCGATAATCGCATTTGACACATTAATATAATTTGCAGTATCAATAATTGCATCAACTTCAGGCAACTCATTAAAAATTTCCCTACCGTAACGCTTAGGAAGACAGCCTGCGACAACAATTTTCTCCAGACTTTTATCTTTTAGCTTTCCGGCTTCAATGATACTCCGTATAGATTCCATTAAAGCGTCATTTATAAACGCACATGTATTAATTACAATAATTTGAGCGTTTTCTTTTTTATTAGTTATTTCAAAACCGTTTACTTGTATGTTGTTTAACATTATCTCAGAATCAACGGTATTTTTTGGACATCCTAACGAAATTAAAGAAACCTTTTTGTTTCCCGCTGTCATATATCCATCAATATCCTTTCATACTCATACCTAATAGTCTATACCTATTAATAATACTTGATAATAACTTCATTATCAATAAATATGTTAAATTCTATTTATATAATATACCATACTATATTTTTAACGGCAAAATGATTTTCACCGTATTGTACACATATTCTTCCATACATGACGACACTATTGAAAAACATAAAAATTTACATGCCGAGAAAGCATATTCCATGTCGGTACACTGTTGTTCTCCATTAGAATCATATGTATATCTTTCATGTAAGTTATCGATATACTTACATATATCAACCGCGTTCATTGAAGCTTTAAGTCCCGTATCAAAGGAACGAATCTTTTTACTGTAAGATTTTGAAAACATCATTTTGAATTCATACAGTAAATGTTTTATAATTCCGCCTTTAAACCGTTCCGAATGAGCAAAACAAAAAAAATCGGTTATATAATGCATAATTATACCCAAATCTTCGGAAAATTCTACCGGGCTTTTTTTTCGTTTATATAAATCGGTATCCAATATATTTCGTATACGTCTGTAAATATATTTGTCAGCATCCTTTTTTTTATGGGGGACATTAGAAAAACGATGTGAAATATCAGGTTTTATACTACCCAACATAAAAGCCACCGTATCTATTTTTACCTGAAAAGTGCTTGCAACCAATCGCTTTAATTTTATAGACATTCTCAAATGAGTCAATAAGTTCATATTTTTCTCCTAAAACGTATGCAGTTCATATCTTCGTTTAGTACCCGATCAAATAATTTTTATGAAAGGTACCTTAACATATAGTAAAAAGCAACAAAAATAAATGTGCTCCGTTTAAACACGACTTTATAATATATCATTTTGCAACATATAATATTTCGTCAATTATATTATAAAAATCAAAAAAATTATATGAACGAAACGTAAATTTTTAATTTTCTAACTAAAATTATCATTCTTCTGCAAAAACTTTTTATTGTGATAAACGCACAAACATTGAACCGGAGGACATAGTGGCAGCGGTACACTCCGGTCCACAGTAATCGAATAATTGCAGTAAATCAAACTTTATAACTGAAAACCGGATTTTTCCGTTAACTAATCGGTTATCGTTCCGTCAAAAGCTTCCATAAATCTTTTCACAACTTGTTCCGGAGAAGCCGTTCCCGTTTGACCAATTTGCTGAATGGTTACGGAGGCTATTATATTCCCGAGCAATGCGGCGTCTTCGGGAGACGCCCCGCAACATAACCCGCATACTATTCCCGCTGTTGTGGAATCACCTGCGCCGCATATATCCAGCGGACCCTTTGTCTTAATCGCCGGAACATTATATACAAGATCTTTATCAAACACCAACTGGCCTTTTTCTCCCATAGTTATGAAAACAGGTTTTCCATTCCTTTCTGATATTCGCTTGCCACAGTAAAAAATAGTATCCTCGTCAGGTTCTGTGTCCATAGACAAGTTAACAGCTTTTAAAGCTTCATATTTATTACACTTTAATATAATATTCTTGAACATACCGGTATGTGCTCTGGAATCGGCATAAATTAAAGGCATATTAGCTCTGTTACCCATATCACCTAAAACTTCACGAATATTTGGAGTAATCACACCACAACCTGTTTCTGTTACTTGATCAAGTACGATAATAGCATCATAATTTATAGCTATATCGAGCATACGCGATGTAATTTCATATTCCAGTTTTTCGGATGTTTTTGTCCAATTTTTAATGTCCAGCCTGTTTATTTCGTGCGTTCCGCTCTTATCTTGTAACATGGGTTTGGTATAAGTAGGTGTCACTTTTTCATCGGTAGACACTAAAAAATCTGTTATAACGCCTATGGCTTTCAAACCCGAGATAAGATCCGAACCTTCTCCGTCTTTTCCGATAAATCCTAGTGCCGTGACATTTCCTACACCTAACGCTTTTAAATTACCGGCAACCGTTCCTGCGGCACCGGGCGCTAATTTCCTTCCGACCACCTGATACGCCGTAAGACCTGTCTCAAGTGAAGGTTCATTTTTATCGGCGTCTATATACAGATATTTATCAAGAAAATAATCTCCTAAAACTAAAATGGAAAGATCATTAAATTTTGCCAGCATATACTGAAGAAATTCTAAATTAAACATTGTCATGCTCTCCTTCGCTATTTAGTAATTTACGTGCCAAACAAGGAACGGTGTCCCTATGTTGTCCTTCTATATAAAAGCTTTCTCCACCGTCGGCTGTCGTTCTTGCCATTATGGTTTTCCACGGTCTGAAATAATAGCGCGGATCGGACTTTGGAGGAGCTTCATGAATATCCTTTCCCTCTAAAGGTAACAGATCAAATACCGCCGTTGTAAAATGTGCAATTTTTTCTCCTTTTTGTTTAGCTACATTTCTTGCCATCGCCAGGCATTTCAAGTAGACTTCAGGACCTATGACCGCCGAACCGAAGTTAAGAAAAACACCACCTTCCAGTTTGCTTATCGTTTGAGCGTATATAAGAAAATCGTTATAGGTAGCCTTACCCAACATAGCACCGTCACAGTTAGGATGCTGATGTATTATATCGCAGCCTATACCTACATGTACAGTAACAGGAACCTGATACTTATATCCTGCCGCCAATAAACTGTATTGTTTATATGAGAAGCTTTCCTGTTCAATCATTCTGCCTATTGCTTCTCCAAATCCTATACCGTCATATACAGCGCTTACAGCGGCTTCATTTATCTTTCCGGTTTCTGTCCAAAGACCGAATTGGCCTTCACTAATATATTTTGCAACACTTTCCGTGGTAGCTCCTATCATTGCAAATTCAAAATCGTGTATTGCACCGGCACCATTTAAAGCAAAATGAGTTATATAACCTTTTTTTAGCAGTTCAATCAGAAATGGTGTAGTTCCGGAGCGAATAACATGTGCTCCCATCATCATAATAACCGGAGCACCTGTTTTTTTTGCTGTTTTTATCTTTTCTACCAATATATCTATTACCGGATGATCAAACTTTGGGATTTCTCCGTTAACATCCATCATAATATCTAATTTTAAATCGTTCTCTCTTTCACACAATGGTTTTAGCTTTAAAAGGCTTCTGTCAAACATTTCAAATGGCATTTCTATTCTCCTTCAATTATTTAATTATTTTCCAAACAAACTACAAGAAACAAATTGTTAATAATAATTATAATTGATAATGTACTAATTTTTCAACGCTATTTTGTTGTAATTTACTTTCTAAACAGATACATAAAATCTGATTAAAAAACACAAAATAAAAAAGCCATGTCAATACTAATTATTATGTATGAGGATTTTATGATTTTATTATATTTGCTTTTAATAATTGTTTTAATTTTAATAATAATTGATTTTACTTTAGGTTTTAGGCTGAATCTTTTAGCCGGACTTGATGAAAAAGATATGTTTATCAGTATTAAATGTATGTATCCGTTTTTATATATGCTGATTAACGTCGAGGATGACATACCTTATTTATATGTGTATCTGTTTAAAATACGGATATACAGATCAAAATTGAAAAAAAGCCGAAAGCTGAAAACAAAAAAATTGTTAAAATCCGCAGATACTTCGGATTTTAATATTAAAAGCACATATGGTTTTAAAGATCCGTCCACCACCGGATTCCTCTATGGCGTATTCGGAATTATAACAGGATATGTCGATGTGGCAAATATTGAAATAAGTCCTGATTTTATGTCCGATACCGATTACATCCATATGGATGCATCGACTAATTTAAAGATCGGGCATACTATTATAAATTACTTTAAAAATAAATAAATTAAGGAGATTATTAAAATGGACCAAAATATTAACCAATATGTTGACGCGTTATTTACCAACATGACAAATTTTACTCAAAAAGAAGGTATAATAGGAAAACCGGTAACACAAGGTGATAAGACTTTTTTACCACTTGTATCTATAGCGGTTGGTTACGGCGGTGGCGATTCGGCGAGTAAAGCAAAACAAAACGATACCGCAACTACAGGAGGTATGATGGGCGGTGCTCTGGGATTAGGGGCTAAACTTCATACAGAAGCCGTAATCATTATCGATAAAGATAATGTTATGTTTGCACCTGTTGACTCAAAAGGAATGAATTTGATTGATAAAGTTCCTCAAATTTTGAGCAATATGAATAATAATAAACAAAATTAACATTGTAATTACAATGAACGCTAATACTTTATAGATCACAAAGTTTTATTAACACTTTATTTTCCGGATATAAAAGTAATTTTAGAGTCCGGAATTTTTTATTTTAGCAATTAAGGTGGACTCCTTAGATTATACAATATTCAAGTTACTGTTCACACCCCCTGAACCTTTTAAAATAAATTGTGTCGCAATAAACGC
>CAZJOD010000219.1:0-5080 GCA_964547525.1 uncultured Clostridiaceae bacterium
AATATAATTTTCAGAATATAATTCAACAATTATAGCCGGGGGCGGTTTGAACACCGCCCCTTGTGTTAAATATCATGTTTGGTTTCTTATTAATTAAACTAAGATAAAAGCCAGTATTTAGTTATACAAAGATGAGGAGCGTGGCAATTTGAATCCGATAGAAAATATCAGATTAGATTTTGCAAATTGGATTGATGATTTCAAAATCAGGTTTATAAATAATTTTATAAACGATAATAGATGGAAGTACATATGGAATGGATTGGGAGTCACTCTTAAAGTAACCCTTTTCGCCGTGTTGATCGGTATTATTCTAGGTTTTACAATAGCCATAATACGTTCGACAAACGAAAAAACAGGTAAACTAAAAATAGCCAATTACATATGTAAAATCTACCTAACTGTTATTCGCGGGACTCCTGTAGTTGTTCAGCTTCTTATCATTTATTTTGTTATATTCGCTTCTGTTAATATAGATAAAGTGATAGCGGCAATCATTGCTTTCGGTATTAATTCGGGTGCTTATGTAGCGGAAATAGTTCGCTCCGGTATTATGTCTGTTGATAACGGTCAGATGGAAGCCGGTAGAAGCCTGGGTTTTAACTATGTCCAAACCATGTGGTACATAATATTACCCCAAGCGTTGAAAAATGTCCTACCTGCTTTAGCTAATGAATTCATAGTGTTATTAAAAGAAACCTCCATATCAGGATATATTGCCTTACAGGATTTGACCAAAGGGGGAGACATTATAAGAGGCCGTACATATGACGCATTTATGCCCCTATTGGCCGTTGCGATCATATATTTGATTTTAGTAGTGATATTATCTAAAGGTGTAACCCTAATGGAAAGGAGATTAAGAAGCAGTGACCACTGATGTACTTATACGAGTTGAAAACTTAACAAAGTGTTTTGGCAAGCTGAAAGCTTTAGACGGTATTGATTGCGAAATCAGAAAAGGAGATGTAGCTGTTGTCATCGGTCCTTCCGGCAGTGGAAAATCTACTTTTTTACGTTGCTTGAATCTATTGGAAGCGCCTTCCGGAGGCAAAGTATTTTTTGAAGGTACGGATATTACAGATCCCAAAGTAGATATTAATAAGCACCGCCAGAAAATGGGTATGGTTTTTCAACAATTTAATTTGTTTCCTCATATGACGGTGTTGCGAAATATGACCGTAGGTCCTATAAAGTTACTAAATAAAACACAAGCTGAAGCGGAAAAAATCGCAATGGACTTATTGGATCGCGTAGGGTTAGCTGATAGAAAAAATGCATATCCTTCTCAATTATCAGGCGGACAAAAACAAAGAATCGCTATAGTAAGAGCTTTATGTATGCAACCTGATGTAATGTTATTTGATGAACCCACCAGTGCTTTAGATCCGGAAATGGTCGGTGAAGTTTTAGATGTTATGAGGAACTTAGCTAAAAGTGGTATGACCATGGTTGTGGTTACGCATGAAATGGGTTTCGCACGTGAAGTTGGTACGCGTGTTATATTTATGGATGAAGGGAAAATTATTGAGGAAAATTCACCACATGAATTGTTTTTAAATCCTTCCGGCTCCAGATTGAAAAATTTCTTAGCAAAAGTATTATAAAAATACTTATAAAAAATTTATACATTCCTAATTAAATGTATAAATTTTTTTACATTGTAATCGGTGGAACAAGAAAGTTGTTTATTGGTTTATACTATAGTAAATTACAGATCACCGATTTTCTATGATTTTTTATTTAACAAAAGTGGTATTATTTGTTTAACATTGTCTATAACTTGTACACCACATTTTTTTAGAATAGACTTACTTTGATGCCCGTTCGAAATCAATATGCAGTCGGTATTTATAGCTTTTGAAACTTCAAAATCATGTGTTGTATCACCAATTAACAAAGCTTTAACCGGCTTTTCTTTCTTTATCCATTCTACGGCAATATCCACTTTACTATGAGCATGAATATTATCTAAACCTAATATGTCAAAGAAATATTTCTCAATTCTCAATTGTCTGACCTGAAGAAGGAGCATTTCTCTTTCTGTTGCTGATAATATGATTTGTTTTATTCCATTTCCTTTTAACTCCGTTAACACATCAACTACACCTTCATATACTCCGGCACTTTTACTATTAGATAAATATTCATCAACCCATTCCACCGCTATATCATTAAAGCTTTCTTTATCAAAATCAAAACCAATTTTTTTATAATACTCGATAATAGGAAACCCAAATACTTTATGGTAGTCTTCTTTACTATCTAAAGTTTTAAGCCCTCTTCTTTTCAGCAATGTATTTACCGTTTTTATACCTATTTCTACATCGTCAATCAAGGTTCCGTTAAAATCCCAGATGATATGTGTATACATCATACTTGATCTCTCTTTCCCAACTAAATTTATATAATTTTATAACAATGATTCTACTACAAAATTTTATTTGATTGCAATAAACGAACAACAAACTGTAGTTAAAAAATAAATTGGTGAAGGTGATTATTTTGTTAATATAACGTTTTCAAAAATTTGGAATACTCTTTTATATTTAATCCGATTATGATAATATATAAGTAAATTTAGCTTAGGAGGTTTATTATATGCTTTACAGAGAGTTTAAAAATAGTGAGATGTTATCGATGATAGGATTCGGAGGAATACTAGTCGCAAGGGAAACTCAAGAAGAAGCAAATAATTATGTTGCGGAAGCAATTACAATGGGTATTAATTATTTTGACATAGCTCCCACATACGGTATCTCTCAAGAAAGAACAGGCCCCGCATTAAGAGGAAAGAGAAATGATATTTTTTTAGCTTGTAAAACAACTCAACGTACAGCGAAGGGTGCTGAATATGAATTGCACGATTCTTTAAAAAAATTAGAAACAGACCGTTTTGATTTATATCAGTTACACGGGTTGAACTCACCTGATGAAGCTCATACCATATTAGGTCCCGGAGGTGCTTTAGAAACATTTATAAAAGCAAAAGAAAAAGGACTTATCCGATACTTAGGTTTTTCCGCTCATTCGGAGGAAGCTGCAATAATCCTTATGGAGCAATATAATTTTGACTCCGCTTTATTCCCGGTCAACTGGATTTGCCAATTTACAGACGGATTTGGCAATAGAATAATGGAAACTGCCATTGAAAAAGGAGTTGCTCGATTGGCACTTAAAGCGATGGCACATACAGTCCGCACCGAAGATTATAAAGCATATCCGAAAGCTTGGTATCGCCCGGTTGAAGAAAAAGAATTGGCGCAGCTGACACTACGGTACACATTAAGTCAACCTGTAACAGCGGCATTAACTCCGGGGCATATGGAATATTTAAGATGGGCTGTGGAAATAGGCAACGATTTTAAATCCGTTACATCTGATGAGATACAATACCTGAAAAAATTAAGTGAAAATGTTCAACCCATATTTCATCGATAAATGTTTATTTATTTTAAATGATTTAGTTAATTTAAAAAGGTATGTATATGTTTTCATATTCATACCTTTTTGAAATTTACAGTATGGAAACGTTATATAATGAATGAATATTAATACTTATTATTCTTCTTTATAAAGCCAGCCGTTTTCATTGTGGAATATCATCAATTTAGTCATTCCACCGTCTATATTAATGTTTTCGCCTGTAATAAATCCGTTTTCATCATTACATAAAAATAAAACTGCTTGTGCTATATCCGATGGTTTTCCAATCCTTTGTACCGGATGCTGTAGCCTGTCCGGCAAACTGTGAGCTGTAGGGTTTTTACTTGTGTCGATCCAACCTGGACTTATGCTGTTCACCCTAACTTTCCCTGCTAAACTTATTGCTAATGCATGGGTTAAAGAAATTATACCTCCCTTTGTAGCTGCATATGATTCGTTATCTTTTTGAGACATGAATGCTCTTATAGAAGCAATGTTTATTATCACTCCGTTTATATTAAAATAATCATAAAATAAAAGGGACAGCATATATGGTGCTGTAACTCCTACTTTGAATACATAATTAAATTCATCATAAGAGCAACCTGATAAAATTCCTTTCTTGTTCAAACAAGCGTTATTGATCAAATAATCAACATGACCGTATGTTTTAATAACCAGTCCGGCAAACTCTATCAATACATTCTCCTCAGAGATATCGCCTTCATAAGATATAACTTGTGTTCCACATTTCTGCAATTCTTTAACGGCATTCAAAAGAGCATTACCATCCATATCAATAATTGCAATTTTTGATTTCTTTGCGGCAAATTCTCGGGCGATACATAAACCAATACCGTTAGCACCACCGGTTATAACAACAACCTTATTTGCGTAATCCATTATAATACCTCGCCATTGTTTTATATTCAATTATCATTATACTACTAAATTTAGACAGATATAAAATTATTATATTTTTAGGAAAAAAATTTTACATGAAAAGATTTTAAAAAATAACCGTTAAATTCGGCTATGTATGAGGGTACAAATAGCACCCTCGTGTCCGTCTTGATTATCTGTTGTTGCGATTGTCGTTGTTGTTATTGTTTCTGTTGTTGTTATTGTTGTTGTTCTTGTTGTTGTTGTTTTTGTCATTGTTAGGAACTAATTCATCGGAAAACTGAACATTATTGTTGTTCCTATTATTGTTGTTGTTGTTGTTCTTGTTGTTCTTGTTGTTGTCATTGTTGTTTCTGTTATTGTTGTTATTGTTTCTATTATTATCACTCATTGTTTAAAAACCTCCATTAAGTTTTGCTAGTATTGTATCCATAATTATTTAACTTATACAATCTTATCAAGCGTTCTTTTAACCAATTTCTTTGGCGTTTTGTATTTGTTTATCCGCTTTTTGTATAATTTGCTGTAAATTATTTATAGAAGCCAATTCTTCTGAGAACTCAGTTTTAGTTTTTAATTGTTCAGCCATTTGACTAATTTTATGCAATTCATTCTGAGCATTACTCAAACATGTTTCTTGTTTTTTGTTTCTCATCCAAACAACCTCCGAAAGTAATTTGTTCTATTATATTTTCTCCGCAACACAAAGAATTATACCGACCAATAATTGAATGCTTGCTTTTTAATACAT
>CAZJOD010000220.1:0-5020 GCA_964547525.1 uncultured Clostridiaceae bacterium
TCAATTGTCTTCCATATACTGTGCATATCGATATAATCTTCTATCAATTGTTGTTTTAACATTTTATCAGGTATAAAACGATCATATTTAGGAACTTTATATTCGAATTGTTTTTTAAGCTGTCGTACCTCATAATCTTTTATAAAGTCATTCGGATTAGGTTTCTCCTTAAATATTTGTTTTATTTTATTTAGTACTTCTTCTATATCAATATTCTTTTCTTTCATCCTTAAAGTAATAAAATAAGGCCTGAAACCACCTGTATTTTCTATACCGATAGAATCTTTGCCATAATAATACAGTGCTTTGAGAAAAGTGTAGTAATCAATATGCCCCATCCAGG
The DNA here is from genome assembly GCA_964547525.1 of uncultured Clostridiaceae bacterium. Classification (GTDB taxonomy): domain Bacteria; phylum Bacillota; class Clostridia; order JAAYHZ01; family JAAYHZ01; genus CAZJOD01. Next base: position 344 of record CAZJOD010000220.1, read on the forward strand.
GTAATATACAAAAATTATATTCGTCCATGGGTATGATATTGTGGTTCTCAATTTTTATTTGTGCCGCTATATCTCTTGCTTGAGCAAGTTTTTGTCGTGCTCCTTCCTGAAGGTAAGGATAAACCGTAGGTTCTAAAAGCACCTGTTTCATTCTTTGCAATATTCTATTGTGTATTATTGCCCTGTCGCCTTTCCAAAAATAGCGTACCAATCGTTTGGTGTGTTCTACGAAAATGATTCTGCGCGTATTGTCTACCGCCTTTACATGCCAATTACAACCGGCTACAGTAACATATTCTCCCGGAGGTATCGGGTACTCAATACAACCTATCTTTTGGGAATCAGCCATAATAGCCCATTCTTCCTCCTCAGGAAAGACTGCATAGAATTTATAGTTTTCAGTTATTTTAGCTCCTTCAAGACCTATTATTAAGCCCCTTTTTTCAAGTAGTTGAAGATGATCCATCTTTGTAAGGTGAATAATAAATTCTACAAAATCATCTCTTCTTATATTACTAAATCCATTTAAACGGTAAAATTTCTCTTGTAGCGCATCAAGTGAAAGCTCTCCTGCAGATGCGACAATGCTCATTATTTGGTGGTAGGCCATGCTGAGTGGATATTTTAAAATTTTTGCCGGTTCTATCCATCTTTCTTCCAAATACAACTGGAGCATTGCACATATCTGTACCAAAAACCAAGGTATCCTGTATGGTGCGGACCGGGTTGAATCACCGCTCGTATCCCAGTCTATGAACCACATCTCAGCAGGATTTTCTCTCCTGCCCGACCTACCGAGTCTTTGTACCAGGCTTGCAACAGATATCGGAGGTGATATCTGAATAATTCTGTCAAGGCGCCCTATATCGACTCCCAATTCGAGAGTTACCGTTGCACCTATGACAACAGGCCCTTCAGATTCTTTCATATCAACCTCTGCCGTTTCTCTAAGCGGTGCGGATATAGACCCGTGGTGTACATGATAAACATCAGGAGTTCCCTTAAGATTCGCTATATACTTTAATCCCTCAATGGCTGTTTCGGGTGTTTCCCGTCCATTACCAAATATTATACATTTTCTTCCTAGTGTTTTTTCATACATATAAACCATAGAAGGATCAGTCATCGGATTTGTCAAACCCTCCAGTTCAGGTTTTTTGAAATGTTCAACAGAAAGTCTGATCTTTTGCTGCCACCCGGAAGTATCAGGTAGTGCCACATTACGGTCGCTTCCCGCCGCTAACCATTTTGTTGCTATTGTATAATCTCCAAGTGTTGCAGATAGACCAATTCTTCTAGGCTCCGATCTTACATACTCCGATAGTCTTTGTATCTGACACTGTACCTGCAGCCCTCTGTCAGAACCCATAAACGCATGTATCTCATCAATAATTATAAAACGTAAATCACCAAAAATTTTCATCAATTCTCGGTTCCTGTTTATCAGCATACTTTCTAATGATTCCGGAGTAATCTGTAAAATACCGGAAGGTTCATCTAAAAAACGTGTTTTTTTATTTGCAGGAACATCACCATGCCAATGCCTCAATTTAATTCCGGCTTCTTTAATCATATCTTCCAGCCTGTAAAACTGGTCATTTATAAGTGCTTTTAGAGGAGCTATATATAGAACTCCTACTGTTAAAGGAGGATCTTCCAACAGCTTTGTGAGTACCGGTAGAAAAGCGGCTTCAGTTTTTCCCGAAGCGGTACCTGATGCCAAAAGTAAGTGATCATCAGTGTCAAATATTATCTCACACGCATCCACCTGTATTTGCCGCAGTGAAGTCCAATTGTTTTTGTATATATATTCACGTATAAACGGCGAGAGTCTATAAAAAGTATCATCTCTCATATCCGGCAGGCACCTCCGAGCATGTCCATTTGTCAACAACTTTTCTTATACCGTTAATATCCATATAGTCGTTTATAAGTGACTTTTTTATTAACGGCAAGGGAATAAACTCATCATACTTCGGTAGTTTGTATTCAAAATTTCGCCTGAGCGTGGCTATATCATCTTCAGTCAACAATGTATCAAGATTAATATCATCATCAAACATACTTTTAATACATCTAAATAAATCGTTAGTATCACCTTGCCCAAGGCGGATCAATATGAAATAAGGAGGAATTCCGCCTATGCTTTTTATATTAAGCCGATAACCACAAAGCCGTTTAATCAAAAAAAGAAGTGTATAGTAGTCCACATTTCCCATCCACGGAAAAATACAGGCTGTTTTCCCACCTAAGCTAAGGATGTTATGTTTATGAAGCCCGGTGTTACGAGCAAAGAAACGAGCTTCTTCAAGCCTTAAAATCGCCCCTTTTTGGAGGTAAGGGTATACTGTATCGGTTATGAGCACCTTTCTTATATTTTCAATTACACGGTTATTTATTTTCAGACTACCTCCCTCCCAGTAGGTTTTCAATTTCCCTCCAACCGGTTTTACAATAACCGTCTTTCTCTTCATATCCACATCCAACACTTCCCAGTTGCGTCCCGCAAGTGTCATTCTTTCGCCAATGGGGGGAGGAACTTCAATTTTCCCTAACTGTTTCGATTCCGAAACCACCATGTAATCGTCTTCTTCAGGAAACACAGCTAAGAATTTATAGCTATTTACAATTTTTTCTCCGTTTAAACCGATAATTAAACCTCGTTCTTCGGTCTGTTGAACATGGTCCATTTCTATCAAGCTATGCAATAACATTCTAAAGTCATCAATCGACACATTTTCGAAAGGCTCCATGTTCAATACTCTACTTGCCAGGTCTGAGGCATTAAGTTCACCCATTCCCTTAAGTGTACTCATAGTTTGGTGATACAGCATATTGAAAGGATACTTTATATCTCTTGCCGGTTCAATCCATCTCTCTTCAAGGTATAGCTGAATTATGGAAATAATCTGAAGAAAACGCCAAGGCACCTGATCCGGAAGGAGCGGTAACCCGGAAGGTTTTTCTTCCTTGCATACCAGTAGCATCTCGGAAGGATTCCCTCTTCTACCCGACCGGCCTAATCTTTGCAAAAACCCGGATACCGAGTTTGGAGCTTCAATCTGTATTATTCTTTCAAGTCTACCTATATCAATACCCATTTCAAGTGTTAATGTGGCACCAATAACAACCGGACCCGGTGACTCTTTCATTTCTGTCTCGGCCGTCTCTCTAAAAGACGCCGATATGCTTCCATGGTGCACATGGTATATATCCGGTGTACCTTGCAAAGCTGCAATCTGCCTTAAACTTGCTATTGAAGTTTCTGCATGATCCCTAAGATTAGTAAAAATTATACACTTTTTATTTAGACTTTTTTCGTAAAGATATTTCCAGTAAGCACTTGCTCTGAGCTCCTCATTGACAACATTATTATCTTCATTCGGAATTATTTCATTTCCATTAATATTATCATTCGGTGCTAGAATTTCGCTCGTATTATTGTATGATCCACTTTCATCGGTTTCAACTCTTACCCGGCCACTATCTGTCTTATTAACAATTATGCCTTCGATTGTCTTATTTGAAACCGGATCAATTCTTCCTTTTAGAAACACTTCATTATAAATCTCATCTTTCCGGTTTATGGCATTTTTATCTTCCGGTTCCGGATCATAAAAATGCTCAACCGAAAGTTTTATTTTTTGTCCTCCGGTTGTTACCGGTGGTATTGCTACCTTCCTTTGTGAACCGACCGATAACCATTTTTCAGCCAAAGTGTAATCACCCAGAGTAGCGGATAACCCTATACGTCTCGGCTCACAACGCATATAGCGCTGCAGTCTCTGCATTTGACATTGCACCTGTATGCCCCTGCTTGTTCCCATAAAAGAATGTACTTCGTCTATTATAATAAATCGTAAGTCACCGAATAACCTTATCAAGTCACGATTCTTATTAATTAACATACCTTCTAATGATTCAGGTGTTATCTGTAATATACCCGCAGGTTCTCTCATAACCTTTTGTTTATGAGATGCGGGAACATCTCCGTGCCAATGCCATACAGGTATATTTGCTTCCACCAGCAAATCGTTCAGTCTATAAAACTGATCATTGATTAATGCCTTTATAGGCGCGATATATAAAACCCCCACCGATGCGGGTGGGTCCTCATGCAGTTTTGTCAAAACAGGCAAAAACGCAGCTTCGGTTTTTCCAGAAGCTGTTCCGGATGATAATAAAAGGTGATTGTCGGTATCGAATATTACACGGCAGGCATCTACCTGAATTGTTCGTAATTCAGTCCAGTTATTTTTGTATATAAAGTCACGTATAAATGGAGCCAGTCTATAAAAAACATCATCACTCATAATTCAAACTCCACCGCATCATCATCATCCACATTACTTACAGGGTTTGTTACAAAGAGATCTCCTGTCAGCATACCTTTAAATGTCACACCTTCATTTTGCAGCAATATATTAAGAATTCCAATAAAATCTCTTATTACTTCACGCGGTGTAAGCAGTTCATCGGCACCTATTCTCCCTGCTACAATCTGCATAAATTCTACAAGATCATCTTCGGTAATCTTATTTTTATATTGATAATGCCGGGTATGAATATCAAGTATTTTTTTGAGTAGAACGAATATTTCTTCATGTGTCAAACGATCAAGGTATATAAGAGGACTTTGAAGGTCCCTTATGCCTTTTTTTACGAACCTTGTAGAAG
>CAZJOD010000221.1:0-4985 GCA_964547525.1 uncultured Clostridiaceae bacterium
GTAATCGCCATTTTCTTAGTTCTATTTACATATGAAAAATTTCTAATATATTATTACGAACAAGGGAGTCTATTTTTCAGTTTATTTAAGTTTGTTCAAATATCGGATGTCAGTGTTGTTTTAGCGGTGATATTTACGGTATTTGGTGTGGGTATAGGGGTGTTTGGCAGTATGATGTCAATGAATAAATACTTAAAACTATAAAAGAGGAATAAAAAACTATGAGAAGAGTATTGATTTTTGTGATGACATTTATAATGTTTCTTGGGATGGTTCCGTCTGCTTCTGCAGATCAAGTGACTGATTTGCAGAATAACATAAAAAATATAGAAGGGCAGATAAAGAACATCAAGGAACAAAAGAACGAACAGCAAGAGGTGGCTGATGAGTTGCTGAATGAGGCGTCTTCTTTAAAAGACGATGTAGAGATAAAAGAAAAGGAGCTTCAGGATCTCTCTGTTGATTTGGAAAACATTATAAAGCACATTAATAATTTGCAAGAAAGTATTAAATCGGCTGAAGATGATCTTATAAGACGTGAGCAGGATGCCGCTGCAAGGTTGTGTGCCATGTATGAAAATTCTCATAAAACCATATTCGATTTATTCTTGGAATCATCAAGTATAACCGAATTTTTTCAGATAGTACAAATATATAAGTACATAGCTGAAAAAGATAATGAGGTTATATGTGAATTAGATGTGGCAAGGCGTGAATTAGATATAAAAAGATCCATGTTAAACGGTGACTACGATTCAATACTGGAACAAATCAACAAAACAAAACAAGATTTATACGATCTAAAATTGACCAGAGCCGAATTATTAAGACAGGTAAGTTTAGTACAAGAGCAGATTCGATTATTATCTACTCAGGAAGATAAGTTGGAACAAGAATCACGTGATTTGGCATACAAAATTAAAAATTTACAAACCACAAAAAAATATGTGGGTGGTGATTTTACATGGCCTTTACCTTCGGATCACACTGTACATTCTCAATTCGGTATGAGATTACATCCGATATATAAATATTATAGAATGCATACGGGTATTGATATAGGGGGACCGTACGGAGCGGCTATAGTAGCGGCTAACAGCGGTACCGTACTATATGCTAAATATGATTCCGGTTACGGTTACCACGTTGTTATAGATCATGGTGGTGGATTTTCAACTTTATACGCACATGCAAGTAAATTAATTGTTAAATCCGGAGATACGGTAAAGAAAGGTCAAACTATTGCTTATGTAGGAAGCACCGGCTTGTCAACCGGGCCGCATTTGCATTTTGAAGTACGTATTAACGGTGATCCGGTTAATCCGCTTAATTATTATAAAAAGCAATAGTTTTATCGTTTTGGTTAGAATAATTACAAAAACGGTGTATTAATTCTATTGTAATAACTCATTTTATGAATTATATCCTTTTTTGACCATATAATAATTTGTAACGTTTTTAATATTGGAGGCAAGAGTTTGGATAATAAAAGCGGTTCAGGCAGGACGATAATAGCGGTATTGATTACTGCCATTATATCATCGGGTGTTACATTTGCTTATGTTAACAGAATGTATAATCCTGAAAGCAGATATTTTTTGTCTTTTAACAGAAATGAGGTTGAAAAGAGCGATATAGACAAGTTCTCAGAGGTATGGGAACTATTAAAGGATAACTTTCTATACGACGCGGACGAACGTAAAATGTTCGAAGGCGCAATAGCAGGAATAGCCCGAGGTTTGAACGATCCGTACACTATGTACTATACTGTCGAACAGATGGAATTACTTAAAGATTACTCTTCAAGCACATATGTAGGTGTAGGATTAATCGTAAATGAAAATAAAGACGGTATTTTAGAGGTAGTGGAGCCGGTTAAAAACGGTCCTGCATTCAGTGCGGGTATTATGAAAGGTGATTTGATTATTCGTGTAAACGGAGAAGACATCACTTTAGGGGATATAGACTTTGTAATAGGTAAAATAAAAGGTGAAGAAGGTAGTGAGGTTATAGTAACCACTTACAGACCTTCTGAATACAAGTATATAGACTTTAAACTTATACGGACGAAAATACATTTACCCAGTGTTAAATCGGATATTTTAGAGACGGGAATAGGGTATATTAGAATTTCTATGTTTGACACAATGGTAGCAAACGATTTTTACAATGAATTGAACGCTTTACTAAAAAAGGGTATCAAGGGCTTGGTTTTGGATTTAAGAGACAACCCCGGAGGAAGTTATGATCAAGTTGTGAGTATAGCGGATATGTTATTACCTGATGCGGTAATTTTATATACCGAAGATAAAAGCGGTAACAGAAAATATGAAAAATCTAAATCGTCACATTTAAACATTCCTCTGACAGTTTTGGTAAACGGACATAGTGCAAGCGCTTCGGAAGTTTTAGCGGGAGCTCTTCAAGATAATGGCAGAGCGGAGATTGTCGGAACACAAACCTTCGGTAAAGGTGTAGTTCAGGTTATTGTTCCTTTGGATGACGGATCAGGTCTGAAAATGACAATTTCGGGATATTATACTCCCGCCGGACACATAGTTCAAGGGGTGGGTATAACACCGGACAGAGTTGTAGAGCAAGAAAAAGAATATGAAGGTTCTCCCGTTTCGGTCATACCTACAGAAAAAGATTACCAATTGCAAGCTGCTTTAGAAGTACTAAAAGGAAAAATGAAGAATTAATATAAAAATTTAAACCTTCTCGGTATATATATTTAGAATTTGGAACATATTAACCGTGGAGGTGTTTTTATGAAAATTAAAAAAGCGGAAGATCGTTCTTCTATAAAGTACAAAGTGGCCGAGGAGCTGGGGCTGCTGGAAAAAATAGATCAAAAGGGTTGGAATAGTTTAACTGCAAAGGAATCCGGTAAAATCGGAGGATATATAAGTAAAAAGATTAACATAAAACAAAATTAGATAAGGTTTCATTGTAATAATTAACTTACTGTTGAACCGGAGCGTACCGATGCCGTTAATTGATTTTACAATTCCGGTTCAATGTTCGTTCTTTTATTACAATATAATAAAGTTTTGCAGTAGAATCAGATAATAATTTTTAGGGAGATATAATGTATTCCGATATTGCACAGATATATGACCGATTAAACAGTGATATTGATTATAATGTATGGGTTCAATATATCGAAAATATATTTAAAAAATTCGGTTGTAAACCTTGTATTATTTTGGAATTGGCTTGTGGAACAGGTTCCTTCGCAGTTTTAATGTCAAAAAAAGGTTATGAGATGATTTGCTCCGACATATCCGAGCAGATGTTATTAATTGCCCGGGAAAAGGCGGAAAATCAAAAACAAGATATATTGTTTTTGCAACAGGACATGTCGTCTTTCGAATTATATGGTACAGTTGGTGCCATTGTATGTTTGTTGGACAGTTTAAACCACTTGACATCTATGGAAGATGTCAAAAACATGATAGCTTTGAGTCATAACTATTTAGATTCGGGAGGATTATTAATTTTTGATATAAATACAATCAATAAGCTTAAAACTATATATGGAGATAATGTTTTTTATGTAGATGACGAAGAGTTCACATGCTTATGGCAATGTCAATATGACCCTGTAAACTCTATATCCGATATTGAGTTTACATTATTTTTAAAAGAAGGTGAACTATATAAAAGGTATGATGATTCTGTTACAGAAAAAGCATATGAAATCAATGAATTAAAAAGGATCTGTACAGACACAGGTTTTGAATGTTTAGGAGTGTTTGACGAATTTACGTTCAATACATATAATAAAGGCAGTGAAAGAGTATTTTTCGTATGTAAAAAGAGGGATAAAGATTTATGAATGATTATGTAGTAAGGGCTATTGCCGCGGATGCGACAGTTAGAGCTTTTGGCGCTTCAACTCTAACTACCGTACAAAAAGCTAAGGATATCCATCAGTTGACACCCGCTGCAGCGGCGGCAATGGGCAGAGCTTTAACGGCTTGTACCGTCATGACAAAGATGATGCAAAACGAAGAGGACAAGTTAACGATTCAAATAAAAGGAAACGGACCGATAAACGGTATAGTAGCCGTATCAGATTCAAGAGATACGGTAAGAGGTTATGTCGGTAATCCTAATGTGCAAATGTATAAAAAAGCAAACGGTAAAATAGATATGTCAAAGGTTACCGGGGACCAAGGATATGTGAATGTGGTAAGGGATGTTGGTTTGAAAGAACCTTATGTAGGTTATGTGGATCTTATATCAGGAGAAATCGCAGATGATTTGGCTGCATATTTTGTTACATCGGAACAAATCCCTACAGTTTTAAGTTTGGGTGAAATATTTAATAAAGACGGTAATTTTATAGTTTCAGCAGGTTATATCATACAATTAATGCCCGGTGCTACCGAAGAAACTTTATCGGTAATAGAGAAAAAAGTAATGACATATCCCACAATATCCGATTTGTTAGCTTCCGGAGATACCGTGGAAAGTGTATTACAAATGATACTGGGAACATTAGGTGTTAAGTTTATAGAAAAAACACCTGTTGAATACAAATGTAATTGTTCCAGGTACAGGATGGAAACAAACATAATGGCATTAGGCCAAAATGAAATATTAGATATTATTAACAAGCAAGATACTGTTGAAACAAAATGTCACTTTTGCAATGAAACCTATCAGTTTTCAAAAGACGACCTTATAAAACTTCTAAACGATTCTTGAGGGATTAATTGAATTGTAACGATAATGTTTTAAGGAAGGAAGAATTTTTAAGTAAGAAGTTGAAAATTTGTAGTTGACTTTATGAAATCTTTCTTGTATACTTGTAAATGTCCCTTCTAAAAGGGAAACAAAAGGGCGCTTAGCTCAGCCGGGAGAGCACCTGCCTTACAAGCAGGGGGTCATAGGTTCGATCCCTATAGCGCCCACCATTTACGGCCCGGTAGTTCAGTTGGTTAGAATGCCAGCCTGTCACGCTGGAGGTCGAGGGT
>CAZJOD010000222.1:0-4975 GCA_964547525.1 uncultured Clostridiaceae bacterium
CGTTAACACAATCCCAAGTTGCGCAAATAACCGATATAGTATCTAGACAAGCGAATGTCGGAATTCCGATGATATATATAAGACCAATATATTGATTTATTTTAATTCGATAATGATTTCACTGCAGTAAAATAAAGTTTATGGAGTAGAATCGATAATAAGGTTTTATAAAATATCAAACATCCGCTTAACCGTAAACATAAAATTTAAATGGTACATCTGGGCTTCAACCGTCAGGTTTATTACGAAAGAATGACACCCGAACATAAAACGTAATAAACCGAATTGTGAAGTCCTTATTTTTATTTTTATTATATATGTAATTGTATTCTCTTGTACACTTGAATTTATTGTGATAAAATTATAAAGTAAAATTAAGTAAGCGAGGTTATTTATTTGGATAATGATAATTTGCAAAATATTACCGGTGAAAATGATAATAATTTAACCATTAGTGAGGAAACCATCGCTATAATAGTTGGCATGGCCGTAAACTCAGTTGATGGAGTTGCCGGAATGAGCAGCACAATAACCGAGGAATTAGCTGAAGTATTTGGAAAAAAATCGCAAGCGAGAGGCATAAAGGTGGAAATTGAAGAACATGGTATAACCGTAGATCTATCTATTGTAGTTAAGTTTGGGTGCAGAATCCCCGATATTGCCTGGACTATACAGGAAAAAGTGAAGAAGGATATAACAGCTATGACAGAGTATAAAGTTGAGTCGGTTAATATTTATGTTCAAGCCGTCGATTTTTCAGATATTCCTTAAAAGATCCAAAAAAGTGATTTGTAGTAGTTGCCTATATCAGGCGAAATTACTATTTATAAATAATAAATGGATGGAGTGACAAAGATGAAAGGTTTTAAAAAGTTTTGGTTTGTTTTATATCTTTTAATAACAGGATTATTCTTTTTAGCGTTGGTAGTTCTAGGTGCGGCTCAAATAACAGAAATTATAAAAATACCAAGAATTGAACCATTGGATTATTATTTTACTTTACCTTCTTTAGGTATAGCTGGTGCTGTTTTTCTAATCCTGGCCGTTTACGGATTAAGCTTGATAGGTTCATTAAAAAATAAAAAAGGTATTCCCGTAGTCAGAAGATTAACTCCGGATGGAGACATTAATATATCGGTTGATGCGATAAAAACCATTACAGAAACTGCAATTACCGAGTTTACTAATGTTCAGATAGATCAAACGGGTGTATTGATAAAAGATAATACTGTTGATATATTTGTAAAAGTATTTATTACCGATTCCAATAAACTTGCCGATACTACCACAACAATGCAAAATAGAATAAAAGAGGTAATTGAAGATAATATGGGTATTGTTGTGAATAGTGTTCGTATTTTAGTAAATGATATTAAAAATAATAATAAACCTTTGGCACCGAGTACGGTAAAAACAAAGGAAAACACATCACAAGCTCCTATAGATCCGGTTTCAATTGACAATTCAACCGGTGAATTATAAATGCTAATTAAATAAGGAGTATAAATGGGTAGAAAGAAAGCCAGAGAAGCTGTTATAAAAATTTTATATCAAAAAGAAATAGTTAAAACCAATCTGATAGAATTGGCGGAACAGTATTTTATTGAAAATGATGTAGAAGAAAGTGATCGTGAGTTTGTAAGATTTCAGATAGAAGGCATAAATAAGAATATTACCGAAATTGATCAAACTATAAAAAAGCACCTTAAGACTTGGGATTTTGACAGATTGTCCAAACCTGATTTAGCTATTCTAAGAAATGCCGTATTTGAAATTATATATAGAGATGATATATCCGAAAGTGTCGCTATAAACGAAGCCGTACTACTGTGCAAAAGATACGGTACCGACGATTCTTTCGTTTATGTCAATGGAATATTAGGAAACATAGTAAGAAACAGGGGAATTTAATGGTTTTAAAAGCATATTATTCGGTATCTGAAATCACCCGGTATATCAAGGGTATGTTAGATACCGATATTTTATTATCAAACGTTTCGATTCAAGGTGAGATATCAAACCTAAAACTACATTATTCAGGACATGCTTATTTTACACTTAAAGATGAGCAATCGGTCATTAAAGCTGTAATGTTTAAAAGTAAAAACATACAACTTAATTTTAAATTGGAAAACGGCATGAAAGTAATAGTGCGGGGTTATGTTTCGGTATATGAGGCTACAGGACAATACCAGATTTATGTAGATAATGTAAAACAACTAGGAACAGGAGATCTATATATCGCTTTCGAAAAACTAAAAGAAAAATTATCGGCAGAAGGCTTATTCGAACAAAACCGTAAAAAGAAACTGCCGGTTTTACCGGAAACCATAGCTGTAGTAACATCAGCGACGGGTTCGGTTATCAGAGATATAATAAACATATTATCCAGAAGATTTCCTAATTTTCATCTTATTTTGTACCCGGTCAAAGTCCAAGGGAAGGGTGCCGCCGAAGAAATCGCAGCGGCAATTTCACAAATAAACAAATTAAAACTCTCGGATGTAATTATTGTTGCACGAGGTGGGGGATCTTTAGAAGAATTATGGCCGTTTAACGAAGAAATAACCGTCCGTAGTATAGCTGCTTCCTGTATACCGGTTATATCTGCCGTAGGTCATGAAACGGATTTTACCATAAGTGATTTTGTAGCGGATGTAAGAGCTCCGACACCTTCGGCAGCCGCTGAAATTGTGATGCCTGACAAAGAAGCCGTTAAAAAAATTATATCCGAGCAAAAAGACAGGATCATTCAAGCTATGATGAACAATCTTAACCATAAAAAAGAAGTTATAAGCAGATTGTCTGAAAATCAATTGAAAATGCCCTTGATTTACAGGTTAAACAATAATATACTGAAGTGCGACCATTTAACTTCAATACTTGTTCATAATATGACTGTCAAATTACAGGATTATAAAAATAAAATAAACGGTTTGACAGTAAAGCTTGATGCGATGGGACCTTTGAATACCTTAAACAGAGGATTTTCATTAGTTCTAAACGATCGGGATAATAATATTTTAAAAAGTGTCAACGAGGTACTAACCGGTGATACTTTGAACGTATTGTTAGCGGACGGTACTATAAAAGCGGTAGTGCAAAGTAAAAATGAAGGCAGACCTGAAAATTTATTTGAAGAGGTTTTGAAGAATGAATGAAAGTTTTGAAGTAAAATTGCAAGAATTGGAGACAATAGTAAGAAGTATTGAATCAGGTAAATTAAGTTTGGATGATTCTTTTAAGGAATTTCAAAAAGGAATACGCCTTTCAAAAGAATTAATAAAAAAATTGGACGATATAAATAAAAAAATAGAAATTGTGTTGGAGAGTAACGAAACCACAATAGAAACAGCAGACTTTGGTACCTGATAAAAAACGTATATAACCGGGTGGATATATGAATTTTAAAGAAAAATATAAAATATGGAGTAAAAGGAATGAGGAATGTTTACACCTTTTTTTTAACGACCCTGTCCCGGAGTGTGTAACATTAACCGATTCTGTAAAGTACAGTTTATTTGCAGGCGGAAAAAGAATACGACCTGTATTAATGTATGCTGTTTGTGAATTAATCGACATGATACCTGACAAAACCGTTGACATATTTGCAGCCGTTTTAGAAATGATCCATACATCATCCTTGATACACGACGACTTACCTTCAATGGACAATGATGTATTGAGACGGGGGTGCCCCACAAACCATATGGTTTACGGTGAAGCTACCGCCATATTGGCAGGAGACACATTAATGTTCGATGCATTTCATATAGCGGCTTCACATATATATCATTACGGTTTTAGCAAAGGTGGAGTTAAAGCATTATGGAAACTAGGATATGCTTCCGGATACAACGGTATGACCGGAGGACAAGTAATCGATATGGAATCCAAGCGAGAATTTACCGATTTGAATAGACTTATCCTAATGAATTCAAAAAAAACAGGGGCATTAATAGATTTTGCAATCAAAGCTCCCATTTATCTAACTGAAACCGAGGATTTACATGAAAAAAATTTAGATATATTTTCAATGGCAATAGGTCAGGCATTTCAAATAAAAGATGATATTTTAGATTACGAATCCAACGTAGAAATCTTGGGAAAAAGTACCAGTGATGAAAAAAACAATAAAAGCACCTTTGTTACTGTATTAGGTATTGATTCGGCAAAAAATAAACTTGAAGAATGTATTGATACGGCGTGCAAAGCAATAAAGGTGTACGGGGGTAAGGCTGATTTTTTGATGGAAACAGCTCAATATATTAAAAACAGATCCAAATGACAATGTATTTTTACCGGAGGAGAAATGAATTTAATTATAAATAAATATGCTTTTGTCATAGTTCCGATTATTTCGTGGTTTATCGCTCAATTATTAAAGTTCATACATGTTATGGCAAAATACAAGCAAATGGATTTCAGACGACTAGTAGGGTCGGGGGGAATGCCTAGCGGACATTCCGCTTTTATAGTATCTTTAGCAACAGTTACAGCAAAACGATTGGGCATTGATTCGTTCGAGTTCGGCTTGACTTTTGCGATATCTTTAATAGTTATGTATGATGCGACGGGTGTAAGAAGAGCTGCAGGAAAACAAGCCCAAGTCTTAAATAAAATTATATATGCACAAGACAGTAAAATTAAAGTTGAAGAAAAACTGAAAGAGCTTATAGGTCACACTCCCGTTGAGGTTTTTGCAGGAGCTTTATTAGGGATTGTTTTCGGAGTTTTATTCGGGTAACAAGAAGCATAAGCCCGGTATGAGCAGTAAAAATAAAAGAATTTGTGTTAAAGTTCTCAATTCGAAGTATATGGTTAAATTTTCGGTTTCAGAAAATCAATAATTAAGTTGAATAAATTAAAACTTATGATATAATTGTGGTACTAAATGAGGTAATCGTTATATACGATAGAAAACGAGTGGCGCAGTATTCTAGTCGGGAAAACCGATTCTCAAGACGGGCCTAAA
>CAZJOD010000223.1:0-4929 GCA_964547525.1 uncultured Clostridiaceae bacterium
CGAGCGTCCCCGGGCCGGCGTACATTTTTAAAATCAAGTTTTAAAAATGTATCCTATTTTGTTGTTACATGATAAATAAGACCTGTGACCAAAAACAAGTAATCCCTATGTCGTGCGAACCAAAAAAGGGTTGCTTTATGCAACCCTTGATTAACAGCAAAGTATTATTCGAAAATAGCTGCGACAGTACCCGCGCCAACGGTTCTTCCGCCTTCACGAATAGCAAATCTTAAACCGACGTCCATAGCAATAGGTGTGATCAATTTAATCTTCATATTGATATGGTCACCGGGCATACACATTTCAACACCTTCGGGAAGCTCGATAACACCTGTAACGTCGGTAGTTCTAAAATAGAACTGAGGTCTGTAACCACCGAAGAACGGATTTTGTCTTCCACCTTCTTCTTTTGTCAAAACGTATACTTGACCTTCGAAGAATGTATGCGGAGTAATGGATCCGGGAGCTGCAAGAACTTGTCCTCTTTCGATATCTGTTCTTTGAATACCTCTTAACAAACATCCTACATTATCACCGGCTTGAGCGCTATCCAAAATTTTTTTGAACATTTCAACTCCGGTAACAACAGTTTTTCTTGTATCTCTAATACCAACTACTTCAACTGTTTCGCCCATTTTTATAACACCACGTTCTACTCTACCTGTAGCAACAGTGCCACGACCTGTAATGGAGAAAACATCCTCAACAGGCATTAAGAAAGGTAGATCCATAGCTCTTTCCGGTGTGGGGATATATCTGTCCACTTCGCTCATTAACTCTAAAATACTCTTATATTCCGAAGCGGAAGCATCTTTCGAATCCGATTCCAGAGCATGTAAAGCCGAACCTTTAACGATGGGAATATCGTCACCCGGGAAATCATATTCGGATAATAGTTCTCTTAATTCCATCTCAACCAATTCAATTAACTCTTCATCGTCAACTTGGTCGGTTTTGTTCATGTAAACAACGATATTGGGAACACCAACCTGACGAGCGAGAAGAATATGTTCTCTGGTTTGGGGCATGGGGCCGTCAGCTGCGGAAACAACAAGAATAGCTCCGTCCATTTGTGCGGCACCTGTTATCATGTTTTTAACATAGTCAGCGTGTCCCGGGCAATCAACGTGAGCATAATGTCTGTTTTCTGTTTCATACTCAACGTGTGCGGTATTAATGGTGATTCCTCTTTCTTTTTCTTCCGGTGCCGCATCAATTTGGTCATATGCCTTTACTTCGATTTTATCGTTTTGCAATGCCAATACCTTGGTTATTGCGGCAGTAAGTGTTGTCTTACCATGGTCAACATGTCCAATAGTTCCAATGTTGCAATGTGGTTTGGTCCTTTCAAATTTAGCTTTTGCCATTTGAAATTCTCCTCCTTCACTAAAATTTTTCTTTAATTTTTGGATTTGTAATCATTTCAGATATGCTTTTAATATCCGTAATTATTACTTATTACAACCGTTTAAATCGATTGTCATATATGTTTATTTTACATATTGCTGTTTAAAACAGATAATATTACCTGTTATAATATAATATATTATTGTATACCGACAAAGAATTTATTTCAACATTATTTCAAAATTATTTTGCCAGTTTCTTAACAATACTTTCTGGCACTTGTTCATAATTTGAAAATTGCATAGTAAAAGTGCCTCTTCCCTGGGTCCTTGATCTTAACTGTGTGGCATAACCGAACATTTCCGCCAAAGGTACTTTAGCTGTTATAATCTGCGCATTATTCTGTGCAACCATACCTTCGATTTTTCCCCTTTTGGCAGTCATATCTCCCATAACATCACCCATATACTCCTCAGGAACAACTATATCTACTTTCATAATAGGTTCCATTAAAACGGGATCCGCCTTTTTACACGCTTCTTTGAAAGCCATAGAGCCTGCTATTTTAAATGCCAATTCAGATGAATCCACTTCATGGAAAGTACCGTCTAGTAATGTCACTTTGACATCTAAGACTTGATAGCCCGCCAAAACACCTGAATTCATAGCATCTTTTATTCCTGACTCAATAGGCGGTATATATTCTTTCGGAATGGCTCCTCCGATGATTTTATTTTCAAATAAGAAACCTTTACCGGATTCCATAGGTTCAATCTCTATAATACAATGGCCGTATTGCCCTCTTCCACCGGATTGTCTTACGAATTTACCTTCGGCTTTTGCCTTCTTGGTAATTGTTTCTTTATATGAAACCTGAGGTTTTCCAACATTAGCTTCTACATTAAACTCTCTGAGTAATCTGTCTATTATGATTTCCAAATATAGCTCTCCCATACCGGAAATCAAAGTTTGACCTGTTTCCTCATTCGTTTGAGTTCTAAATGTCGGATCTTCCTCGCCAAGTTTTTGTAATGCGGTCATCATTTTATCTTGACCTGCTTTTGTTTTAGGTTCTACCGCTATTGAAATAACAGGTTCGGGAAATTCCATAGCTTCCAGTATTATAGGTCGATCTTCACTACATAAAGTATCCCCCGTAGTTGTAAACTTTAAACCTACGGCGGCAGCTATATCGCCCGCATATACAGCGGATATTTCTTCACGGCTGTTAGCATGCATCTGTAGAATTCTACCTATTCGTTCTTTTTTACCCCTAACAGAGTTGTAAACATATGATCCTGCTGATAATGTTCCGGAATAAACTCTGAAAAAACATAATTTTCCCACATACGGATCTGTAGCAATTTTAAATGCCAATGCACAAAATTTTGCATTATCATCGGATCGGATGATGATCTCTTCTTCACTATCCGGTTTTTTTCCTATTATATCAGGAGTATCCAAAGGAGAAGGTAAATAATCAACCACCGCATCCAGTAATTTTTGTACACCTTTATTTTTATATGATGTTCCGCATGTAACAGGTATAATGCTTACATTTAAAGTTGCAGCTCTTAATCCATTTTTTATTTGTTCTATTGATAGCTCTCCACCATCCAGGTAAAGTTCCATTAATTCTTCATCTTGCTCAATAGCTGCTTCCAGCATCTTTTCACGCCACTTTTTAGCGTCATCCGCATATTCGTCAGGGATATCGCTCTCTATAATTTCCAGACCTAAGTCATCTTTATAAATATATGCTTTCATTTTAACCAGATCGATGATACCGTTAAAATTACTTTCTTTACCGATAGGCAATTGTATAGGTATGGGATTAGCGCCTAATCTTTTTTCTATCATATCGACGCAACGTAAAAAGTCAGCACCGACAATGTCCATTTTATTAACATATGCTATTCTCGGTATATGATATTTATCCGCTTGTCTCCATACCGTTTCAGTTTGAGGTTCAACACCGCCTTTTGCACAAAAAACGGTTATAGCACCATCTAGAACTCTAAGAGAACGCTCTACCTCTACAGTAAAGTCAACGTGCCCCGGCGTATCAATAATGTTTATTCTGGTATCCTTCCAAAAAGCTGTAGTAGCCGCAGAAGTAATAGTTATTCCTCGTTCTTGTTCTTGTGCCATCCAATCCATGGTAGCTGCACCTTCGTGTACTTCTCCCATTCTATGAAGTTTTCCGGTGTAGTACAAAATTCGTTCAGATGTTGTTGTTTTTCCTGCATCTATATGTGCCATTACTCCAATATTTCTTGTAGCGGCTAATGAATATTTTCGAGACATCGTTCATCCTCCTTTCATTCCAAATATAAATTCACTTTAAATAAAAAATTCACTTTTAATAGTCTCTCTCTTCCGGAATAAGTGCGGAATAAATATTCCGCACTTATTTATATATATTTTTATATTACCATCTGTAATGTGCAAACGCTTTATTAGCTTCTGCCATTTTATGCGTATCATCTTTTTTCTTGACCGCACCACCGGTGTTATTTAATGCGTCCAATAATTCACCGGCCAATCTCATACTCATGGTTCTTTCTCCACGAGTTCTAGAATAACGAACCAACCATCTTAAGCCTAAAGCCTGCCTTCTATCAGGTCTGACTTCCATAGGCACTTGATATGTGGCACCGCCGACTCTTCTTGCTTTTACTTCAAGAACCGGCATTATGTTTTCCATTGCTTGACGGAATGCATCCAAAGCATCTTTTCCGGTCTTATCACTGACAATTTTAAATGCATCGTAGCATATGCTTTGTGCGGTTCCTTTTTTACCATCCAACATAATATTATTAATTAGTTTTGTAACAACAATATCATTATATATCGGATCGGGTAAAACTTCCCTTTTCGGAATATGTCCTTTTCTAGGCACTCTACTTCCCTCCTTCAAATAAATCTATACCATATCGGTATACGTGATTTCATCGGTACTCACAGTTCTTACTGCGTCAGTGCGGTAAATATATGATAAATATATTCTCAGCACTTTGTTCAGGGCTTAATAATTAAATTAAAATAAAAATATAAACCCTACTTAACAAACAGGTCTTAACAATGTTGTTTATGATTTAGGTCTTTTTGCACCATACTTAGAACGTCCTTGACGTCTGTCGGCAACACCTTGTGTGTCTAAAGTTCCCCTGATAATATGGTATCTTACACCGGGAAGATCTTTAACCCTTCCTCCTCTTATCAAAACAACACTGTGTTCCTGCAAATTATGCCCTATGCCGGGAATATAAGCAGTTACTTCAATACCGTTTGTCAACCTAACTCTTGCAGTTTTTCTCAACGCAGAATTCGGCTTCTTAGGTGTGTCGGTTTTAACTACTGTGCAAACGCCTCTTTTCTGAGGAGCTTCAATATCTATATGTCTTTGAGTTAATGAATTAAATCCTCTCAACAAAGCGGGAGCTGTCGCTTTTTTCTCAGCAACCGATCTACCTTTTCTGACAAGCAGGTTAAATGTAGGCAAATGTGGGACCACCGTTCGGTTTATTATAAAATTTATTTTTTTTTTTTATTCAAAGTTCATTCAACACCAGCACCAAA
>CAZJOD010000224.1:0-4780 GCA_964547525.1 uncultured Clostridiaceae bacterium
CAATAAACAAAGCAATGGTAAATTGAAATATGCAACGGGTGATTGTTATGCATAATCTCACTAGAATTATAACATAAAAGAAAGACACCTTAGCTTAAACATTGTATTTTTTTGAATAAGTGAAAACCCTCTTATATCTTGCAACACTTTAATTTTATGTAAGCCTCAAACGAAATTATTTTTTATTTTCTTCCTCGTTATCTTTTTCTTTGTTAAAATATTTATCCAGTTTCTTTCTTAAATCTTCCGGAATCTTCTTTTCAATTGGAAATACCACTGAATTAATAATTGATTCACTAAAGTCTCTGGTAATGTTTGTAGTTTTCTCTAGGGCTTCAGCACTTAAGTAATCAATAACATCGTGACGGGAATGGATGAAAGTTCCACCATGAGGAGCAAAGCGAGCAAACGTAACAGAAGGAATTCCCGCATCAGCGTAGGCTGTTGAATCACTTGAGTATATGCTCTGTTCTACCTTGAGCGGATAACCTTTAATTTTAGCAACATGATCTATATAATCAACCAGGCTTTGTTCCGCAGTTATATAAGCAGTTTCTTTTCCAAGCACTGCACCTGCAACATCCACATTAATCATCAGAAGATGTTTTTTCAGTTCTTCTTCATGAGCTTTTAAATAAGCCTTACTACCAAGCAGTCCAACTTCCTCAGATCCATACCATACAAACTTGACTGTTCTTATAGGTGGATTTTCTTTAAAATATCTGAGCATTTCCATTATTATAACTGAACCCGCGCCGTTATCATATACACCGGGACTAAATGGTACACTGTCAAAATGAGCACCAAAAGATATTATCTCATCGGGGTATTTAGTACCTTCAATTGTTGTAACAACATTATGGGATGTAAGTTCTATATCTTCAGTAATAAGTTCTACTTTAACTTTAGATGCCTTGTTTTTAACCATCTCGAAACAGTCTTTTGTACGTATGTTTAATGCGGTTACTTTTCCATACTTTGTGTTTTTCTCACGCATTCTTGCCACATATATATCAGTTTCATCTTCTTTGTCCTTAGTGGTACCGGACATGGTTATATATCCTGCAATACCCGCTTTAATAAGTTTTTTATAAAGCTTGGGATCCGGGCCTATATTTAAAAGTACAATTTTTCCTTTAATGTCAACTAAATTTGCATCAAGTCCATCTTCTATATATACAAAATCAACAGTTATTCCACCTTCAGGTGTACTGATTGAGCAGTTATATGGTGTAACTTCATATTCTTTTTCATAAGGCGCAACAACTTTGAATGATGCTTTAGTTATTTTAGATGTAGAAACTTTATATTCTTCTAAATGTCCCTCACAACCTATTGCAGATATTTCATCCAGTAAGATATTTGCAGCTTTTAACTCTTCTTCTGAACCACTGGTTCGTACGAAACCGATTTTCTTTAAAAGTTCGAATTCTCTTTGACCATTAATTGTCATTATGTCTCCCCCTATTTATGTACTTCATATGTATTATACTTTAATTAAAAGAAAAATCAAAATAATAATAAAAGCCTGTAGTGGTTTTAATATGATTATACAGTCATTGCGTTATGGGTATGAAATAGCGGTAGTAGAGGTTTTATAAGGGCTAAAGATATGTCCCCGGTATTTAAATACCGTTTCTCAAAAGCCTTAACAAAAAAAGCAAAAACAAATATTGACAGTTTTCGAAGCAAACAATACAATAGTATTAAGCCTCAAACAAAGCGTGTCTATGCTAAAAGATTGAGGAATACAGAGTACGATTTAGAATATTGTAACCGATTCCTATTAAGAAGGAGTTTGGCAACTTATGTATAATGATAAAATATACGTTATAATGTCGCAATAAAAGTAATAAACGACTATCTTTGACCGTAAGGTTCGTTGATTAAAAGGAGGCTTTGTTGTGCCGGAAAAATATAATGATTTACGCTTCGGTCTATTTGATTTTCAGGTGGGTGATTGTCATGACCATATCCCCTTTGACCCTTGTGAATATATAAAGTCATCGGCGGATGCAGGTATGCAGGCAATGATATTTGTCTGTAAGGATGCTACCGGGAATGCGTACTATGAGACGGAATTAGCGAAAAAAAATTCCTCAATAAAAGGGGACTATTTACAGCAAGCCATCGATGCCGGGAAACAATATGGAGTTAAAATCTATGCGTATTTAAATGTTTTGCTGGATGATCGGACTGCAATGAAGTATCCTCAATACAGGATGGTGGATTCAAGGGGTAAAAAGGTCATCGCGTATGATTATTATAAAATACTTTGTCCAAACAGTCCATACTACGAAACAGTTTTAAACAGACACGCAGAGATAACGGAAAAGTATGATATTGACGGCATTTTTCTGGATATTACATATTTTCAACCCGATACTTGCTACTGTCGTTACTGCATGAAAAAATTCCAAGATGAATACGGATATCCCCTGAAACCGGACATTGAACTTGGAACCAAGCAATATCGTAATTTTTGTAAATTCAAAAGAAATACAAGGTTCAACCTCATCAAGGGTATACTCGATGTCATAAAGGGAAAAAAAGACATACCCGTTATTTGGAACGGTTCCGGTAATTTCTACCTGAGTGAAATCGAGATTGATGAATATTCTCCAATATTAACATCGGAATTCCATGCCCCCAACTATCTGGATGGTATCGTTCGGGCAAAGTGGATGCATTCACGGAACAAATCCTTTACCATGACGACTCCTTACGAACTGGGCAGTTGGGGAGATTGGACGGTTAACCCGGAAAGTACAATGAAGGCTGTTTTTAGTGCCATCGTGAGTAACGGGGGTGGTATATCGGCAAATCATGTACCCTATCCCTCCGGAGAATTTGCGTCGAGTATCAATAAAACCGTATTGGAATATATCAAAAGAAACTATAGAACCATTGAAACGATGGAGCCATGGTTGAAAGATGCGCAAAGTGTAGCCGATATTGCCATTATGCATTCTGTGAAAACCAAACGTCTATTGGAATGGATTTCATCGGACATGAACCTTTCACACTACTACGATAGTATTCATGGTGCAGCCAAGATGCTGTTGGAAGGAAGCAGACACTTTGATATTATTGAAGAAGATACGTTCGTAAAACGTGCAAAGGAATATAAGGTAATCATACTTCCGAACCTTTTATGCATGCAAGATGAAACGTATGAAAAAATAACCGAATTTGTACAAAACGGGGGTACGGTCGTTGCAACCAATATGACATCTCTTTATTCCGAAGATGGAAAGAAGAAAGAAAATTTTACTTTGTCCGGTTTGTTTGGCGTTGATTATGAAGGAACATCGGATTTTTCCGTGGATTATATGTATGACCTTCATGCCGGCATATCTTCAGGAATGCCGGATATGCCAATTCTGGTGAATAAGTCCGGTTCCAAAGCGATAAAGGTTTTACCAAAAGAAAATGTATTGAATATAAGTACCTTGGTTGAACCGCTTTTTGAGTCTTCCCTTGACCGGCATGTCTACCACCAACATGCACATCCGGCAAGAAGGTCGGGCCATCCTTCCGTTACTATCAATGAAAACGGAAAAGGTAAGTGCGTTTATATTGCGCCCGGTATTTTCTCATCATATGTGAAAACAGGTTCTCCATGGTTGAAAAAGCTGTTTTTAAATATCCTCGACCATGTTTACAACAGGTCCGTTATAAAGACGGATGCTCCATCATCCGTACACATATCACTTATGAAACAGGATGGCAAGTATATCCTTCACCTTGTCAATGTCAATGACGCGAAATATGATGTTACACCGTCTTTTATGGAAAGGATGATTCCTGTTCATAATATACAAGTAGAATTTGGGATGCCGGTAAAAAAGGTTTACAGTGTACCGGATATGGAGGAACTTGATTTTGTAAACAATGAATATGGAATACAATTTATCGTACCCCAAGTTGATATTCATCGGATTGTTGTATTGGAGGTAGGTGCGGAATAATAACCGTTCTATCCTGTTTATTCCATACCTCTTTGTAGTTAATGCGGTAGCTGTTCGATAACACCGTATACCATTTAACCATGCATCAATTCATATAATTCGTCTCTGGAAGGAGCATCTTTTTGATGTAACCGATAACTCATAATACCTATCATGGCTGATAGTATATATTCCGGTATATAAAAATTAAGGAAACTCTTAAAAGATATAAGTAAGCGTTAAAACATCATTCCAAAATTAGCAGTGGTGCAGTTTATCAATAGGCAGAAAAAGGTGTTAAATATGACTTTAGAGGAAAATAGGAGCGGAACTCAACTAATAGAAACAACAGCTGGCGCTTGAGTGGGTTAACGCCGGACAAAAGGAGAGTAACATAGATGAACATTGACAACTACAAAAAAGGATAGAAGGCGATTAGTGATGGCTGTCAGACCCCATCATGGAGTAGGATTTGATCGTGTTTATCTGTTACAACAAGGTCAAAACGAGTCGTTGGGCAGGGGGCCTTTCTGGTATTATCCCTGTGCTTATGAGCGAAAAGGGATACTCTATATATCTTGTACTTCTTCATCGGTAGGGCCTGTCAGGCATGGAGCACTGATTCGGGTTTCGGTATCGTCCATATGAGTGCGAGGTGATCTAAATAATGTACAATAACGTGTCCTAATAGTTGGGGTAATGGGAGAATTCTATTTAAAAACAGAAAACAGAAATAATTGTAATGAAGTTAAATTATAAGTTGTTGTTACAGTAATTTCATATGCCTCACTGCTTGATTCAGATAAAATTCCTGTCGCGCAATAGCAGAC
>CAZJOD010000225.1:0-4753 GCA_964547525.1 uncultured Clostridiaceae bacterium
GATATACAATGCCACTGCAGCGGATGCAAACAAATACGCCTACGAGCGAACATTGCCCTCTTACGACCAGTGGGATGAGATTTTATCCACCGGACGATACACACTGGGTTTTTGGGTGCCGGACCACCGATTGGAAGGAAAGGGGGATGCACCCGGAAAGAACATATTACTTGCGGAAAGCTATACGGAAGAAGCTTGTGCCTTGGCTTATGGAAAAGGAGCCTTTTACGGTATGATGGAATTGACCGACTCGGCTTTTGAAAGAAT
Organism: uncultured Clostridiaceae bacterium; assembly: GCA_964547525.1. Classification (GTDB taxonomy): domain Bacteria; phylum Bacillota; class Clostridia; order JAAYHZ01; family JAAYHZ01; genus CAZJOD01. The sequence goes on from CAZJOD010000225.1 coordinate 268, forward strand.
TGAAGCTTCTCCTAACAGTCTATATGTTTGTGTAAATGAACGCTGCGATATAAAGTTCATTTCTGAAAGGGGTGTTTACAAAAAGATACAGGATGCCACGGAGTTGTCAGTGGATTGGACGGAAAATGAGAAACCTTTGTTTCTACGGATAAAAGCATCCCGTGAAAGAGGAACGATCTATTCCCAACCTGTGCAATATTGAACATAACAGGAGGTTGTAATGATGAACGATACATACAACATATATCCTAAACCCAAGGAAGTTCGATTTTGTGCGGAAGGCTTTGTTTTCACCCGTGTAAAAATATACACCGACAGTACTTTTTCAATTGCTGCACGGCAGATTTTGAAAAACATACATACATTATACAACCTTTCTTTGACAATATATGAAGGTACCCTTTTATTCCTTTTTTAGAAGGCGTATACAGATGTACTCTCCGCATTTTTTTATTAGGCCGGTCCATAAGGGTGACACAGGGTATGAAAAAGTCTGTATCCCTTTTTTGAATCAATTGGAGCAGGATATGGGCGGCATATAGGGCTCCTTTTATGTCTCCTGTCATGATGGTCACCCTAGACAATGACACCTCTATTTTATACTCTTCAGGCTGCTGCGGTCCTTGCACATATCCGATTGTTGGATGTACTGAGCTTTTTAAAATATAATACCCTTATTGTGGAGGTAGGCGGTGCCATGGAATACCAAAGACACCCGGAAGTCAACAACGCCTGGACACGGTTTTGTGAAATGGTGTACCGGCGCTTCCCGGGGGGACACGAAATGTACAAGGAACGGACCGATATTGGCCAGGCAGAAACCTCCATGTTGACCATATTAAATCACAACACTCTTAACAACACCTTCTTTTATTATTGTTTTTATAGTACCTATAAAATTTTAGACTTTGATGTTACAAATGAAATTACCTCCTGAGCTTATCAGTATAAAGATACACAGAAGCCTTTAGCCCCATGAGTTGTGAACCTGCTTACCAAGCTGGTTACATCTATCCACTTACTTTCACCCCATGCCTATCAAACTTAAAGGATATATTACGTCTGATTGATCATATTCAGTGCAAGCTAGAAGGATACATAGATTTATTACAGCTAGATGAGGAGCTTGAAGAGGACATACATCAAAGAGAAGAATATCAGGACGATCCTAAAGATTTTCCGGAAAATATGAGGGACGGTTATCAACTAAGTGCAATATAGTGACATAATTTAACTAAATACGACTAATTATGTTATTAAATTTCAGCGATCTGTAGTTATATCGGTTGAGCAAATTTTTATAGAACTATGGGGACGGTTATCAACTAATTTCAATTACCACTCCGATTAATTTTGCATAAAGTAAGTGATATGGTAATATATCAGAAGTAATTTGTAGTTTATTCGTTTATTTAAAAAAATTTAAAAATAATGATGGAATGCGCTTCCATATACCAAAAAGATAATTATATGAGATATGTCCCCGATATTTCTGTTACCTGTATAACAAATGTATCGACAACATGATAACCGCAGGAAGGTCGATATCGGCGTCAGGTTGGGCTTGAGAAGTAATAAGGGTTATTCCTCATGCGATTTTAACCGGATAAGCAAAAGGAACTGTGAATATAGACTTGTCGGTAAGTACCGATACCGAAGTAATCTAGCAAAAAATAATGACATGTGAACTAACGTCTCAATGGGAAAAATTTATAATCCTTAAGTTATTTTAACAAATATTGATTTTACATGATATAATTGTCTTTAGGATGTGTATTCAAGAAAAGCCGATTTGTTTTATGTAATAAATACCGGAGTGTTTTCCTAATGAATACTCCGGTTTTTTAATTTATGTGAACTATAGAATTTTTGAGTGAAAAATAATTTATTTAAATGAAATGACAGGATAATAAGGAAGGAGTGATTTTTAAGTGTCAAGTTTGATTACATATTACACATGGGTAGGTAATACAGGGGTGGTGGCCAATGAGATACAAAGGCAGACAGGATTTGATATCAAAAAAATTGAAGAACTGAAGGAACGTAAACCGGGAAACTTTATAGGATCTGCCATGGGAGCGGTTTTCAATATGAAAAGCAAGCTGAAACCTTTTGATTTTTCTTTGGCAGGTTATGATGAAATTTACCTTGGAGTCCAAGTTTGGGCAAGTAAGACGACTCCTGCCATTAATACGTTTTTAAGTAAAGTTGATCTTAAAGGGAAAAAAGTACGCCTTTTTATCACCTTGGCAGATGACAAGGAACCGATAAAATTTATTGAATCGGTAAAAAACAGAGTGGAGAAAAAAGGCGGAGTTTTTGTAGACAGCATATTCTTTACCGTATCATATGTTCCCGGTAAAACGGAAGTGGTGTCACCGGAAGCTGTAAAGGATAAGATAGGCAGTTGGTTAAATAAAGAATAAAAATTAAATGGCATATGTAATAATCTACATAATATATGTTTGAATTCACTAAAAAAACTCATTTAAAAATTAGTATATAAGCTAAAGTTCACCCGGAACAAATTGCTGAAATCGAAGCGTCAACTCAGGCTTGGTTGAACGCCAATGCAATCGGAGACGTATCGGGAATGAATGCGGCACATGCAAGAGCGGTTTGCCAGATTCATTTTATGCATTTTTATAAAATACTGTCACCTTGATTACCCAGTATCTTCTTGTAAATAAAAGACATTTTAAGTACGTAAATTATGAGAAAGGTGTATTCTATCATTTAATGATAGGGGAAAGGAATAAGATATGTTTTAAAACCTATAGTATCAATTGAAGATTGGAAGTTACTACTGGGAGATAAGCAATGGAAAGAGGGCTATTCTGCAGAACGGTTGGCTGCAGAATGGTATAATGCAAACGGATTTCCCCAAAATGTACATAATATTCTTAATGTTAAATTCCCGGAAATTGAAGCATTGCTTGGTATCCCGGAATACAAAGTGGCACTACCAGGAGGTTCTAAGGGATCATAAAATGATATATTTTTATTTGCCAGAAGCACAGAAGATCTTGTATGTATTATGGTCGAAGGAAAAGTAGAGGAGCCCTTTGGCATATTAATGTCCGCATGGATGAAAGATATGAAAGATGGAAAAGAGAAGCGACTGATTTTTTTATGTAATGAAATTAACATATCTTCAAATTCAATTTATAATATAAGATATCAATTAATCCATAGAACCGCTTCTGCAGTAATAACAGCAAAACAGTACCATTGCAAATCTGCGGTCGTACTTATCCATTCATTTAGTAGTAAGAACACATCATATATGGATTTCTCAAAATTCTTATTATTATATGGGCTATCATCAAGCGAAAATACGCTTATTGGATCTGTTAACCTTTCAGGTATAGACACATATTGGGCTTGGGTCAATTAGACGAACTTTTATTTTAGGTCTATTGTTATGACGAAAATGTTAATTATAAAGAACAGATGAAATCGTGTATGAAAATTTAAATAGGAGGCCAAGTCAGTGACAGATAATTTGAAATTTGCTAATCCGATAAAAATTAGTATGAAGGACGATTCTAACCTCAACGAAAATTTACTTCAAGAAAAAATTGCACAAGACCCGAGTATTCTTGGTTTGGGAGAGCTTGTACTCAAAGATAAGGAACGTATTCATCCACGTGCAGGGAGACTGGATCTATTACTGCAGGACCCTGAAACGAATAAGAGATATGAAGTGGAAGTTCAGTTGGGGAAGACCGATGAAAGCCACATCATTAGGACAATTGAATACTGGGATCTAGAACGCAAAAGATATCCCCAATATGAACATTGTGCGGTTATAATAGCCGAAGAAATAACCGGTAGATTTCTAAATATCATTAGCCTGTTCAACGGGCATATTCCACTAATAGCCATACAAGTGAATGCATATAAATTGGATGATAAGTTTTTTATGACTTTTACCACAATACTGGATGAAATGCAATTTGGAATGCCTGATGAAGACGAAGAAGTGAGTGAAGTTACTGACCGGAACTATTGGGAAAAAGATCGTGGTACACTTAAAACAGTTAAAATTGTGGATAATGTTTTAGCTCTAATTACTGAAATCATTCCAGGATATGAATTAAAGTATAACAAGTTTTATATAGGATTGGCCCACCAGAATCGGATAGATAATTTTATAATTTTCCGGGCCCAAAAAAATTCTTCGCGTATGGAAATACGCTTGAAACGATCAGATGAATTGGAGCGATTGATTGAAGATAGCGGACTTGATATCATGGATTATGATAAACGAAATAGACGGTATCGATTGATTCTTAAAACTGGAGATACAGAAAAACACAGAAATATTTTGATATCACTGATTAAACAAGCGAAAGAAATTGAAGAAGAACTAACCCAAGAATAGGTGTATTCAGATAGGGATTAATATCTAATATTTTTACCTTAAAGTATTAGGAAATTGCGAAACTCTTGAAAACTAGAGACCCAAATATACCAAATTATA
>CAZJOD010000226.1:0-4707 GCA_964547525.1 uncultured Clostridiaceae bacterium
AACCGGGATTGGACAGTTCCACGAGCATCGGTATGTGTGCTCATTCGGCTTCATTTTGGATCGCAGTGCACAACGGATTGATTCCGGAGGATATAAAAGCCGATATTGAAAAAGTGTTATATAGATGGATGTGTAGTAATTACGGTATAGGTCATGTTAAAAGATATACCGACCATAATGCGCCTCCACATAATATTGTAATGTTCTCAGCATTGGCTTGTGTATATTTATCCGATTATTTCATTAAAACCTACGGAATGAACGAAACTCTAAGTGAAGTGACAAAAACGGCTAACGATGTTTTTAAGTACTTCTCTTCAGGTTTTTGGAGACCGTTTTGTGACGATTCCGCATATGCACCTGCAGTCAGCCTACCGTTGGCCGTCGCATATTCTTTTCATGAAGATAGTCACACCTTCTTAAATACCTCATTTAAAGACGCCAAACTATTCATATTGGCAACTCATATGCCATCAGGCTTTATACCTTCCTTTGGAGACGGGGGCGTATCAAAATTAGCTACATTTATATGCAAAACATATGCATATTACTACAAAGATCCGCAGATCCAAGCCCTTTGTGATTCCGTGCAGGATAAATCTCTATTGGATAATGCAGGCTTTATCATGCCTATGAGAGCTTTCAGCGGTCATCCCGTCAAAGTTGAAGATTTGAATAAAGATTCATTCGGTCTCATACCGTTAAACAAATGGCATTATGAACAATCATCAAAAAAATCAAACGAAGAAAAAAGGGTTCCCCACAATAAAGCATATGACAAATTTTATATGAAAAAATTTCACAAAAATTGCATGTGTTGCACCGGTGAATGTAAAAATCTCTGGGATTACTTTCTTTTGGACGGTTTGGGAATAGAAACTCATTGTAAGAATAATACCGTCGGGATACTTGATCTTAGTATAAACGGTATATCGTGTTTTGTTGAAGAAAGCGGTTACCGTTGGCCTGACAGAGAGAACTGCTCCACTGTTACAATTTCTCGCAACGGATATTCAGGTGAAACACCCGAACTTGCATCACTTGACATTTTAGAAGGTAACAAAAACTATCTATACTTAAAAACAACGGTACCCGGATTCAACGGAGTAGATTGGGTAAGAGAATTCTTTATTATATACGGCATGGGAGTTGTTATTAACGATACATTTACAGCGTATGAACAAGACGATTATGTATTTTATTCGCATTTTCGTGTACCTGCAGTCATGCATAAAGATGATACAGGTTCTATATACGGAAATCGTTTTGTAGACGGCTGTAAAAATCACTTTTTACAAAGACTGGATACATATTCATCAACGGATGTTAGCACAACATTGGAATATGTAGATATAGGGTCTAAAAAGTTTGACAACGGAGATATGGGTGAGCCGGGTTATAGAAAACCTAAAGGACCTTCTCCCATGGAAAAATGGAAGCAAAGATACGGTAGTGATGTAGCGATTATTAGTAAATATACCGCATTTACCGGTGCAAAGCTAAAACCGGGCGATTCGATATCATACACACATGTGTTACAGGTTACCGAACCTGATAATCAACAAGCTTATTTCGACGAATCCGAAAACGGTTATTGTATTGTTTTCCCAACGGATACTAATGACGAATATTGCGAATTTGATTTACCTTTTACTCCGGGTATGTTTATTGTCAACAATATATCACCTATTAATGCAATTGAATTATCGAATAAAATTAATGTCAACAGGCTTAATGTAGCGTTTTCAAATATTAAAAAAGCAACTATGACAGATAATGGAAATATATTGATTTTTAATGATGATACCGTAGCATTATTTGATTCCACAGGCAACCTAAAATTTAGTAAGTCTTTTACCGGACCGATCAGAGCCGCCGCCGCAATAGATCTTAATGAAAATCGGACGATTATTGCAGCAGGTTACAACGATAGAAATATAACCGTTTTAGATGCTACCGGTAATATTCTTTGGGAAACCGAAATTCAACGACAACCAACTATGTTATCAGGATGGGAAACAAAGTATCCAAAAGTTTTTTCATTGTGCTTTATTAAATCCGGTTCATCATACAAGTTGTTTGCAGGATGCGGCGATAACCATGTTAAATTGTTCAGCAATACCGGTGAATTGATAAATACGCTTTTTGCGGATTATAGGATAATCGATGTGATAACCTCCGGTGATTACGATATTGACGGTAAAACAGAAGTTTTAGCTTACGCCTCCGACGAAGCCAGTAGCGGCATTCTATATTTATATGACGATACATTAAATATAAAATACAGATTAAATGCCGGCGGTTGGTTATACACCGTAAAAGCGGTTGATTATGCAAGAATAGACGGGAAAACATTTTTCGCAGCAGGAGTGAATACAAACCAAACACTTGTTCTGTTTGAATTGAAATCAGACGGTAAAATGGAAAAGATATATACAAAAAGTGTTGCAGGAGCCTGCAGCGCCGTTTGCATGAACAGTTCCGATCAAATTGTATATGCGGGTAGCGACAAAGGTTATATAAAGGCATTCGATCTTACCGGAAACGAAAAATATTCGTGCTATGTAAATATGGCTATAAATAAAATTATACTATATAAGAACAGCATATACGCCGTTTCAGATAATTCCATAAAACAACTTGATCTATGTTGTAATATTATAGGTGAGACCGACATGCCTTCGGATATATCAGATATCTTTATTAACAACGATAAGTTATACATAGTGTGTACCGATGGTATATACAACATATAATATTTAGTATTGATTAATCGATCTCCTTTTCCTTTCTTTATATGAAGACCGTTCAGGTTGAACGGTCTTTTTTATAATCATATAATCCGTAATCCTAAGCTATCCTTTCAGGTCTGTCCCGGTAAACCATTTTATTGTACAAATTTTTATATACGGTACTTGTTTCTAATAATTCTTTATGGGTTCCTTGTTGAATAATTCTACCTTCATCCATTACAAAAATAACATCCGCATTCATTATTGTAGATAAACGATGTGCAATAACTATGACCGTTCTATCTTTCATCAAATTATATATAGCCTGCTGTACTTGTGATTCCGATTCATTATCTAAAGCGGATGTCGCTTCATCTAACAAAAGAATTTTCGGACTTTTAATAAAAGCCCTGGCAATAGCTATTCTTTGTCTTTGCCCGCCGGACAATTTCGCACCGCGTTCTCCCGTTACAGTGGCATAACCATCCGGTAAGCTCATTATAAAATCATGAGCGTTTGCTTTTTTTGCAGCTAAAATCACTTCATCGTCATTGGCATCGGGGTTCCCACATAAAATATTATCTTTTATACTCATTCCAAAAAGAAATGATTCCTGAGGTACTATCGCAATGTGTTCCCTTAGATCGGATATGTTATAATCTTTTATGTTTATACCGTCAATTATAATTTCTCCTTTACAAATATCGTAAAACCTCGGTATAAGCTTTAAAACTGTTGATTTTCCTGCCCCGCTTCTTCCTACAAATGCCGCTATCTCGCCCGGTTTAATATTAAAACTGACATCTTTTAGTACTTGGGTTTCTTTTTCATATGAAAATGAAACATTAATGAATTTTAGATCACCGGTATTAATTTTTTCATGCCCTGATTGTCCGTCCAACTCATATAAAACCGAATCATTATTTAATATCATTTTAATTCTATCCAGAGAAGCTGATGCGGATTTAATTTCCATATAAACTCCGGTTATTACAGACACAGGACCTGCAACCATATCTGCATATAAAACAAACGCTATTAGAGAGCCGGGTGTCATAATTCCTTGAAATACCCTGTACGATCCTAATGCTACCATAAGAATAAATTGTAATGAAAATAACAGCCCTACAATTAATGAATTAGCGGCCTTTATTTTAGATTCTTTAATAGTGTCATTTACAAGCTTTTCATTTTCATCACCGAATATTTCATTAGCACGTTTCTCTAACTTAAAGAGTTTAATAATATCAATACCGGATATACTCTCATTTATTATTGATGTGATAAAACCAAGCCTGCTCCTTATGGTCTGTGACACAGGTTTTACTTTTTTACCTAACCTTTTTGATGAGTAAATAATCAAGGGTATAAAAAGTAATGTTACAGATGCAAGCAAAACTTCCATACTAAATAAAGCTATGACTACGGTTATTAACGAAATTATAGCCTGTACCAGACTTAAAGCACCTGATGTCAGTGTCGATTGTACTTGCGCAATATCATTTGTCAAACCTGAAACTATATCTCCGGATTTCCTATTATCAAAATAGCTTAGTGACTTTCTTTGAAGTGCCGCAAATGTATGCTGTCTTATGTCTTTAACCAATCGGTTGCTTATTTCAGCCAGTTTTAAGGTTTTTAAATAGTTGAAAATTCCTTTTGTAACAAATACTATTCCAAGAAATAGCAATGAAACTAAAAGTACCGATATATTTTTATCTTCAAAGGCCGAGTCCAACAATATCCCTAAAACCATAGGAAAAACCAAACCCGCAACTGTCGTTATAATCATATAAAATTGGCACAATATAAACTTCTTATAAAATGGCTTTAGAAATTTTAATATTATTGTCATATTTTCTTTCATCAATTTACCTACCGTTTCAAATTTACCTTGAGTGACAGGGGGACGGGGGTAGTGACACCTCTTGTGTCACAAGCCCCCGCCCCCGGGCGCCCCGGCCCCCGGGCCCCC
>CAZJOD010000227.1:0-4706 GCA_964547525.1 uncultured Clostridiaceae bacterium
TAATAATACCGTGTTTAGTATAATGAGTCAAAAATAGTCGTATATTTTTAGCTATATAATATTTGAATGAGATATATATCGTTATTAACCGATATATGGTAAATAGCGATATCAAGAGATAATATGAAAGGAGTGGTTAAATATGGCAATTAGTGTAAAAAGAGAACTCTATGTACCTGCACCTGATAAAAATACTTCAGAAAGTAGGACACAGGATTATGTGCATGGCACAGGTGTCAAAAGAGTTGAGTACAGAAGCCTGACCGGTGAATCGGATTGGAGTACTGCGGTATTCAGAAGGTTTTCCGATGATAACGGAAGGACATGGGGAGAATGGGAGGATGTCTTCAGTAAAGGATATGAATTAAAGGGTGAGGATGAAATAACCGTAGGTTACGGTAATGAGATATGGAATCCCGTCCACAAACATTTTGTGTCTGTCGGATATCAAAGAATTTTTTTCGGCGGACATCATAATGCATATAGAATTTACTGGGGTCAAGGTAAAGACGGGTTTGTAGACCATAGTCTAATGGTGGTCAGAAAAGACGGCAGTGAAGAACGAAACATTGAATTGATTAAGTATGAAGATGGTGCGGATTACGATCCTAATAACCACCGAAACCCTGAGTATATTAATTGTAACAGGGGAATTTGCGGAACGAACACAGATGTATTGGAAAACGGTGATATCGTTTTCCCGATAGAAGCATCTATTCATGCATGTTGTCGAATATTGGGATTGGATATAAATGATTTCTTTCCTTCTTGTCCTGACATTATGAATGGTTTGATAATTGTTCGTGGTAAATTTAACTCTTCTAAAGGAAATTATGATTTAAGCTTTTCACGACCGATAGTAATTAGTGATCTGAAGTCTTCAAGGGGTGTAAATGAACCGACCGCTTTAATGCTTCCAAATGGTAGAATATTAGCTGTGTTTCGTGGGTCAAACGTTGAAAGTAAAAACTGGAGAACCAGAATCCAACCGGGAACTCCGGCTCATAAGTGGTATTGTTATTCCGATGATGCCGGTAAAACTTTTACAGATCCTGTTCCGTGGCATTTTGATGACGGTGAAGTAATTTATTCTGCGGCTACATGGTCAATTTTATTCAAAAGCATTAAAAACGGAAAAATATATTGGGTAGGAAACATAAGTGACCATAATACATATGGTAATTATCCTCGCCATCCGCTGAATATAGCACAGGTAAATGATCGTGGACAATTGATAAAGGAATCAATGGCTATTATAGATAAACGGAATGAGAGTGAATCCGATAAGGTTCAGTTATCTAATTTTCATATTTTACAAGATCGTGAGACAGGTTTGCTAGAGTTATATTTATCTAAACTGGGTCAAAGGGAAGGATATACATGGTGGGCTGATTGCTATCGATATTTTATAGATTTGTAAATTCAGTTTGCCGAATTGTATACCGGCCGGTACACATGATATAAAAAACCCGGAGGTTTATAACCTTCCGGGTTTAAAGCAGGCGAAGTCACGAGCATATGCTGCAATAGAAGAGCCAAAAACGAGGGTTTTATATCCCGAAGTTTAATAATAGGCAAGCATATGCTGCGAGAAAATTTAAAATTTACGACCTCCACCACCGTGTGTTCTTCCGCTGCTTCCTGTATGTACACTGCTTCTACCGCTTGTTGAAGGACCACCGGTACCTCCTGTTCCACCACTTGATATACGAACTTTTGATACCGCTTCACGAACAAATTGATCGGTTGATCTGTTTAATTTAAATGAATCTTCTTTTTCGTATGTTTGTCGATTCACCGATGCAACATTATTCCGAGAGATTGATGCAACAATAGTAATTAATAAAGTAATAATAAGTAATGTAACATACATAGATACAGACTGCATTATTCTAAGTATTTTTTGGCCGTAAGACAAAGCGGGTTCAAAGCTTTCTCTGTATTGACCGGTGGGAACACCCATGACCACATATGTTTCAACTTTTGACAAAAAGATTTTACAAGCTTCGAAATATTCTGATTTCGACAACATGGTTGCTATACTATCATAAATATCCGCCAAACGTTTGTCGGTAAAAATATCTATAGCCCTTCCGGTTGTAGATATCCACAATTCTCTCTCATACATATTCATTAATAGCAATAAACCGGAATAATCAGAGCCTATGCCGTACCCGTTATTATCATAATAATCATCTGCAAAATCTTTAGACGATTTTCCCTGTGTATCTTCTGTAATAACAATAACAATATCTAAACTACTTTTTTCTTTCACATTATCCAGTAGATATTGCAACTCAATTAAATCGTTTCCGCTTAAATATGAAGGAAAATCTTTTATATTAAGTGATGAGTCAGCTATGACCGCTTCTGTAGTGATTAAAAATGTAAATACTATTATTATGACGATGAATATTTTTTTAAACAAACAAAGCACCTCCGAACACGGCAAAAAACCATAATATTGCAAATAAAGTCAGTGCAAAACGTAATTGTTTAGAAAACGCCACAGGAGTATTTCCTACGGTTTTCCCCGTCTGACCGTTGATCATAAATATATATTCTTTACCTTTATATTTATTAATAAGAACATAGACCGGTAAGAGGCAATAATCTCTTGATACATTTAAAAAGTCTATTTTTTTATTTGTCATTGAAAAAGTGGAGTATCCCGATATAGTACTCCTAATTCTATCTTCGGTGTATTTTTCAACTCTGTTTTTCATAATCGGTTCGGCTTCTTTATCATCCACATCATATCTTTCAGCTAAAAAACCGGACATATATTTCATTGAGAAATCAGTTAAGCATGTATAATCGTACGGCTCTATTTTCTGCATTAAGTTGTCATCCAGTTTTTTTGATGCATCCACCGGAACACGATTATATTCTATATTACCTTCCCTAATAACACTAAAATATTTTTTTTGTGTATATCGGTACTCTCCTTGATTCCAATGACTAACCTTTACACCTTCACCTTCTATTACAGCCTTCGTTGTACTGTCAAAAAGCCAGTAAGGTGCATATAGACCTGATATATCATCTATTTTTTCTTTTTGTTTAAACTCATCAGGTATTAACAAACGTTTACCAACCCGTTTTTTGTACATATCTATCGCTTGTTGTTTTGTAAATTTAAACGGAATTAAATATTTAGGCTTAAATTTGCCGGAGAATCCGGCTTTTATTATTGTGGGGCTTTTACAAAACAAACATGTTGTAGCGTATATAGTACCATTTGTGATCAACTCGGCACCACAGCTCTTACAAACATATGATTCCAACTCAGGTATGTCTTCATCATGCGAAGAGTCTTCTTTATAGAATGCGTCAAGATCAACTTTGGTAAAATCACTGAAGCAGTATTTACATTTCCATCTCTGCGAAGGCGGATCAAATTCCAAACCCGCCTTACAATTTATGCATTTGTATTCTTTTATACTACTCATAGCTTATTCACTCTTTAAGGGCTCTCCGCAATCGGAGCAAAACTTGGGAATACCGTCTGATTCGTTATAAATACGACTGCACTTGGGACATTTAAAGATGCCTTGCTTTTTTTCGGATCTTTTATTCCCACACTTTGAACAAAACAAGCCTTCGGTTTCATTTCCGCAAGAACACATCCATTTATCGATTTCAGGTCTTTTCTTACCGCAGTTAGAGCAAAACAGACCTTCAGACACTTTTTTTCCGCATGTGCATAACCAAAAATCATTCTGAGAATTGTTTTCTTTTATTGGTTTTTTACCGCCACACTTAGAACAAAAAAATGAATCCGCGCTCATAATATTACCACATGAACAGCTCCATGAGTCCGGTTGTATGCCGGCAGACGGCTGCGTGCTTTGTTGACCTTGCATTATACTTGCAGCCCCTGTTGCATTCATACCCATTGCCATTCCTGCAAAGCCAAGCATTGAACCGCCTGCGTTTGAACCGGCCGCTTCTAAACCTGCGGCGATACCGCCTGTCATACGTGCAGCCCTGGCATTAGGATCAAATAAAATCGAATCATTTGCATATTTCTCTAGCAGTTTGTCGGTTTGTTCATCAAATGATATTCCTGCAATTCCTACACTATGTATATAAAAGCCTCTTTTAGCAAGCCATTCATTATCTAATACTTCGGCCATGTATCTACCTAATTCTGCTGTTTTGGTAGGTATGTCCGATACCAATACAAAACTTGCAGATAAGCTTGATAGAGCCGTTACATAAGCTGACAGAAATTCGTGAATGTATTGTTCCGCCATATCATCCGTGCTAAAAGAAGTTTTTTCGGTCTTACCGCACACTTCTTTATAGAATAATAAAGGATCGGCAATTTTTATAGAGTATGTACCAAATGAGGTTACTTTACAAGGTACAACTCTTCCTGAAACTAAAACTCGATCGGTATAAGGTACCGGGTTTTTGGTACCGAAACGTATACCCGGTAATTCCTGTTTGTTTATATAAACTACCGTTTGTTTTAGGGGAGTTGTGCCGCCGAATTTAAAACGTTCCCATGAGTCTTTAAGAGTATTTACAAAGCCTCCGGGTCTTTTTATTTCATTTCTGTCCGTATTGCCGTATCCGGGTAGTTTCACATCTTCATCCGATGTAAAAAAGATTGACGGAGCTCTTGAGTTATCAACCTGGTAGTAACCCGGCTCATCAGTTGCCGCAATTATTTTACCTCCGTCTGTTAATAACATGAA
>CAZJOD010000228.1:0-4667 GCA_964547525.1 uncultured Clostridiaceae bacterium
ATCGGAAAATTTATAAATTTATTGAAAAAAGATTAAAAGTTATAAAGGTATTTAATTTTGAAAGAACAATTTAATAAAATAAACAATCCAAAACAGTTAAAAAAAATGACATATGAAGAACTTAATGAGTTAGCCCGATGCATAAGAGATAAAATTATTAAAACAACTGCTATGAACGGGGGACATTTAGCTTCGAATTTAGGTACGGTTGAATTGACTCTGGCTCTTCATTATGTTCTAAACGCACCTGAGGATAAAATCGTTTGGGATGTAGGACATCAATGTTATACACATAAATTGTTAACCGGCAGATGGGATACTTTTGAAACATTAAGAAAACATAAAGGAATATCAGGATTTCCTAAAAGAGAAGAAAGCATATATGATACCTTTAATACAGGTCATTCAAGTACATCCTTATCGTTAGCTTTGGGTCTTGCATATTCGAGAGATATACAAAATAAAGATTATAAAGTGGTTGCCGTAATAGGTGACGGAGCATTAACAGGTGGTATGGCTTTTGAAGCACTGAACAATGCCGGACGCTATAATAAAAACTTGATCTTTATATTGAATGATAACGATATGTCCATATCAAAAAATGTTGGTGGTCTCTCAAAATATTTAAGTAAAATAAGAACAATGGAGTCATATATTAAAACTGACAAAAGATTAAAAAAGTTTACTTTTAAAATACCTGTACTAGGAAAGCCTATAGTACGCTGCGTACAGAAATTAAAGGGAACTCTAAAATATTTAATGATGCCTAGTGTATTATTTGAAGATATAGGTTTTAAATATATAGGTCCGATTGACGGTCACAATATTAGAAATATGGTTGATACATTTCAAACAGTATTTAAAATAGATAGACCGGTTATCATTCATGTCATTACACAAAAAGGAAAAGGTTATGATTATGCGGAACAAAAACCCGGGGATTATCATAGTGTTTCTCCTTTCTCTATTGAAAAAGGCATTAATTTTATTAAGAATACAAAAAGTTTTTCAGAGGTTTTTGCGGATGAAGTTATACGATTAGCAGCAAAAAATAAAAATTTAGTTACAATAAGTGCCGCAATGTCCAAAGGTACCGGACTGGATTTGTTTGAAAAAAAATTCCCGGATAGATTTTTTGATGTGGGGATAGCTGAGCAACATGCAGTTACTTTTGCGGCGGGATTAGCCGGCGGAGGGTTGATTCCTGTTGTAGCCATATATTCGACATTTTTACAACGTACTTATGATCAGGTTTTACATGATGTCGCATTACAAAATTTGCATGTTATTTTTGCAATAGATAGAGCAGGTCTTGCGGAAGGTGACGGCGAAACACACCATGGTATATATGATGTTTCATTTCTTATGCATATACCCGGTATTACGATTTTAGCCGCGGCGGATTATAACGATCTGGAGCATATGCTAAGATATGCGGTATATGACTCAAAAGGTCCGGTTGCTATCAGGTATCCGAGATGCTCCGGAACAAGATTTGCTTCAAATGACTGCAAAGTAGTTAAAGGGCGGGGTACTGTAATCGGAAACCAATCGGATGTATGTATAATTGCGGTAGACGGATTGATAAAGGACGCCCTTTATTTAAAGGATACTCTAAATCTAAAAAATATACATGCCAAGGTAGTCAACCCCAGATTTTTAAAACCACTCGACCGTAGTTTTTATGAAGAAAGTGTAATGTCTTGCGACATTGTTATAATTATGGAAGAAACAATCGCAGAAGGAGGCTTCGCACAAGCGTTAATTGTTAATCTTTTTGAGTGGGGTTATACGGGAAAGATTAAAACTTTTTCTCTTAAAAACAATATTATACCCGCCGGTAAGAAAGACGCATTAATGATAGAGTACGGTTGGACTCATGAGGAAGTTATTAAAAGTATAATTATGATGATAACTGAAATTAAAAACAAAGCTTATGAAGATACTTTAAGCGTGTTTTAAGAATATTAGTTTATACTGTAAAGATAACAAATTGCATTACGGAGAATTATAAATATGAATAAATATGCAGATTATAATAAAATTATGCTTTGACGTTTATTACGGGTATGATATAATGAAAATTATTCCGGAATGAACATATGTATCATTTCGAGGCGGTTTTTGGAGGGGTATGACTTGAACACCGGAATTTTCGGAAATAATCTCAGAGATTTAGATGGAAAGTTTAGATTATTCGTTGAAGAGCTATTAGCCCGCAAGAGTATCGATGTGTTATTTAACGATGAAATATACACAGATTCGTTGAATATGGATGCATATAAAAACAATCTGGATTTTGTTATATGTATTGGGGGCGACGGAACATTTTTAAATGTAGCTCGACGTGTTTATCTATATGATATACCAATTTTAGGTATAAATTACGGTAGTCTCGGATTTTTGACCAATGTTGAACGTGACGATACCGAAAACGCAATTGACAGAATACTAAACGGTGATTATAAATTGGAAACACGTATGATGTTAGACGGTTCGGTTCTACGCAATGGAGAAATTATTTATTCTGATACCGCTTTAAACGATATCGTTATAAAAAATGATGTCAACTCAAAAATTATTCATGTAAAAACATATTATGATAATCTTTTAATAGATAATTATCCGGGAGACGGATTGATTGTATGCACCCCGACCGGATCCACCGCATACTCACTTTCTGCGGGAGGTCCTATAGTAGAACCACACACGGGGCAAATTACAATAACACCCATATGTCCTCACATCTTATTCGCCAGATCTTTTGTAACTTCCGGAGAAAGGATAATAAGAGCAGTGATTGATGAAGTTGAAGATTATGAGTGTGTTTTAAAATTCGATGACAAAGGCACTATAAAATTATACGGACAAGATGAAATTACATTTAGAAAATCTAAAAGCGATGTCAAAATAATTTCAATAAATCAAATAAATTTCTTTGATGTTTTAAGAAAAAAACTGTACAATAGAGGGGAGAGCCTGAGAAAAAATGAAGGTTAAAAGGCACAATGCAATAGTTGGAATTATAAAAAATAATCAAATCGAAACGCAAGCCGAACTGGCGGCTCACCTCAATGAACGTGGTTTTGAGGTTACCCAAGCGACTGTTTCACGTGATATTAAGGATTTAGGTTTAACCAAAGTACCGACAGCCACAGGTAAGTACATTTATGCATTGTTATCGGAAGGCAAAGATATCGTATCTAACAATCGAAATACCGTTTTAAAAGAATCGTTTATAAGCATTGACAAAGCTAACAACCTTATAGTGTTAAAAACTTTACCGGGTATGGCACAAGCTGCAGCTTTTGTTTTAGATGCAATTGAAGATAACGATAAGATAGGTTCAATTGCAGGAGACGATACAGTAATGATTATATGCAGATCCAATGAAGCTGCAATTAAGATTATTAATGAAATTATAAAAATGGTGAAATAATTATGCTTACCGGATTGTCTGTACAAAATGTCGCACTTATAAAAAATATTAGAATTCAGTTTCATAAAGGATTAAATATTATCACCGGTGAAACCGGTTCCGGTAAATCAGTTTTAATTAACTCTATAAGAGCGGTAATCGGAGATCGTGTCTATAGGGAAATGATAAGAACCGGCTGTGATTCCGCATTAATTGAAGCGGAATTTTTACCTAATCCTTATGTTGTAGATGCAATTAAAGCTTTAGGCATAAATACGGAATACGGAAAACCTTTAATATTATCAAGAGATATTAATAAAAATGGAAAAAATACCTGTAAAATAAATGATGTAAATACTAATGTATCTATGTTAAGTCAAGTGGGTGCTTATTTAATTGATATTCATGGCCAATTTGACAGTAGAAATCTAACTTCGACCGAAACGCATATTCAAATGCTTGATCAGTTCGGACAAAAAAAACTAACTATATTATTAGATGAATTTAATTTAAAATTAAATGATTTTCGTAACACCATAAATGATCTTAAACGTTATGCCGATAATGACAAAGAACTTGAAAGAAAAATAGATATGCTAAAATATCAGATAAATGAAATTGAATTGGCAAAACTAAAAACCGGTGAGGAAGATTCTTTGTTGCAACAAAAAGATATCCTTACAAATGCTGAAAAAATTATAAATACTTTAAGCTTTATGAATCAGTTGCTAAATGACGGTGAAATGAATGTCGGTTCAATGTTGAATCAATCATTATCTTATTTGTCAAGCATATCAAAATACAAAAAGGAATATCAAGAAACCGAAAAAATGTTAAGGGATATTACATACCAAATGGAAGACATTTGTTCTTCAACTAAAACATTTTTACAGGATATGGAATATGATCCTAACGAATTGGATTCTATTCAAGATCGTTTAGAGGTCATAAAAACTTTAAAGAAAAAGTACGGGAATAGTATTGATAATATATTCGAATACTATGAATATGCAAAAAAAGAATTGGAACTACTGCAAAATAGCGAAACTATTATTGCCGATTTGAAATTAAAAATAGATAAACAAAAAAAAGAATTATATGAAACGGCTATAATTATTAATAACGAACGTTGTAAGTTGGCAGAAGTTTTAGAAACCGGAATTGCTATGGAGCTAAGTGACATGGAAATGAAAAAAGTTAAATTAAAGGTTCAAATAATGTTTCCTGATTACAAGAATGTAAAAGATAG
>CAZJOD010000229.1:0-4645 GCA_964547525.1 uncultured Clostridiaceae bacterium
ACTTACATAAAGACGGTTTGAGTTAATATAGATGCTTTAGGTTGTTTATTCGTACCAAGGAATCGTTAAAAGATTGACTTCATCGTTAAAAGATTGAAAATAGCGTTAAAAGATTGAAAATATCATGGACCCCACACCTAAAAATGGGCACGGTAGTTTTCAGAAACCCATAACGTAGACATGGGAAATTGTATCGATTTACGAAAGTCAAGACTATGGACACAAAAAAAGGTTTATTTGGGTAAGAAAAGCAAGAGTAGAAAATATGTATGTGCCGGATCCTTTATAAGCAAGTATTATTTATATAACAGCATTCCTGTAATGCGTGAAATGGACTTTGAAAATTTAATAACCTCCTGATATGATTAATGTGTGCCAACCAAACGCACAAAAATCATTAAATCAGGAGGTCATAAGCAAATGAAAAACCGTAATAACCAAAAACTAGAAGCAATAACACCAAGTACACTGATCGTTGGAGTAGATATAGCAAAAGAATTACAGTGGGCAAGGTTTGTTGATTATCGTGGTCTGGAATTAGGGAAAGCTGTGAAGTTCCACAACGATAAAAACGGCTTCGATAGTATACTAGCAAGTATTGAGACAATTTGCAAGAGTAAGGAACTATTTGATGTTATCGTAGGGATGGAACCTACAGGGCACTACTGGAAACCACTTGCAAATTACTTGATACTAAATGGAATAACAGTGGTAATGGTCAATCCTTATCATACAAAACGGGCAAAAGAGCTTGATGATAACAGTCAGACCAAGAGTGATAAGAAAGATGCTCTAACCATAGCAAAACTTGTTCGTGATGGCAGGTATTATGAAGTATATATGCCACAGGATACATTTGCGGAACTAAGGGTACTTTCGAATTCCAGGATAAGCTTGATGAAGCGATTTAACGCTTTAAAGAATACGATAACGGCAGTAATGGATGAGTATTTTCCGGAAATAACGACTGTGTTCAAATATCCGTTAAAAGGCAAGGCATCGATACAGATATTGAAGTCCTGTCCATTCCCCTCTCTGATACTTGAATTAGGGGTTGAGGGAGTGCTGAAAGAGATAAAAAAAGCAGTTAAAAAGACAGTAGGCAGAAAAAAGGCGCAACAGCTTGTAGAAGTAGCTGAGAACTCCATAGGAGTAGGTTATGGAATAATATCAGCAAAGCTGAAGTTGGGTTTGATGATTGAAGAATTAGAATTATTGATAAAACAGCTTGAACAGTTGGAAACAGCAATGGAAAAGGCATTAATTGATACAGGATTTGGTGATATAATCCTTAGCATACCAGGAATAGGTGTAGTATCAGCAGCGAGTTTTTTTGGCGAAATAGGTGATCCAATGAGATTTGACGATCCACGACAGATAAGTAAAATGGCAGGATACAATCTTATTGAAGACATCTCTGGTAAGAATCAAAGTGGAACAGCCATATCAAAACGTGGGAGAAAGAATTTGAGGAGTGTTTTGTATCAGATGTCTCTTACAATGGTTGCAGTAAACAGTGAAATGAAAGAATTTTATGCTTACTTAAAAACACGCAAGGATAATCCTCTTAAGAAGAAACAGGCTCTTGTTGTTATCTCGAAGAAGATAATAACAGTGATATATAATATGGTGAAAAAACAAGCTGAATACAAAGCAGAATTGGTGTTTGGTGAGTATAGAAAGAACCAAATGAAACAGGCTGCATAAGGAGGCAGTGAGCCATATAACATGCCGATAAAGCGGAGATAAGGAGTTGTCCTCCATTAGCCCAATGAGGCAGTATTAAAGCTTAAAAGCTATCTCCGCTTTTATCCATAAAACAGAACGAAGGAATGTAAGGGCATTGACCCAGTGAGCTATGATAGGGTGAGTTTTTGGATAGTGCCGGCAAAAATAAAGGGAAGAAGACAAGTACCCGCTGGCTTCGCCAGCGAAAATTTATGAAACTCCAGTCGGGCTACGCCCTCCTTGCGTTTCATAAATTTTCAAAACCATAGATATCTAACGAAATACTGCGATTAACGGAGTATTAGGTTGATATATTTTCAAATATTGAGATAGGAGGACACAAAAATGAGCTCACAGAGTATTAAAAGCCATATCAATAATTCTTTAACCGGAGAAGGAGCAAATAATGCATTAGATTTTGTTGCATATTTAGAAGGTCAAGGTATGCAATTTGAACTGAGTACAACAGATTACTGGCGAGACAAGCAATATTGGTATGTAAAATATCATAATGAATTTGTAGGATTTATACTACTTAATGGGTATAATCCAGTAAAAGACGAAACTGAGCCTGAGGGATGGGTTTTCTGGTCTGATAACTACACCTCATCCGTTTTTGCAGATTTTCCGTTGAACGAAAGCTTAAAAGAAGTTGCCTATAAACATGTAGATATAGGTACTTGCGGTGGCGGATTAACTGCTAATTTATTTGGACAAGTATTTACTCCAGTTTGTAATGGCACAACGTTTCGATTTGATAACCCCAACTCAGAAGAGATAATAGTATTGAAGAAATTAATTGATATAAGAAAGCTCGATATATCAAGAAGTCATTGATAAACAACCTCGCAAAATGAGTAAAGCACCCTACCAATTCGTAGAATGCCCTGTTCGTTTTTACCCTTACTCATTTACATCCACCATCACACCGGACTTGAATTCTTCAGTTTGTCCTCGTAGACGGTGACCTTTTCAATCAGCCGCCTGACCAGCTACTCGTCATATTCGGTAAGGGTAGCGGGTTGCTCCTGCAGGAATGCAGACATATCTTCAAACAATATACCAGGTTACAGCAAGCCAAATAAACTATTCCCCAAAAAACGCTCTCGTATAGGTATGATCCTGTATGGTATGCTACATGATGGTACAGATGTTGAAAAGGTTGATATGAAAGGGTTTTGGTATGTGTGATAATGTATGGGGGAAATATATTAACCGATTTAATTTGGAGATAGTGGTTGTTCTATTATTGATACAGAACAAAGATATTTGAGATATTTTTAAATTCATATAAAGAAATTCCTTCTTCAAGCGTCTATACTAATGGAGGCGATATTATGGAAATGGAAAAATGGATAGATGAGTATTATAAGTGGATTTTTGGAATTATTTATAATAGAATAGGTTCTATCGAAGACACACGGGACTTAACCCAAGATACTTTTTTAACGGCTCATATAAAAAAGGATACCCTTAAAGATCCTGAAAGATTTAGATTTTGGCTGAAGACAATTGCTATTAATAAATCAATGTCTTTTTTACGTAGAAAAGCAAAAATTAATGAATCGACTTATATTAATGACATAAATGACTTTTCTAATATCAACAATGATAATCATGACATTGAGAGTACACTAATATACCATGAATTACAAGAGAGACTTATTAACTGTGTTAATAAGTTACCGGATGATTTTCGGAGAGTTACGGTTCTAGGTATAATGTGTGGGCTTACCCAAAAAGAATGCTCTGAAATACTTGAGGTTCCTGTATCCACAATAAATAACCGTCTCCATAAAGCCAAATTACTTTTAAAGAAGGAGAGGAAACATTTTATGGAAAAGAGTATTGATCTATTTGAAAGCTTATTGAACGAAGATTGTTCTAAAGCGAAGAAGGTTCTAAGGTATCTTGATGAAATAACGGAGGCGATAAACGATAAAGATTTTTACCGAGCCGAGCAAATATTACTTAAAGCTCCTGCTGTAGCCGGAGATAATGCCGAAGCACATCTTCATATAGCTCATCGGTGCAATTATTGTAACACTGTTGAAAATGCATGGTATCATCGGAAACGTGAAAGCTTATTTATGTTGGCTGAACAGGAATTTAAGCTTGCTAAAAAATTAAACTTTGAAGGATATATTGATATTGATACCGGAGACGCAGTTCCGCATTATATCCATTTCAATATGATGGCTGAGATTTATACAAATTGGGGGAAATTCAATAAAGCTTTGGAATATGCCCAAAAAGCAGTTGACCTGGGAATGAAAAATAGTTTTGTTAAGGGAGACATATTAATGGCAGAGGAGAGATATATTGATGCTATTAACTTTTATAGCGATTTGCTGGAGTTAAATCAAAAAATATCTGATGAATTATTTATTCTAAGCCGGATAAGTAATTGTTACAAAAAACTTGGTGAATACGATAAAGAATTAGAATATATGATGAAAGAATATAACTGTATTGAAAAAAGTAATGATTTAATCTGTATAAGTCGAAACATGGTTGAGTGCGAATTTTATATTGCCAGGTGGTATGCAAGGTTTGATGATATACCAAATATGTTAGAATATTTAAAACGTTGTATTAGTCATAATAAAGAGTATAAGGAATGGGTAAGAAATGATAAGATTTTTCAAAAATATACAAAACTAATTGTAGCAGAATCGCTTCTATGAAATATGAAAAAATAGAGTGTAAAAAACCAAGGAATAAGAAATTTATAAGATAAAAAAATTGGATATGGTAAAAATTTAAGTGATTTAAAATAAGGGTGTGTAAATATTTTTGTGTATAGGGTTGGATTTCTCATTTCGAGCAAAGAAATTCAGTTCAGTTTATATTCTTAAGACAATTGGTTTATATAGTATAATATTTCCCAAATTCTGTCCTTTCATACTTAATTTTA
>CAZJOD010000230.1:0-4635 GCA_964547525.1 uncultured Clostridiaceae bacterium
AAAAAGTCCTGGTCATAGGATCGGGCCCTATTATAATCGGTCAGGCGGCGGAGTTTGATTATTCCGGAAGTCAAGCTTGTCGTTCCCTCAGGGAGGAAGGTATAGAAGTTATACTTGTGAATAGCAATCCTGCAACAATTATGACCGATATGGAAACGGCGGACAAAGTATATATCGAACCGGTTACACCGGATTATTTGAAGAGTATTTTAATAAAAGAAAAACCGGACGGTATATTAGCGTCTTTAGGAGGTCAGACAGGACTTAATATGGCTGTCGCTTTGGCTGAGGATGGTATATTGGCCGAACAGAGCATCGAGCTGCTGGGAATATCGTTGGAATCGGTAAAAAAAGCTGAAGATCGTGAACTTTTCAAACAAACGATGGAAAGTATAGGAGAGAAAACGGCAGAAAGTATAATAATAGGATCACCTGATCAAGCTTTGGAATTTATTAAAAATAACGGTTTTCCAGTTATAGTAAGACCTGCGTATACTTTAGGCGGTACAGGTGGTGGAATTGCACAAAACATGGAAGAATTCCGGTATATAGCGGGCAAAGGGCTTAAACTTAGTATGATTAATCAGGTTTTGCTGGAACGTAGCGTTTCAGGATGGAAAGAAATCGAATATGAGGTATTACGCGATTCAAATGATAATTGTATTATCGTTTGTAATATGGAAAATATAGATCCTGTTGGAATACATACCGGTGATAGTATTGTAACCGCACCGAGTCAAACGTTGTCTGATGTGGAATATCAGATGTTAAGAACAGCGTCTATAAAAATCGTAAGAGCGCTGGATATAAAAGGTGGGTGTAATGTCCAATTCGCACTTAATCCGAATAGTTATGAATATGTAGTTATTGAAGTTAATCCCCGTGTAAGCCGGTCTAGTGCGTTAGCGTCAAAAGCTACGGGATATCCGATCGCTCGGGTCGCAGCAAAAATAGCTATAGGTTTAAACTTGGATGAAATTAAAAATAGCGTGACAAAAAACACATATGCATGTTATGAGCCCTCGTTGGATTATGTTGTTACAAAAGTACCTCGATGGCCTTTTGATAAATTCAATACTGCCGATCGTAAAATAGGTACTCAAATGAAAGCGACCGGAGAGGTTATGGCCATAGGAAGGACTTTTGAAGAATCACTTTTAAAAGCCATCGATTCTTTGGATGTAAAAATGAATTATCAATTGGGGTTAAAGCTTTTTGAGAACTATTCTCTTGAAGAATTGTACGAATACCTGAAATATCCTCATGACGAATGTATATTTGCGATATTTAAAGCGTTACAAAAAGGTGCCGGTATAGATGAAATTTCAAAAATAACCGGAATTGACAGGTTTTTTACAAAAAAACTTAAAAATATTGTTGATGTTGCAAAAGAAGTAGCCGAAGCCGGTATAGCAAGACTGGACTATCCTCTGTATTTGAAAGCGAAACAAATAGGGTTCGGCGATTCGTATATAGCTAATTTGATAGAAGTTAAGTTAAGTGAAATGTTGAAATTAAAAAACAAGTTCCCGGTAAAACCTGTGTATAAAATGGTTGACACTTGTGCAGGTGAGTTTGAAGCGGTTACTCCTTACTATTATTCCACATTTGAAGACTGTGACGATATGGTGGAAACCACCGGGAAAAAAGTATTGGTTATAGGATCCGGACCCATTCGTATAGGACAGGGAATAGAGTTTGATTACTGTAGTGTACATTGTGTTTTAACGTTAAAATCTATGGGATTTAAATCTTTGATGATTAATAACAATCCGGAAACGGTAAGTACCGATTTTGACATATCTGATAAATTGTTTTTTGAGCCTTTAACATACGAATGTATAATGGATATAGTTGAAAGGGAGAAACCGGAAGGTGTGATTGTACAATTCGGTGGCCAAACATCGATAAATCTGGCCGCTCCTTTAAAAAGAGCCGGTGTAACAATTTTGGGAACTTCGGTCGATAGTATAGATATTGCTGAAGATAGAAAAAGATTCAATACACTACTTGATGAACTGAATATTCCCATACCCGCCGGAGGCACTGCTATTTCCATTGAAGAAGCGGTTGTGATAGCCTCAAAAATAGGGTATCCTGTTTTGGTAAGACCTTCTTACGTTTTAGGAGGCCGAGCGATGGAGATCGTTTATGATGTAAAAACTCTGGAAGAATATATGAATATGGCAATATCGATCTCTTCGGAACATCCTGTTTTAATAGATAAATATATACAAGGTAAAGAACTTGAAATCGATGGTATAAGTGACGGTGAGGACGTTTTAATTCCCGGTGTTATGGAGCACATAGAGCGAGCGGGAATTCATTCGGGGGACAGTATTGCCGTTTATCCGACCAGGCAGGTATCCGACCATGTTAAAAATACAGTTATCGAATATGCAATAAAAATTGGAAGGGCATTAAAAATTTCAGGTCTGTTTAATATTCAGTTTGTAGTTGATAAAAACGATTGTGTATATGTTATTGAAGCAAACCCCAGAGCTAGTAGAACCGTACCGGTTTTAAGTAAAATAACAGGAATACCAATGGTGGCAATAGCTACAAAATTGATTATGGGAGCCGGACTGAAGGATTTAGGTTATGGTACGGGTTTGGCGAAGGAATCGGAATTTACAGCTGTAAAAGCTCCGGTATTTTCATTTCCCAAGCTTACTACTTTAGACACCTTTTTAGGTCCTGAGATGAAGTCTACAGGCGAGGTTATGGGTGTCGACCGGAATTATTATGCGGCTTTATCAAAGGCGTTAACAGCTTCAGGGTTAATAGTCCCGGAAAAAGGTAATGTTTTGTTATCGATAAATGACAGGGATAAAACAGAAGCGCCGGATATTGCAAAACAATTGTCAGACAGCGGTTTTAAGTTGTATGCAACAGAAAAAACAGCTGACTTTTTGGTTTACCACGGAGTTTCTGTCACTAAACTGACTTTTGAGGAAGTGTTTGAATATTTGGTAAAAGGAAAGCTTGATTTAGTGATAAATACGCCTACACGGGGTAAAAGACCCGAAACAAACGGATTTAAGCTAAGAAGGACATCCATAGAATTTAATGTACCGTGTATTACTTCTCTAGATACGACTAATGCCATTTTAAAGGTTATGAACACTATTGTAGACAAAAAAGCGTTAACAGTGTATTCTTTAGATGAATACTCGGTTTTCGGCGGTAAAAAGGAAGGAGAGAATAAAATATGAAGCATTTGTTAAGTATCAATGATATGACCGTTGATGAGATTTCACAGGTTTTTGAATGGTCTAAAGTTTTAAAGAAATACGTATATGATAAAGTGGAACACCGGTTGTTAAACGGAAAAACATTAGGAATGATTTTTTCTAAGTCTTCCACACGCACAAGAGTATCTTTTGAAACGGGCATGTATCAGTTGGGAGGTCATCCGTTGTTTTTGAGCTCGAATGACATACAGATAGGAAGAGGCGAGTCCATATATGATACAGCCAAGGTATTGTCAAGGTATATCGACGGTATAATGATACGAACCTTTAAACAATCGGATGTTGAACAGTTGGCTGAACATGGAACCATACCGGTTATAAACGGGTTAACCGACGATTTACATCCGTGTCAGATACTTGCGGACTTGTTTACTGTTATTGAGCACAAAGGAGATTTGAAAAACTTAAAACTGGCATATGTAGGTGACGGTAATAATATAGCGAATTCATTGTTGTACGGTTGTTCAAAAACAGGAATGTCCTTATCAATAGCTACACCGAAAGGTTATGAGTGTAATAAAATGGTGATTGAAAATTCATTAAGCAATGCAAAAATGACCGGTGCAAGTATTGAAATAACAAACGATCCGGTTAAGGCTGTATATAAAGCCGATGTGGTATATACCGATACATGGATAAGTATGGGTCAAGAAACTGAAAAAGAAAAAAGGATTAATGACTTTAAAGGATATCAGGTTAACGACGAATTATGGAGTTATGCCGAAAAAGATGCGATGTTTTTGCACTGTTTACCGGCTTACAGAGGGTACGAGGTATCGAGTGACATTATAGACGGACCTATGTCAAAAGTATTTGACGAAGCGGAGAACAGGTTGCATGTTCAAAAGGCTGTAATGGTCATGTTAATGAAGGATGGATAGAGGTTCAAAACGGTGGATTATTCTTTAATTATACGAAAAGCGATTCCTGAAGATGCCGAAGGAATTTGGGAAGTTCTGCAGGAATCTTTTAAAAAGTATGCGGATGATGTCGGTTTGAATTATACAATACCGGCTCTTATGGAAACAACAGAAGATATAAGGACAGCCATAAAAACAAAAGATGTCATAGTCGCGTTATTAAACGGGACTCCGGTTGGTACGTTACGACTCGAAACCAATTCGGACAAAACCGTATATTTAACGCGATTCGGTGTCCGGCTTCAATATCATAATGTGGGAATAGGCCAAACGTTAATGAGTGTGGTTGATAATCAGATGATATCCAAAGGTATAAAAAGAATATACCTTCATACTGCATCGAAAAACAGTGATTTAGTGCGTTTTTATTACGGTCGAGGATTTTATGTACTGTCGACCGGTGATGACAGAGGATATATACGAGCGTTAATGGTCAAAGATTATTGATTGTAGAAATTAAT
>CAZJOD010000231.1:0-4573 GCA_964547525.1 uncultured Clostridiaceae bacterium
GTAGATAATATTTGACTATCAATTAAATTATTTTTTGGAATGGATACTAATATTCGTTGAGAGATATAAATCATCCTGTATAAGCTTACAAATATTTGCTTGAGTAAAAAACTATCGTTCGCATGTAATTTTATTGATTATTTATCAAATAAAAAGTAAAATAGGAGAATAAAAGATGAATTACACAGTATATAGCGAGATTCGAAAATTTAAAGTTTTGCAGGAGGTAAAGCAAATGGAGAATAATGAAATTATAGCAGTATTACATGATGTGAATTTTAAATTGGGAGATTCGAATTTTTATTCACTCAGTATATTGAATGACCAATGTGTTTACTACACCATATGTTCACATGATATAAACACCCATGGTCGTATATATAAATTCGATCCGAGTAAAAATTGTGTCACATTGTTTGCAGATTTAGGAGAAATAACCGGTGAGACCGGTAAAAAGTCATTACCTCAAGGGAAGTCACACACCCCCTTTATGGAAACGGACGAGAAGGTATATATAACCACACACTACGGTTTCTATCAGGGAAATGACGGAAAAGAAGAACCGGCACCACCTCCGGCCGGATATACGAAATACACCGGTGGAAAAATCATTGAATATGATAAAGCTTCCGGCCGGTTTGAAGTTTTAGCTACAGCACCTTCTGAAGAAGGAATCATTGCGATGAACATGGATACACAAAGGAAAATGATTTATTGTTTAACATGGCCAAAAGGCATATTCATGTATTATGACGTTACAAAAAGAAAACTTGAGATTATTGGGCAAGTTTCTCGCGGTGGTGAGATTGGTGTGGGTGAAAACTATTTTTGCCTTTGCCGTGTAATTGCGATTGATCCGAGAGACGGAAGGGTATATTTCACGAATTCTGACGGACAAATATTGACATTTGATACGGAATCTCGGAAAGTAGAACCTATGAACAAGGTAAATATGAAAAAAGATATTTTCGGAGTATGGGATCCACACAAAGGCGGACACCAAGGATATAATTGGAGACAAATTATATGGCATCCTCAGCACAATAAGTTCTTTGGTGTGCATGGAAAATCGGGATACCTGTTTTCTTTTGATCCTCTAAAACAAGAAATTGAAATTATAAACCGGATATGCAATAAAACCTGTATCACACAAGGAATGTATGAGTTTTTCAGATACGGATACATGACTTTAGCTGCCGATCCGAATAACAAAGATATCCTGTATTATATTTCTGGTTATAGTGAACCTTACGGAGCTAATGAGCAAACCGATAAAGATATAAAGGCGTATCTTACTTTGACTACATATGATTTGTCTGAAGGCAAACTAACGGATCATGGGGTTATACGACTTGAGGATGGAAGGTATCCATCATTAACACAATCTATAGGAGTGCACTCAAACGGGTGTATATATACCTGCCCATGGATCCCGAGTTTTGATGAAACCAATTATCATGTGCACAGGCAGCAGTGTGATTTGATAAGTTTAGAGAATCCTTTGAAATGATAAAGTTTTTAAAAGAGTTAATTCTACTATTGAACGGTTGTCTTAAGATCAAGAGCTACAGGTGAAGTTAGAGCCTAATCATTGAGTTAATATATAAAAAAAGAGGCCATGCAAGAGGGTTTAACTCTTGTATGGCCGTTTTTTGCCGTCTCTTGAAGCTGATCATATATGTATTGGTTTTCTATAGTACTAGAGTGAACGCTTCATTTTTGGCTTTTCTCATACAGATTTGACCATTTTGTCAACGCATTCTTTACAAATGTTTTTTCCTGAGTAATTAACAATACTCTCCGCACTGCCGCAAAAAATACATGCAGGCTCATACTTTTTGAAGATAATCGAGTCGTCATCGACATAGATTTCCATGGCATCTTTTATCTCGATACCAAAAGTTCTTCTCAGCTCTTTAGGCAAGACAATTCTGCCTAATTCATCAACTTTTCTCACAATTCCAGTTGCTTTTAACATAATACAATCCATCCCTTAAATAAAAATATAAAATAAAATATATACATTAACACATTTTAAACAAAAAATGGTATAGATACAATGTCAATCCGGTATAAATATTGTAAAATTTTATTATTTGAATATAAATTACTTTATTCTGATATAGTTATCTCGCTTATATAATTCTAAATTGTAAAAATTTATCGACTCGGTTTCTTTAACTACTTTTTTTTGCACATTTTAAACCATAACAATTAACATTTGCGTAATCCGAAATAACCGTTTTTTCACCACCTAGTAAAATTTATAGGTTATTCTCCGTTATATAGAGTATTCCTACATGTTTATGTATAAATGTTAATAATTATCACTAACATTATATTAAAATATGGTATTATAAATATAGAATTTTTCTTAAAAATCAATGCTTTGTATTTATATTAATAGTTATTACGTTGATTATAATTTATACTATGTTAAAATATTTTATAGTAAGTGAATGTAAATTATTAAATGAACCGTAGCTTCAGATGTAGAAAAAGTAAAGGAGGAAACCTTGAACACAAAACCTATTGTTGCAATCATGTATGATTTTGATAAAACATTATCACCTAAAAATATGCAGGAATATGCTTTTATACAGGGCATCGGATTAGACTCGGATGTTTTTTGGTGTAAATGTAATGATATGGTGAAGAAAAATAATATGGATCCGATTCTTGCATACATGTACTTAATGAAAGAAGAATCGGAAGGGAAAATGCTTTTAACTCGGGATGAATTTAAAAGGCTTGGCAAAAGCGTTAAGCTTTTTAACGGAGTTACAGGTTGGTTTAAAAGAGTTAATGCTTATGCTGAAAAACACGGCTTGGAAATTGAGCATTATATTATATCATCAGGTTTAAAGGAAATCATAGAAGGAACGGATATCGCATGTAACTTTAAGAAAATATATGCTGCGGAATTTTGTTACAATGAAAAACAAGTTCCGGTATGGCCTGCTATGGCGGTGAATTATACAAGCAAAACACAATTTTTATATCGTATTAACAAAGGTGTTCTGGATGTAACCGAACATGACGGTTTGAATGAATATACCGCTGAGAATCAACGTAGGATCCCGTTTAAGAATATGATATATATCGGAGACGGATTGACGGATGTTCCGTGTATGAAATTATGTAAAGTAAACGGAGGTTATTCAATAGCGGTTTATCAAGAAGATAAAAAAGTATCCGAAGATATGCTAAAACAAGGCAGGGTGGATTTTATCGTACCCGCCGATTATTCAAAAAGCGGCAGAATGGAGACTACCGTTTTTGCTATTTTAGATCAAATAAAAACCTATAACATTATACTAAACATGCATTTGAATGATTTGCACACGGCACGTGAAGAAAATATATAGTTGCAAAGGTGATTTAGCATGACATTTAGAATAATAAGAGATGATATAACCAAGGTGCATGCGGATGCCATAGTTAACGCTGCAAATACCGAGCTTCAATGCGGGGGAGGTGTTTGCGGTGCGATATTTCATGCTGCAGGTAAAAGTGAACTGCAAGCGGAATGTGATAAAATAGGCGTTTGTAAAACAGGCAATGCCGTTATAACAAAAGGGTACAAATTACCTGTAAAATACATTATTCACACGGTAGGACCTATTTGGGCGGGTGGTGGAAAAAACGAAGAACAGCTGTTAGGTAATTGTTATAAAAACTCACTGTTATTGGCACAGAAATACGACCTGAAATCCGTCGCATTCCCGTTAATTTCATCCGGTGTATACGGATTTCCTAAAGATATAGCATTAAAGGTTGCAATTTCATCGATTAGTGATTTTCTTATGAAAAACGATATGTCGGTTTATCTGGTCGTATACGATAAAGAATCTTTCGTTATAAGTGAGAGGGTATTTTCTTCGGTAACCCGGTATATAGATGAAAATTATGTTCTAAAGAATAGTATTTTAAGATCACCTCGAATATCACAATTAGATGATTTTTTCAAATGTCAAAAAATTTTGGAATCGAAGTCAGTCTCTACAGGTAAAACAAAAAGCAAACGCAGAATCGAGGATGTTGTAAATCAAATAGAGGAATCTTTTTCTCAAGCACTCTTACGTTTGATAGATGAAAAAAATAAAACAGACATAGAGACATATAAAAAAGCAAACATTGATCGAAAACTATTCTCCAAAATTAGAAGAAACTTGGAATATAAACCGAGCAAAACCACTGTCATCGCTTTTGCAATCGCTTTGGAACTATCTCTTGACGAAACAAAAGATTTACTTGGTAAAGCGGGATTTGCATTATCTCACAGTAGTAAATTCGATTTAATCGTCGAATTCTTTATAAATGAAGAAAATTATAATATATTTGAAATAAATGAAGCGTTATTTACTTTTGATCAACCGTTACTGGGAGATTAATAAAGATATATGATATAAATTTTTTTACTTACCCAAATATAATTTCATATAAATGTTTTTATTTGTCGCATGTAAAGCGACCTTTATAAAAATAAAAGATGATATTATTTCTTCATAAAATAAATGGTAGTGTAAAGTGAGATATGAAAAACGGAGCTATAAAAAGATGGCTCCAATGA
>CAZJOD010000232.1:0-4540 GCA_964547525.1 uncultured Clostridiaceae bacterium
TCTCCCAAAAAGTAATTTTTTCTATTATACTACTTTCTTTGGTTAAAAGATAGACAAAGGGTTGTATAAAACATCACTTCATAAAAAGGTTATTAATGTTATAAGCATTTTTTCAATTCATCTTCCGTTAAAGATGCAAAAATGTAATAAAAACTAATTTATTATAATTTTCTCTTTTATCGGCGATACCCGACTCATGTAAAAAGGGGACTAATAGCCCCCTTCATCTTAGAATCATTATATCTCTTTAGCTAATGCAATACGCATTTTGGCACCTTCGGATATATTGTACCGGTACCCTTTACCCTTATCCGCCGGATCTTCAAATGCCCGGATTAATGAAATATCTCCGATATTGAGTTCATATAAACCTTGTTCATTTAGTTCGGCTGACAGGATCTCGTAAAATCCGTTTCGTATTTTATCTGTTTCTATATCGATATGGGTCCCGATAAGAGTACCTGGGCATATATCTTTATCAAGCTTTACAATAATCTTGTTATGAATGCTTAACTCTTTCGTAAAACCCATAACTTGACCTGTCACAGACAACGGTTCGCAAATAATCGTTTCGTTCTTAAATTTTAAATACATTATGTCATTAACGTACTTATATGATATAATCCCGTTTTTTTCGCTTATAACGGCAAGGAATCCTCTGAATTCTATAATATCGTTTACTATGTAAGTCTCATCGTCTATTGAATTTAAAATGTAATCAACACGTCCGTCCTTCATAGTTACTTTTACGGCTTTTGCGGTAAAATCCGCCTGAGATCCGTCTTTTTTAACTAATGGTATTGATTCGGCGCTTATGATCTCGGACACATCCTCATAGGGCTCAATAATTGAAGCGAATTGACTTTTAAGATCCTCACCGGTATTATGTGCAATTAAATAAGTATATTCCTTGGGATTACCCGGTTTGTTTTGTGGTGGCATACCTTTTGCAATCACAACTTCGTCGGCAGGATCAAGTTCTGTTATTGCAATATGAACATCTCTATCTTTTTTCCATACGTTAAATGTGTCTTTCACTTTCCAATCTACGGTGAAGGCTCCTATTACATTGTTATCTCTTTTCACATCGTATAAGTAGTCGAACCCGTCACTGTGAGTTTCGTCGTATTCAACAGATGCAAATTCCACATCCTCACCGGCATATGTACCGCCGTTTTGGGCGATAAGATTTAAGTTCCTACTCTCGGCCTCGCCTTCCGCTCCGTGGAAAACATATCTGTGGTCTTTTCCTCCGGTTACTCTGAAAAAATCGGCCGTATAAAAAATATCATTTATGTTAACAGTAACACAAGTCCTTCTGTAGCATGTTGTTTGTTTATATAAAAGCGGAGTTTCCACATCCATTACACCTATTTTCGAACTTGCATCAAAATGATGCGGGATACCGACTATTTGATTTCTCCCGGGTCGGTCATCAACCATGACAGTATCATGTGATATGGTATTTACAGTCCAACAACGACGTTCATGGTTGCCATCGGCAAAACACGGGTATCCGTGATCAGGATTTAAAAATACTCCGTACCCGTAAAAACCTAACATCAATGTATCACGGTGTCCATGTCCGGTATTTCTACCATAGTATAACCATACACTCTTAGGTTCTTTCTCATTTCTTATTTCTATTTTTGAAATTCCGTACCCACTGTAATTCTTGCTTTCAGTTTTAAATGTTCCGTTTTCTTTTATAGTATTTGAGATGTCTTCTTCTAGTTTTTCACAATCTATAAACATATTTTTTACAATTGATTTATCTCCGGTTTTCTCGTTACGGATCCCGGCAGCCAAATGTAAAAGTTGTGCGCTTTTTACATCACCGTTATGTTGAAATAAAGAAACATGCGGTTCTTGATATATGGTAGTAAACGGCTTACAAGCACTACCCGCATCGCCAATATTCAAAGTATATTTGTCTGCTATTATGTATAATGCTTCTAGATTAAACATCTTAAGAAACTTTTCATTCTTGAACAGATCCTTCGGAGTACCTTTTAAAATAGAAGCTATCGAGTTCATCCCATTTATCCATATTCCGTTATACCCTACCGATGTCTCATTACCGGCTCCGTCATGATCTATTTCATCTACTAAAATCCTATCAATGTTACCCGGTCCCCAAGGTTGCTTATCTGTTGTTGAAAAAATTAAATCTATACATCGGTCAAAATATTCTTCATTTTGTAATACCAATGCGGCCAACGCTATTGTTCCTTGATGCATACCAAAATTACCCCTAATTCGATGATTAATAACTTCAGGCAATATTTGGTAGAGAATGTTGTTTTCTATGTTCAATTTTATATCTTTTACCATTTTAGGAGCAACAGGATTGTTTATATAGAATTGTTCCGAGTTGATTTTATCCAGAGCTCCTTTATTGATTGCGGGAAAAAAGGCATCATATGCCATAATAAAATGATCCACTACACCTTCTTCCCAAATAGATCCGACAATTTTTCCCCATGCCCCACCGGAATGACGGAAATTATCTTCCCATTTGTAAACGCATGCATCAAATTCCCTATAAAAATCGGCTACACGGTTTAATATAACCAAACCGGCTTGTGCATATTTTTCATCTCCGGTGTATAAATATGCATCCCTGAAATTAGCAATAGCACTTGTTACAAGACCTTTTGCCATAACACCGTTAAAATTGTGAATCCATATGTACCAGTGATTAAAATATGCAATGAAAGTATACCGATTGTCACCAATAGTCGTATCTTTTACGATACTTCCTTTTTCTTTGTCGTATACCGTACTGAAGGATTTAGTTTTACATCCTACGGGATCAATCCAACCAAACCCGTTGTCGACACACCAATCCGACGGTTTGTCAGGATATAGCTCATTTATAAGGTACTTCGAATCGGCTTTATCATAATGAAATCTTCCGTCTTCATCAAGGCCGCTCTTATAATATGAATCAAAATCATTAGATGGAAAAACAGACTTACAATTCGGACATTTTAGTTTAAACGGTTCACCGAGTGGATCGGCAAGGTATGGATAATTTCCGAATTTGTCTATCCCTTTACCACATACAGGGCATCCTTTCATTTGGTTGACACCATAACTTCTTGGTAAATTTTGCTGTGTCACATAAACTAATAACCTATCGATTCCATATTCAAGATACTCTTCGGCGGCTGCAACCACCTCATTTTTTTCTTTTTTTGCCCAATCAAACTTTCCAATGTTTTTTTTCGCATTCAGTACTTTTTCTTCCGTATAAAAAGTACGTGAAGTCTTGGTAGTATCATATTCAAAGCTTCTCATATATGTTTACTCCTTTTTAAATTGATACCGTAACCGCTTGCATAAAAGCAACAATCAGGTAGATTGTATCATAACCTTATTGAATTTACATCCTTAATAAATTGTTTTTTATATTAAAGTGATTTCACTACATAAGAGTATTACTATCTATATTTAATATGCTAACTTCTGTTTTTATCATAAAACCTTTCTACTTGCTCAATTAATTTTTGTGCTTGCGCCTGTGTATCAATACCATATATTTTATAAAACACCTTTTTGGTAGGAAACAGTTCACATTTTGTTATTAGATCATCTGCTCTTACACCTAAAATTAAGCCTTTTCCAAGTGATACAATTTTAGAATACAGGTGTGTCCAATCCATTTTCTCCGGGTCACCTGCACCGGGTACCCATTGTATAATATCTAGCTTTTTGATCTGAGATAATCTATTAAGATGTTGCAAAGCACCGGGGCCGTCTAAATGATATTCTACCGCATCATGTAGTGACATTTCATACTCAAGAATGGGGACGACAAATTCTTCAAACATAAAAGGTGATAACATACATGAAAAATCACATTGGTGGATTCCCATTAATCCGGTACTATACATTCCGTGTCTGTTTATACTACCGTATTTCTTATATTCAAACAATTCGGCACATGCATTCAATATTTGGGCATATGCAATATTTATTTGACTGAGTATATCATGTACATCGTTAGGATTATCAAGTAAATCATACAGAACATTCGTTGCTCCTCTCAAAGCGACTAAAGCATCTAACCCGGATGATAAAGATGGTGCCGCAATCATTACTTCATCGCCTAGCACATTGCGTAAAACTTTATAGTATTCTACTGTTTTCTGCCACCATACACCACTTTTATCAAACTTTATATCCGCATTTGTTAATTCATGCAAAGTATGAATCGCCCATGAGGTGTCTCCACTTGCACTTAGTTCAAGGTCAGCACCTAATAATGCCGCAAAATGATCCGCTCCTAACTCAAGATAATGAAACGGTATGGCTTCACCTAAAAAAGTGTGTGTTTCTACATACTTGGCAACCTTTTGAGCGACTCTCGCATAATCACCATTAAATGCTTCAAGATAGGCCGGTTGTTGCATAGCTTCAACCCCTTCTTTCGGTAATATTATAGACAGTGTCGGTCTTTCGTTTTCGTTACACCAAAATTTATCCCAACTTTTTCGAACATTATTAAAATCAATATGTCCTAACATATCTCCTC
>CAZJOD010000233.1:0-4504 GCA_964547525.1 uncultured Clostridiaceae bacterium
TTGTAAGATATAAAGGAGATACAATATGAAACTTTCTACAAAAAGCCGTTACGGATTACGTGCAATGGTTGATATGGCTGTAAATTCTACAGGTGAGCATATGACACTCTCAGATATCGCCGAAAGGCAGGATGTATCAACAGGTTATCTGGAACATATATTTTCAACTTTAAAAAAAGCCGGATTAGTTAACAGTGTAAAAGGGGCACAGGGTGGATATATGCTTGCCGATAGTCCTTCAAACATTACGGTAGGAATTGTACTAAGAGTATTAGAAGGAGATCTATCTATAGTAGACAAAGATAATGAGAAAGTTAAATACAACGACTTGCACGATTTCCTATATAAAAATATTTGGTATAAGGTAAATGAAAATATCAACCTTACTGTTGATACTATAACACTGGAGGATATGGTAAATCGATATAAGATAATAAGAGGAAATACCGGAGATATGTATTATATATGATAATTTTTATATCATAGTTTAAAAAAATTTGAAAGGATAATGGTCATATGGAAGAAAGAAAATTTAAATTCGACACATTACAAGTCCATGCGGGACAAAAGCCTGATTGTGAAACAGGCTCAAGAGCGGTACCCATATACCAAACCACTTCGTTTGTCTTTGAAAACACCGAACATGCTGCGGATTTATTCGCTCTAAAAAAAGAAGGAAACATATACACAAGAATTATGAATCCTACTACAGATGTTTTCGAAAAAAGAATGGCGGCTTTAGACGGAGGGGTGGGGGCTTTAGCCGTGTCTTCCGGATCGGCGGCGGTTACTTATTCAATTTTGAACATTACAAGAGCCGGTGATAATATTGTTGCGGCAAGTACTTTATACGGTGGAACATACAACCTGTTTTCGTTGACATTACCCAGATTTGGTGTCAATGTAAAATTTGTAGACCCGGATGATCCGGAAAATTTCCGAAAGGCTATAGACCAAAATACAAAAGCCGTGTTTATCGAATCAATCGGCAACCCGGGTATAAACCTTATTGATATACAATCGGTAGCTGATATAGCTCATGAAAACGGGATACCTCTTATAATCGACAATACTTTCGGAACACCTTATCTTATCAGAGCTTTTGATTTTGGTGCGGATGTAACAGTTTATTCGGCTACAAAATACATTGGAGGGCATGGAACTTCGATCGGAGGAGTTATTGTCGACTCCGGAAAATTCGATTGGTCAGCTACAGATAAATTTAAAGATTTAACCGAACCCGATCCGAGTTATCATGGATTAAGATATGTCGATACGTTTGGCAGCGGTGCATATATTGCCAAAGCCCGTGTACAACTATTGAGAGACACCGGAGCTTCGTTAAGCCCGTTCAATGCCTTTTTATTCCTTCAAGGCTTGGAAACGCTTTCATTGAGAATGGAAAAACATTGCTCCAATACACGAAAAATAATAGACTTTTTAAATAGTAATCCTTTGGTGACAAAAGTAAATTATCCTCAGCTGCCGGACAATAAATACCATAAGCTGGCCGAGAAATACTTTCCAAAAGGTGTAGGTGCAATTTTTACTTTTGAGATAAAAGGTGGAATACAAGCAGGTAAAAAGTTTATTGAGAACCTGAAAATTTTCTCCCATTTAGCCAATGTTGCAGATGCCAAATCACTTGTAATCCATCCCGCCGGTACGACCCATTCACAGTTGACCGAGAAAGAGCAAAGACTGTCGGGGGTGACACCGGAGATGATAAGGGTTTCTATCGGGTTGGAAGATCCTGAGGATTTAATATATGATCTTGACAGGGCATTGCAGGTTGCAATGAAAGTATAAATTGTTAAGGTATGACAACGATGTTGTTATAGGTGGGGACATCATAGATAAAAGTCGGAAGTTCTTTGAGAAAGGATGTTTGCTTTGAAATTATCAACAAAAGGGATATATGGGGTAATGGCGGTATTGGATATGGCTATTATGCATACCGAAGGTACCGTTGCTTTAGGAAATATCGCAGAAAGGCGGAACTTGTCCATAAGTTATCTTGAACAGCTTTTTGCGGTATTAAGAAAAGAAGGTATAGTTTCAGGTGTAAGGGGGGCTCAAGGGGGATATATGCTTAAAGATGATCCTTATAACATAACTGTGGGTACTGTTTTAAGAGCATTAGAGGGTTCGCTTGCACCGGTACATTGTGTAGACGGTGAAACAACCTGTGGCTGTAATCGTTCCGATGATTGTGCAACAAAATACATATGGGAGAAGATTGGTGATTCCATTGAGGAAGTGGTGGATAAAATTACATTGGGAGAGCTGGTAAAGAAATATGAATCTCAAAAACAAAAAGGTTATATGTTTTATATATGATAAATATTAAAAATATTTAGGTCAATATAATGTGGAGGGAGACTAGATAAATGAAAATAGCAAAAAGTTTACCGGAATTAATAGGAAATACTCCTTTGTTGGAGTTATCAAATTTTAACAAATTAAACGGTTTGGCGGCTAAAGTGGTTGCAAAACTTGAATATTTTAATCCCGGAGGTAGTGTAAAGGACAGGATAGGCTATGCTATGATTAAAGATGCCGAAGATAAGGGATTAATTAAAAAAAATACAATAATTATTGAACCGACTAGTGGGAATACAGGAATTGCTCTTGCTTATGTTGCCGCTGCAAAGGGGTATAAGTTGATCTTGACTATGCCGGATACCATGAGCATAGAAAGGAGAAATTTACTTAAAGCGTTAGGGGCCGAATTGGTATTGACTCCGGGCTCCGAAGGAATGAAGGGTGCTATAAGAAGAGCGGAGGAGCTGCTGAATGAAATGGAAAACACTTATATACCTCGCCAGTTCCAAAATCCGGTTAATCCGGAGATCCACAGAAAAACCACAGCCGAAGAAATATGGAGAGACACCGATGGTGAGCTGGATTTCTTTGTTGCCGGGGTCGGGACGGGAGGTACTTTAACCGGTGTGGGCGAAGCTTTAAAAACAAAAAAACCAAATATTAAGATAATTGCAGTGGAACCTTTCGACTCACCGGTTATTTCCGGAGGTAAACCGGGCCCTCATAAAATACAAGGTATAGGAGCCGGATTCATACCTGATGTTCTGAATGTAAATATTGCAGATGAAATTATTAAGGTTAAAAATGAAGATGCTTTTGAAACATCACAAAAGTTGGCTGTTACCGAAGGTTTGTTGGTTGGTGTTTCATCGGGAGCTGCGGCTTTTGCAGCGGCTGAAACGGCAAGAAGACCGGAAAATGCGGGAAAAACTGTTGTGGTTATATTGCCGGATACGGGAGAGAGATATTTGTCTACAGGTTTGTATGATGTAAAGTAAGGGAGGAAAGAGGATGCCTATAAAAATACCGGACAGTTTGCCGGCTTTCGATACTTTAGTAAATGAAAATATTTTTGTTATGACCGAACACAGGGCTGTTCATCAGGATATTCGCCCTTTAAAAGTGGCTGTAATGAATCTAATGCCGACGAAAATAACCACCGAAACTCAGTTACTAAGATTAATAGGTAATTCACCTCTTCAGGTTGAGGTTGTATTGTTGCATCCGGCTTCACATAAATCAAGAAATACTTCGGAAGAACATCTTTTGGCTTTTTATAAACAATTTGATGATGTTAAAACCGAAAAATTTGACGGATTGATTATAACAGGGGCTCCTGTGGAGCATATGAATTTTGAAGATGTGGATTATTGGAGTGAACTTACCGAGCTTATGGATTGGAGTGTGCACAATGTTTTTTCGACTTTTCATATATGCTGGGGAGCTCAGGCGGGATTGTATCATCATTATGGAATACCTAAGTACATGATGGAAGATAAATTGTCAGGTGTTTTTAAACATGGAATATCGAGAAAGTATGTAAAATTGTTCAGAGGTTTTGACGATTGTTTTTATGCGCCTCATTCCAGGTATACCGAGGTGAGAAAGAGTGATATTCAAAAAGTCGATCTGCTTGAAATTTTGTCAGAATCTGATGAAGCGGGTATATATATAGTTGCTTCAAAAGACGGTCGACAGATATTTGTAGCCGGTCATTCGGAATATGATCCGGCCACATTAAAATATGAATATGAAAGAGACCGGGGCAAGGGTCAAAAGATCCAAATTCCTAAAAATTATTTTCCGAATGACGATCCGACAAAAGAACCGATTGTAAATTGGAGAGGCCATGCCAATTTGTTATATACCAATTGGTTAAACTATTATGTATATCAAGAAACACCGTATGATTTGAACGGTCTGAAATAACTTGCAGTTACGAAATAGGAAACATTTTTAAAACTAGCTTTTAAAAATGTACGCCGGCCCGGGGACGCTCGATGCGGCTCCGGGTCTAATTATGTATAATGACATTAATTTTTTCTTTCAAAACGACATAATTTATTATATAACGAAATAGGAAACATTTTTAAAACTAGCTTTTAAAAATGTACGCCGGCCCGGGGACGCTCGATGCGGCTCCGGGTCTAATTATGTATAATGACATTAATTTTTTCTT
>CAZJOD010000234.1:0-4496 GCA_964547525.1 uncultured Clostridiaceae bacterium
AGGTATTATCTCAAATCTATAGAATATAAAAAGGTACGGTCGTTTTGACGCTTACTGATTTTCTAAGTAAAAAACAAAAAGTAAACAACGGTGAAATACCGCAATACTATGTTGAAAACAGCCATAAGCCCATTATCGAGCCTTGTGAGTTTGACGCGGTGCAAATGAAGATTGAACGTCGCAAGAAAATTGGCAGGCCGACCGGTTGCAACAGTCCTTTTTCGGCTAAAATAGTCTGTGAAAGTTGCGGTGGATACTTCGGCAGCAAGGTGTGGAACTCCACCGATAAATACCGTCGAGTCATATGGCGGTGTAATGAAAAGTATAAAAACGAAACACCGTGCAAAACACCGCACGTTGACGAGAACACCGTCAAGCAAAAATTCCTTGAAGCTTTTAATAAACTTATGGGTAACCGTGATGAGCTGATAAAAGACTGTAGAACGGCTCAACGGCTATTAAGCGATTATACCGGGATTGACAAAGAGCTGGAGAAATTAAAGAAAGAAATCGAGGTTGTGACTGAACTTGCCCAAAAAGGAAATACGAGATCGTTCTGAAAATAATTATTTAGAGCGTTCTGAAAAAGTTCTGGACCGGATTACCGAAGGTAAAAAACAGGAAAAGCTAAATAAATTCAAGATCATTGAAGCGTTCATAAAGTATATTGAAAATCGACCGCTGGTGTTGACGGAATTTGACGAAAAGATATGGATGGCGGTTGTTGATAAGGTTACGGTACTTGCCGACAAAAAGATGGTTTTTTCTTTCAAGGACGGGACTGAGATTTAGAACTGGTAATAGAGAAAATAGGTTAGTAATAATTAAGAAATAACAAGCTATATAGAGTATACCAAGAATTATGTTGACGATAGATTATAAAATATGCTTAAAGCAATAATGATTCTGGTAATTTGCTTCATTTTCTAAAAATAATATAAATAAAATACAGTAAGCTATATTATTATATATTATATTGCTTAAATAAAATAAAAATATTAAATTAAATAATTAATTATAGTGTATTTATATTATTTTTTTATAATATTTAAATTGACATTACATATATATTACGTTATTATAGTTTATAGAAAGGAAGGTTAATATAAATAATATGAAATATTTATTTGAGCCCGAAAAAGGGAAAATATATGACTTTTTTGCAGTGTTGAACTTGGCTGCGCGTTTTGAAAAAATTGAGGAACTTTATACTGAGATTGGAATTGTGGTTCATGAAAATATTGCAAACGCATATTCGCGTATTTATTCATTAATACGGGAATACGACCGAAGTATTAAATTGTTTTTTCGTGTCGGAGAAAAAGGGAAGAGTTTTTTTTCCGTATTATTTTCAAAAGAATTAATCGATATTAATTCCATTCAAGATGTTTTGGATAAATTCCACTTATTTGATGTTTCTGAAATGTCAAAGGAAATTCTATCGTATTATGACCCTAAAAATAACTTTCCGGATTCGTTTTATGCTTTTCTTGTTGAAAATAAACAGATGCTTATGAAATTTTTAGATGGTCTTAATATGCCTCTGGATGTGAAATGGGACCTAGTGAATTTTCTTAATAACCCGAAAGAAATTTTAGATGAATTATATGATGTTTTT
Source organism: uncultured Clostridiaceae bacterium (assembly GCA_964547525.1). GTDB lineage: Bacteria > Bacillota > Clostridia > JAAYHZ01 > JAAYHZ01 > CAZJOD01. The sequence continues at coordinate 1,619 of CAZJOD010000234.1, forward strand.
AAAGATGTAGCAGGAGAGATTGAAGAGGAGTATAAGATAAATCAAAAGTTTTTACAGGATTATTATACTATCGTAAAAGGAGAATTCAGTAAAAATGGTGAAAACATTATTAAAGGCAGAGATGAAAAGTATGAGCAACTTATAGAAGGTGACAAGTATACAACCGTCTGTTTTGCCGTTTCTTTATTTGCACCGTATACCGTGCAGTACAAGGGAAATAATCGTACTTTGAACGTATATCTCGGTTATGAGTATGATAAGGGATTGCATGTAATCGAAGAAATAAATACTGACGCGACGGAGTTTTTCAAGTCGTTTACTGATAGCACAAGAATGCAAATCATCCAACTTATAAAACATGAGGAGCTATATGCTGCTGAGATTGGCGAAAGACTTGAGTCACCGGTATCTTCCTTGTCGTTTCATCTTGATATATTATGCTCGTCAGGTCTAGTCAGCAGAAGAAATGAAGGAAAAAAGACATATTACAAATTAAGGCCTGAAGCGGTACAATCAGCAATACAGCTACTCAAGAAAATAACTTCATAATGTAAGAAAGGAGATTTCATATGGAACAAAAGAAGTCAAAGAAGAAATGGAGTCAACCGAATATGGAGATAATATCATCAGATGAACTTAAGATTATGATTGTTTCAGGAGCATGTTCGGGTTTCGTGGACGAATGCACTCCGATTAGAATTAGCAAGTGATGATGAAATTTAAAAAAAGAGAAACGTTAGACGAAATTTCCCTTGGAGAAAATGAAGGAAGTGTGTTTTTTGACAGCGATACAGGCAACTTTTATGTACTCGACGACATAGCGTCAAATATAATGGGTTGTTTTAATGTTGTAAACGATATAGAAAGTGTCATTGCTATGCTGGTTGAAGAGTTTGAGGGGGAACGCTGTACCATTGAAATGGATATTCGGCAATTTATTAGTCGGCTTGTTGAACAATGCTTAATTGTCCATGAGAAAGAGATATGACTTATGATCAGCCTGTATACATAGAAATAACAAACAACTGTAATATGAACTGCAGACACTGTTATAACGCATCCGGTTCAAGTAAGAAATCGCAAAAATTATCACCGGAAGTTCTGGAGAAAATTTTTGTATCCATGAATATGTATCAAGAATTAACAACATTCGATATTTCAGGCGGAGAGCCTTTGATGCATACTCAATGGGAACAGATTTTGGATGTGATGGAGAAGTTTCGTAGCTTCTCCTTTTTTGTTGTGACAAACGGAACAATAAAAGATGAACGATTTAATAATCTTCTTGAAACAGATAATCGTTATACAGTGCAATTTAGTATTGATGGTGTTGATGAAGATACACACGCAAAGACAAGAGGCAAAGGTAATTATGTGAAAACATTAAAAAATCTCTCCTTGCTCAAACCAAAGAATCAGCCTATCATAAAAATGGTTGTATCAAGATATAATATGAATCAGATAAAGGAATATTTTGAACTTGCGGTAGAACATTGGTGTAAACCTTCGTTTGCATTTGCAGAAAGGATGGGGCATGCAAATGATCATTGGCCTGATATGAGTCTTAATGAGTATGAAAAACTTCGAGTAATAGAGCAAATAAACACAATGAGAAAAAAGTTTAATATTGAAACAAAACTTCCATACGCAACATTCCGTTGCCCGTTGATAAAAGAATCGGAAGCGTTGAGTATCTGTATAAAGTCTAATGGTAGTATACAACCATGCCAGAATCTATACGATGATCAATTTTCCATCGGTTCAGTATATGACCTTGATTTTAGTGTTATTCAAATAAATATTGGTGGAATTCGTAGGAGACTAATGGAAAGGCAAAAGATGGATTTTAATTGTGATAGGTGTATCAACCGTAATGACTGCGAAAAAGGATGTGCAGCCACGGCATTTATGCATTACGGACATCTTGATGCAGTTGATGGTGCTTGTCAATTTAGAAGACTTCAGACTGCAAAAATACATTTGATGAAAATAGTAGAAGCACGTAAGGGAATAAATAATATATAGATTACAATGCCTATATCACAAGCCTGATTTTCACATTGATACAGAAGATACTGAGCTTTATAAAAAGCTTTGCTTGCAATGTATAATCCTTTTATTATTTAAAAAAGGTCATGATGTACGATTGATTAAATATGCTTCATAAATATTGAAATTAACATTCACAGAAGCTGCCTCAATGTTGATAAAATCGCTGATAACATCGAGCCGGATAACACCTGAATATATTAGGACTATTTCAAAACTATCTTCACTGGATTGCAAGAAGATGATTTATAGCGATATGGATTATATTTATAGTAATATAGGTAAGGAATCTGAACATGAACAATAAAATTCTTTGTATCATATTAAAAAGAAAGTTATCTGTAGATAATAAATTAACGATAAATGTATCTGGAGTTAGCATGAGGGCCTGGCTTATTCATTTGCATGCATATACTTTATTTTAAAATAGAAAATTACAGTATATTTCCTGTTACAAAATTACAAATGAGAAATTATTAATTTTAAAGTCGGTAATGCAATTAATATTAAAATAGTCAAATATAATTATTATATTTTAATAAACAATTATCAACCTTTATTTTACATCTCTTTATGAAATAGTATTGAATCATAACTAGCATATCGTATTTTTTTATTCAATAAATAAAGTTAAGATATACTACTATTATTTAATAGTATCACACTAATTAATAATAGTAATATGATGAATAAAATATATAAGTTAAATAATAAATAATTATAACATTAAAACATAAAAATATTGCAATAAATATAAATCATTAATCAAAAAAATTTAAAATATTTAAAATTATTAAATAAATTAATAATTAAGCATTGACAATTGTAA
>CAZJOD010000235.1:0-4418 GCA_964547525.1 uncultured Clostridiaceae bacterium
CTCCAAAACCCTTATTATTCAAGGATTTTCGAGGATTGTCATTAAGATGTATGTTTAGGTTGTGTCTACGCTAATTATAAAGTGGATTTCAGGTTAAAATTTAATGATTCTCGGCTGAATCTAGTGCAAAAATAGACTAACTATTTAAACAAACTTTGAATAAAAGAACATGGTTATCACCATGTTTAGAAATGAAAGAATTTTTTTATAGATTAGTTTAGATTAGTGTATTATTAATTGCTTATTCTTTTATTTTTTAGGTTTAAGCTACCCTTATATTCTCCAAGAGCAGAGGCAAAAGATCTTTGTATTTTGTTTTCTGCATCAGGTTGAAACCTTTGTTATTGAGTTTGGCTGTTTGAGATAAGGTTATATCACCAAGAGTTTTACAGATATCTTTGCAAGAACTGTTGCTTAAACATCTCATGAGAAATACGGATATGGCTTTAATATCGGATATGGAGCGGTTGTATTTCAGTTTAATGAAATTAGGAATTTGAATGTTTAAAGCATCTGTAACCGTTTTAATTATTGTATCAGGTGGAAGACCTCTACGGTATATCTGCCTGTAGCTACGATATTCATATGGTTCCTTTGTTATACTTGAATGAACCAAATCAAGTATTTTTTGTTTTTGTTTAACTTTATTGCAGCTTGTTACAAATTCCATATATAGTTTTATAGCTGCATCGGAATTTTTATCAAAATGTAACAGGATATAATCTTTATTGATAAAGCCTAAATCGTCTGTGATTTGATTTATATAGATGCCGTAAGAAGAAAATGGATATGTGTGAACACAATCAATGTAACCGGGAATATCTTTCGGATTGTTATGTATGTAAGCTGATACGGCCAGGTTATAATCATCGGTTTCTATGACATTGTTTAGAAATCTGTTTTGAAATACATGGCCGTGCCAGTTATATTTTATATTGTAGTAAAGAGCATAATTTAAATTCAAGCCGTGCATGAATTTGGATAAGTCACAACCTTGAGGATCGAATTGTATATGGATATAGGTGTCCATGAGACAATAGGTAAGAATGGCACAGTTAAATTTTTGTTTATATTGCATCATAAGTTGAAGGTATCTTCTTTTATCGTTATCATTCTTAAAAAGATATATCTCGTTTATGCTCCTGCACATTATATGATGAGTTGTCTCCGGATTTTTCTAGGTATGTATTCTGCCTCCGTAAACTGATTTCTAATTTATTGTGGTATAGAGCGAGAAAGAAAACAATGATTTTGGTATAAAATGTCGCTAATTGTGGTTTTGTGTTATTTTATATAGTAAGATAACTGAAATGTTTTTGCTTATTTTACTATATAAAATAACATCGAATAATCATGGTGGAGTAACACGTTCCGGTATAACTGGTCTCATATTATGTGCACCGTGCAGAAGCAATAGCAAATAGTATCTCTTATCTCTAGTATTCTAAATTGAGTAGCGGACTCTTTTTCTATTTGGATTTATCTGACATATATTTTTTCCTCAACATATCGGTTGGGAATGCACTTAAGTTATTTACTATTAATAAAATCTGGTTATCAAGTATTACTTGAAATAGACACCACAAATGGTTATAATTATATTTATGTAAACCTTATGGGTTTACCTACTATTATAGCAAAGGAGGATTCTAGGATGAGCAATCAAGATGATGATCAATTTGAATGTGATGAGTGTTATCAAATGTGTGATTCGGATGAATTGCATTATTTCTTTTATGATGGGGTACAAATGTGTGTTTGTGATTCATGTTTTAATGAAAAATATGAAGAATGTTCGGATTGTGACTGTATTTATCTACAGGCAGATATGGAAGATAAAGCGGAAAAAGGCTATCACTGTATATGTCAGGAGTGTTTTGATGAGAAATATATAAAATGTTCGCATTGCGACGAAATTTATCTCAAGGCAGATATGGAAGACAAAGAGGAAAAAGGCTACGACTGTATATGTCCAGAGTGTTTTGAAGAAAGCTATATTGAATGTACAAAATGTGGTGAATTTTATTTGCGAAAATATACAAAAGTAAAAGACGAATACTCATTTGTATGTGATGATTGTGGACATGAAAAGAAGAAAAAAAGCCATAAGTTTAATCGGAAATATGAGGAATGTATGGAATGTGGCAATTCTTATCTTAAGGAAGATATGAAAGATAAAGCGGAAAAAGGTTACAATTGTATATGTCAGGAGTGTTTTGATGAGAAGTATATTGAATGTTCTAAATGTGGCGTATATTATTTGCGGGAAGATGTAAAACAAAAAGATCAGTACTTATTCGTATGTGAGGACTGTAAACCTAGAAAAAAAGGTATTTGGAATTTTTTTTAAAGGGTGTGTAAATATTTTTGTGTATGGGGTTGGATTTCTCATTTCAAGCAAAGAAATTCAATTCAGTTTATATTCTTAAGACTATTGGTTTATATAGTATAATATTTCCCAAATTCTGTCCTTTCATACTTAATTTTAATTATTTTTGTTCATAATTAGTATACTGGGTATTCTATGCTATTCCCTTTATTTTGTGGGGTCTAGCTTGTCCGGCAATGAGGACCGGTTTCTTTGGCAGGCTTTCTTTTCCGGAAAAGAAAGCCTGGAGCCCTTTAGGGCGGTGGGGGTGATCCTCTTAAACGTATTTTTCCAAACGCTCTCCGTACATGATTATAAGCTGACTTAAGACCTTATCCCAACCCGTATAACGTCGACACCATTTACCCATGACATTCTTAGATGCAAGATACAACATTTTCGATAACGATGTGTCCGAAGGAAATATCGTTTTGGTTTTTGTCACCTTTCTAAATTGCCGATGCAATCCTTCGATGATATTTGTGGTATATATTATTTTTCGTATCTCTGCCGGGAACTTGAAAAACGGGCTTAATACATCCCAATTGGTTTCCCAGCTCCTAAAAGCAAAAGGATACTGCTTGCCCCATTTTTCTTTAAGTTCGTATAGATTACTCAACGCTTCTTCTTCACTGACAGCGGTATACACCAACTTGAAATCTCTTGCAAACTCCTTAATGTTCTTATACGGAATATATTTAAAACTGTTACGCAATTGATGAATTATGCACCTATGTATTTCTGCTTGCGGATATACGGATTGTATGGCTTCTTTTATGCCTGTAAGTCCGTCTACACTAAATACCAGGATATCATTCACACCTCTGTTTTTAAGTTCATTCAATATACCAAGCCAAAACTTTGACGATTCGTTTTCACCAATCCATATGCCCAAGATATCTTTCATACCGTCAATATCCACACCAATAACCACATATGCGGCACGATTTAAGAAATGACCGTCTTCACTAACTTTATAGTAAATAGCATCCAAAAAGACAAAACTATATATGGGATTTAACGGCCTGTTTTGCCATTCTTTTATTTCCGGCAATATTCGTTCGGTTATATTACTTACGATTTCAGCCGATATCTCTACACCATACAGATCTTTTATTTGATCATGTATATCTCTAGTGGACATACCTCTTGCATAAAGAGAAATTACTTTGTCTTCTATGCCTGATACATCCCTTTTGAATTTTGGGATGAGTTTAGGGGTGAATTCACTTTTTCTGTCTCGAGGAATATCCAATTCAATTGGACCCAATTCAGTGAGGTGTTTGCTTAAGATTAGATTACACCACTATATTGTATTAATTTGGGTTGTTTAAATGGCGTATTCAGCGTTGTTTGGAAGCTTATTGTTATTTCCTAAGGATAGCTTTGAGATAATTCTTCCGGTAATATTGCAATCAGTTGTCACAGTGGTATTTGTTAAGCTATTTAATGAGAAATATTTTACTGTAGTTAGTTTAACAGCCTTAACCTGTTGTTTACTTGTTATCCTATGGCATGTCAATTTGAATCATGGAATATCACCCAAACAAGTAGTAATGTTATTTCTAATTCTACCAATATTTATAACAGGAATTACATCTTCAATAGCAAAAATTAAACAGTTAGTTGCATTATCTGTGTGGAAAAACTTTGGTGTATCCCTGTTGTTAACTGTTATTAATTTTGTTATTGCTGTTTTTACATTTTACGTATTTTATTTTTGGATATGATATTGATTTGCTTAATGGCGGATGTCTTCACGATTACCTCTTTTTTTTACCGGGTTGTTAACACATAAAAAATTATAAGCAGTGGAATACCTACCGTCTTGATTTCATACTCCTATTTGATCTTCTGTAAGCAGTTAATAATTGGATAACCTGCAAGGATATCTTGACAAGATAAAAGTAAAAGTGAATAAGAAAACAATGATTTAAGTATACCAGCCAAAGTTTTTTATTCTATCATTTCATACCACCTTAGCCACATCATAATCTATGAATCGATAGACCGGTTTATGGGTTTTTTTATTGAAAATAGAATTTAGCCT
>CAZJOD010000236.1:0-1860 GCA_964547525.1 uncultured Clostridiaceae bacterium
CTCCTAAACTGACCAACCTTTTATGTTTTTCAATTGCATCTACTGAATTGGATATGATTTCCCTTAAAAAAATGTCCTTATCCGAATACAACCATTTCTTTATAATCGGGAATATATTCTCGGTGTTAATTGAAACATTTCCTGTTTCTCTTGCCATAAAAAGTCACTCCTTTAAACTTAGTAATCTATTATGATTTCACTGCATTAAATAAAGTTTTTGCAGTAGAACCATTATTAATGTATAAATATATTATATCTTTCCATACATGTAAGTCAAGGGAAAAAGTTTGTACCAATGAATACCCTTGTATACACTAAATTTTTTAACACATATTTAACAGTTCAACATTTACATCATACAATTTTAATAATAAGCTTTTTACAGCTTAATTATAGTTTCAATTTGTCAGATACAAGCTCATACAAATTATCGACACATTCTTGCAGTGTATAATTATCCGTATCTAATATAAGATCGGCATCTACAGGCTCTTCATACGGAGCACTTATACCTGTAAAATCTTTAACATCTCCGGCTAGAGCTTTTTTATATAAGCCTTTCGTATCTCGATTTATACAAGTCTTTATGTCGGCTTTTACATATACTAGAAAAAATGAACCCTTGTCTGTTTTAGACCTGGCAAATTCACGCATTTTTTCATAGGGTGAGATAAAAGACACTAAAGTAATTAAACCCGCATCCTTAAAAAGTGCTGCAACTTCAGCTATCCTCCTTATATTTTCATCTCTATCGGTACTACAAAACCCTAAATCCGAATTAAGCCCATGACGAATATTATCTCCGTCGAGTCGATAACACGCTCGACCTTCATTAGCCAATTTATTTTGCAATTCACCGGCAATGGCGGATTTTCCCGACCCGGACAGTCCGGTGAACCATATAATCATACCTTTTTGATTTAGAATTTTACAGCGTTGGTCGTAATTCGTTCCGTCGTTACTCCAAACTATGTTTTTATTTGTCATACTTTATACCTCTTAACATCCACCTGTACACAATTTACAGTGTTTTTAAAACGGATTAAAAATTATACCGGTTTCGCTTAAATACTTTTTAATTTTTGATGCGTTTTTATGATGATCTTCATCATTAAATTTCATATCGTATTTTATGTCTGTGGTTACTTTATCTCCTACCCATGCAACACATAAATGCGGAGGATTCACTGTAGTGTTTATAATATCAATATCTTCCGCTGTTAATTCTACCGCTGTTATTATTAAAATCATACCTGCATCCAGCAATAAGTTGGCAACTTCCCCTAAACGTCTCAGATGCTCGCCTCTGTTAGGATCCTTCATCGACCTATCGGATTGGTTTGCTTTTAGGTCGGCGTCAACTCCGTAAACTACATTTCCTATTCCTAAAAAATATACCAACTCACCGTTTTCAAATAATAACTTTTCGATTTCCCTTGCCAATTCTTTTTTATCCGAATTTTCTTCTCCCGTAATAATCACAAGAGCGGGTTTCTGTTTGTATCTTATCGTTCTTAGATCTCTGCCTATATTGCTTTTTTCCCATTTCAAATTCCTTTGCAATACATAATCTCGTACTTGACTGTGCTTGTCCTTAACCTGGGATGTTATTATACCTCCGCCTGCAATTTCATATTCATCAATTATAACAAATCGACCGGTTACAGGAATTTCATCAGTCAAATCAAAAGCGATATCTTTCTTTAACTCAAATACACATTCCGCTACTTCGTGTCTTCCCACATAATCTTTCGTACTGTCGGTTAAATTCGATGCGTTCATAACTTTTATTACATTGATTAAAGTGGCACTTACTTTTGAAGTACCGATTTTTATAAAGTATTCTTTTCCCTTAACCAA